>NZ_JAPWGV010000012.1:0-149792 GCF_027213915.1 Sulfitobacter sp. G21635-S1
CCCCCCCCCCCCCCCCCCCCCCCCCCCCCCCCCCCCCCCCCCCCCCCCCCCCCCCCCCCCCCCCCCCCCACCCCCCGTCTCAGATCACCCCTGCATCGCGGCCCAGACGCGCGATGGCGTCACCGGCATGTCGATATGGGCCACATCCTTGCCGCCGGAGCGCATTGCGTCCAGCACCGCGTTGACCACCGCCGGAGGAGAGCCGATCGCCCCCGCCTCGCCGCAGCCTTTCACGCCCAGCGGGTTGTGGGTACAGGGTGTCTGGCAGGAATGGTCCACGTCATAGAAGGGCAGATCGCTGGCCCGCGGCATCGCGTAATCCATGTAGGATGCGCTCAGCAACTGGCCGTCGCTGTCATAGGCGCAGTTCTCCAACAGTGCCTGGCCGATCCCCTGTGCCAGCCCGCCATGAACCTGGCCGGTAACGATCATCGGGTTGATGATATTGCCGAAATCATCCGCCGCCGAGAACCGCTCGATGGTGACCTGGCCGGTCTCCGGGTCCAGCTCCACCTCGCAGGCATAGGCGCCCGAGGGGTAGGTAAAGTTCGACGGATCGTAGAATGCCGTCTCCTCCAGCCCCGGCTCAAGATCCTCCAGCGGGTAGTTGTGCGGCACATAGGCTGCCAGCGTCACATCGCCCCAGGCCAGGGATTTGTCGGTGCCCGCCACGCTGAACATGCCATCCTTCAGTTCGATATCGCCTTCGGAGGCCTCCAGGATATGGCCGGCGATCTTCTTGGCCTTGGCGATGATCTTTTCCGTCGCGCGGACCATGGCCGATCCGCCCACCGCGATGGAGCGGGAGCCATAGGTGCCCATGCCCATCGGCGTGCGCGCGGTGTCGCCATGCACAATCTCGACCATCGAGGCGTCGATGCCGATCATTTCCGCAATCACCTGGGGAAAGGAGGTCTCATGCCCCTGCCCGTGGCTGTGGGAACCTGTCATGACAACCAGCCCGCCGGTGGCATTGACCCGCACCGTGGCGCTTTCATAAAGCCCCGCCCGCGCGCCCAGCTGGCCCACAAGGTTCGACGGCGCGATGCCGCAGGCCTCGATATAGCAGTTCACGCCAAAGCCGCGCAGCTTGCCCTTGGCCTCGCTTTCCTTGCGGCGCGCCGCAAAGCCCGCGATGTCGGCCATCTCTTCCAGCTTGTCCATCGTGGCGAAATAATCGCCGGTGTCATATTCCACCGCCACCGGGGTGGCATAGGGGAATTCGGTGATGAAGTTCTGACGCCGCAGCTTGATCGGGTCCACGCCCAGCTCATGCGCCGCCTTGTCCACCAGCCGCTCAAGCTGGAAGGTCGCCTCGGGCCGTCCGGCACCGCGATAGGCATCCACCGGCACCGTGTTGGTGAACACCGCCTTCACGTTCACATAGATCAGCGGTGTCTTGTAGTTGCCCGCCATCAGCGTGCCATGCAGCCATGTCGGCACCGAGGGCGCGAAGGTCGACAGATAGGCCCCCATGTTGGCATAGGTATCGGTGCGGATCGCGGTGAAGTTGTTGTCCCCGTCCAGCGCCAGTTCGATCTTGGTCACGTGATCGCGGCCATGGGCATCCGACATGAAGGCCTCCGACCGGCTGGAGGTCCATTTCACCGGACGGTTGCAGGCCTTGGCGGCAAAGGTACAGAAGGCTTCTTCCTGATAGTGAAAGATCTTGGTGCCGAAACCGCCGCCCACATCGGGGGCCACGACGCGCAGCTTGTGCTCGGGGATGCCCAGCACGAAGGCACCCATCAGCAGGCGGATCACATGCGGGTTCTGCGAGGTGGTGTAGAGCGTGTGTTCGCCGTCCGAACGGCTGTAATCGCCCACCGCCACACGCGGTTCCATCGGGTTGGCGACCAGACGGTTGTTGACCAGTTCCAGCGTGGTGACATGCGCGGCCTCTTCAAAGGCCTTGTTCACCGCCTCCTTGTTCTCCTCCACGAAACCCCAGTCATAGCAGAGGTTCGAGGGCAGCTCCTCATGCACCTTGGGCGCGCCGTCCTTGACCGCCTCCTTCATGTTGATGACGGCGGGCAGTTCCTCGATCTCCAGGACAATCGCCTCGGCGGCATCGCGGGCCTGGGCCAGCGTCTCGGCCACGACAGCGGCGATGGGTTCGCCCACATGGCGCACCTTGCCCTGGGCCAGCACCGGGTGGCCCGGTTCCTGCATCGGCTGGCCGTGTTTGTCGGTGACCTGCCAGCCGCAGGGCATGCCGCCCACGCCTTCAAAGTCCTTGCCGGTGAAGATCCTGACGACCCCGTCCATGCCTTCGGCCGCCGACGTGTCCACGCTGGTCAGCTTGCCATGTGCCACGTCGGAGCGCAGGAAAAAGACATAGGCCTGTCCCCGCAGGTTGATATCGTCGGTGTATCGTCCGTTCCCTGTCAGAAACCGGACGTCCTCGCGCCGCTTCGTGCTGGCACCAATTCCGCCGTCTTTAGGCATCTTCATTCCTCCCGAATGTCTTGGGTGGCCCCCACCCTACATCTCCTCTTGCAGGGTGGGTCCGACCCCACGCGTTGATGTGCTTATTCTGCTGCGATCGCGCTGACGTCCTGGCCGGATGCGGCCATGATCGCCTTGACGATGTTGTGGTAGCCCGTGCAACGGCAGATGTTGCCGTCAAGGTAGTGTCGCACTTCGGCCTCTGTCGGCTTGGGGTTCTCCTTGAGCAGGGCCGCCGCCGACATCACCATGCCGGGGGTGCAGAAACCGCACTGGAGGCCGTGGTGGTCCTGAAACGCCTGCTGGATCACATTGAGCGATCCATCCGCATTGGCCTGCCCTTCGATGGTGTCAACGGTGGCACCGTCCGCCTCGATGGCGAGCATGGTGCAGGCTTTCACGGCCTGCCCGTTCACATGGACCACGCAGGCGCCGCACTGGCTGGTGTCACAGCCGATATGTGTGCCGGTCAGGCCCTGATCATCGCGCAGGAATTGTGCCAAGAGCGTGCGGCCCTCCACGTCGCCGGACGCGGTTTTGCCGTTCACGGTCATTTTGACCTGTGTCATGAAATCCTCCCATTTGTGACCTTGTTTGAACGTGAGTAAATCACGCAGAGCCTCTATTGAGAATAGATAAAAACGGATATCACGGGATATTGGACTAAAGTACCAAGGCTGCGCATCCGCGCCGCTTCAGCGGCCCCGGCGGGGCTGTGGACGGGTCGGAATTTCCTTGAGCAATCCGCCCACCCCCATGCCCGCGATATCGCCAGAGCTGACCGGTACGCCGCAGATCACCCGGGACAGCACCCAGTCGGCACCGTTCAGCGCCGGTGCGCGGGCGCATCCCGGCAGGCCGATCACGGGGCGGCCGTTCAGCGCCCCCAGGAACAGCAGGTTGCCCGGATCGACCGGCATGCCAAAGCGTGTGACCCTGCCACCGGCCGCGCGCAGGGCGGCGGGTGCCACGTCCTCGCCGTCCGAGGTGGCAGAGCCGGTCAGGACCAGCAGCAGCTCCGATGTGCAGGCCGCCAGCGCCGCTGCCAGCTCGGCGCGCCGGTGCGGCACCAGTTTCACCGTCTCCAGCGTCACTCCCAGCGCTTCCAGCCTGCCTGCGATGGCGTTGCGGCCCTTGTCGCCGACACCGCCGGGGATTTCGGTGATGATCAATGTGGCGGTCTTCAGCACCGGCTGGCGCAGGGTGATCGCGCCTGCGGCCTCCACCGCCGCGCAGGCCTGTGCCAGGTCCGCCTCCGGCACCCCGTAGGAGATGATCTTGATCGTCGCCACCATGCCGCCGTCGCGCATCTGCTGCCAGGGCGGCACGGTGGCGATGGTGATCATCGGATGCACCGCATTCACCGCCTCAAGTGCGGCCACATCCAGTTCCGCCACCCCCGGCCCCTCGGCCAGCAGGTTGACGCGGCCGGTGAAAGGGCGGGTCTGCTTCAGCCCCTTTCCCTGTCCCAGCACGGCAGTGGCCAGCCGTTCCGCCGCCAGATCCTCGCCCAGGTCATCAGGCCCCAGCCGGGCCACGATCACCTCTGCAATGCCGGTTTCCGCCAACGCCTGCAGATCCGCGCCCGACAGCACGCGGCCCTTGCGCAGCCGCCCGCCCCGGGTCGGCACGGAATGGGCCAGCACCGCCCCCTCGGCCTGAGAAAGCGGGACCGGGCCAAACTTCACGATTGCCTCAGCGTCTGGATCATCTCCGCCAGGATCGCCACCGCAATCTCTGCCGGGCCTGCGGCCCCGATGTTCAGCCCGATGGGACCATGGATGCGCCCGATCTCATGCTCGGCAAACCCCGCCTCCGCCAGCCGCGCCACCCGCGCGCCATGTGTCCGCGTGCTGCCGAGCGCGCCGATATAGAAGGCCTTTGAGCGCAGGGCGCAGGTGATTGCCGGATCGTCCAGCTTGGGATCATGGGTCAGCAGCACCACCGCACAGCGGGCATCCAGCCCGATCGCCTCCAAGGCGGCATCGGGCCAGTCGTTGATCACCCGCGCATCCGGAAACCGCGCCTTCGCGCCAAAGGCCTCGCGCGGGTCCACCACAACGGGATCAAACCCCGTGCTGCGCGCCATGCCGACCAGATGCTGGGCAATATGCACCCCGCCCACCACGATCAGCCGCAGCGGCGGATTGTGAATGGCGATAAAGGTCTTGCCATCTGCGTCAACGCCGGAGCGGTCCATGCGGAACCTGTCCTCATGCCCCTCGTGCACCAGCCTGCGCGCGCTGCCGTCCAGCGCCACCTCATAGGCGACGGGGCGCCGTCCGGCACGGGCCGCGACCAGATCGCGCAGCATCGCCTCGGGCATGCCGGCCTCCCCCACCGGTTCCACCAGAATGCGGATGGTGCCGCCACAGGCCAGACCCACGGCAAAGGCATCGCCATCGCTGACGCCATATTCCAGCAGCCGGGTGCCGCCCTGCTCCAGCGCCTCCAGCGCCTCGATCACCACCGCGCCCTCGACACAGCCGCCGGAAACCGAGCCCTCCATCTGGCCCTCGCCCGAAACGACCAGTTGCGCGCCCACCCGGCGCGGGGCAGAACCCCAGGTCTCGATCACCGTGGCAAGGGCCACGCGCTGGCCCGCGTCGATCCACGCCAGGGCCTGTTCCGGTGCTGTCTGCGCTGCCATGCTGATCATCCTTCTCGTCCCGGGACCAGAGGTCCGATGCACTCTTGCCCCGGAATGTAATGCGCGGGGCACCCGCGCTCAATCAGATAAGAACACCCCCGGCCCGTGCAAAGGTCCAGCGCGACCTTGGTCACAGATGGGTCAGGCGGCAGCGGATGGCTTGCACTGCCCCGCTGTGGCAACTACATCTGTCGCGACGACATGATAACCGGAGACCTGCCATGCCGATGCAAGCCAGTGAGATCGAAGAATTGATCCGCGCGGCCTTTCCCGACGCCCGAATCGTGGTCGAGGGGAACGATGGCGTGCATATGGCGGCGATGGTGGAGGATGCCTCTTTCAAGGGGATGAACCGGGTGCAACAGCAACGCGCGGTCTATGCTGCGCTCAAGGGCAAGATGGACGGGACCAATGGCGAATTGCACGCCCTGGCGCTGACCACGCGCGCCCCAGTCTGAACAGGATTTATCGAGGATAAAACGATGAGCGATGCGACAACGCGGATCAAGGATACGATCACTGCAAACGATGTGGTGCTTTTCATGAAGGGCACCAAGGAAATGCCGCAGTGCGGGTTCTCTTCCCGCGTGGCGGGGGTGCTGAACTATATGGGTGTCACCTATTCCGACGTGAACGTGCTGGCAGACGAAGAGATCCGCCAGGGGATCAAGGATTTCTCCGACTGGCCGACCATCCCGCAACTCTACGTCAAGGGAGAATTCGTTGGCGGCTGCGACATCATCACCGAGATGACATTGTCAGGCGAGCTGGATACGCTGTTCGAGGAAAACGGCGTGGCCTATGACAAGGACGCCGCTGACAAGATCCGCGAAGCGAACGGCTAAGCGCCCCGGCGCGGCGACAGGCCGCCTGCCGGGCCAAGCCGGACCGGATGCGGTCCGGCCCACCGGCGCTGTCACTTCACCAGGCATTCCGCCAGCAGGGTTTCTTCCGAGCCGTCGGTGCCGTCGTGCCAGAGCAGCGTGGCAGTCTCGCCCTTGGTCCACCAGACGTAATGCGACCCGTCGGACGGATAGCCATAGCGCGCGCCCGACGCGCTTTGCTCTGACTGGAGGTTGTACATGCCGCCCTCGACATGGAGGACAGCGATGCCTGGACCGGTCTCGTCGTTGACATAGACCACCGGCACCTCGACACCCCGCTCGCAGGTATAGCGCATCGCCTGCACCTGCATCTCTGCCCAAGCGCAGGCGGGCAGCAAAGGCGCCGCGATGCACAGCGCGGGGCGGATCACGCCGACTTTTCCTCGACCTCGGCGGCCAGCGCCTCTGCCCTTGCGGCCAGTTCCGCCAGCGTGTCCTTGACCGACTGCGGCACCACCGGCACCTCGACGCGCTCCGGCTCGATCTTGACATTGCGCAGCCCGGCGAGTTCCGCCTCGCGCTCCGCCAGTTCGGCCTTTACCTCGGCCATGCGGTCTTCGACGCTGGCGGTCTTGTCGGCCAGCAGCAGGCCCGCCATCAGCAGCATCCGCGCCTCGGGCATGCGCCCGACCTGATCGGAGAGCACCTGCGCCTCGTCATCCAGCATCTTGGCGGCGGAATGCAGATAGCTTTCCTCACCCTCCTGACAGGCAACCTCGAACTGGCGCCCGCCAATTGTGATTCGTACCTCTGGCATCAGGCGTCCTCCTCGGCTTCGTCGGTATCGGCGGTGGCGGCGGTGTCCCCTGCGCTGTCCAGCAGCGGACCAAGCGCGGCGAGGATGGCGCTGCCTTCGGCCACATCGGCGGCGCGGGCGGCGCGCAGCCCTTCCAGTTCGGCCAGCATCGCCTTGTTGATCAGATGCGCATCCCCCACCCCTTCGGCGTTGGCCTCCTGCAAGGCGGCGCAGGCATCGGTCAATTGCGCATTGGCGCGGCGGACGCGCTGCAGCTCGATATCAAGCTGGGCGATCCGGGCCTGCGATTCCTCGACCTGGGTGCGCAGCGTTGCGTTTTCGGATTCAGCGCGGGCTTTCAGGGTGCGCACCCGCTCGGTCAGCTGCGCGTTTGCGGTGCGCTCGTCCTCCAGCGCCTGGACCATTTCGGGGTCCGGCGCGCCCGCGTCCTTGCCCAGGCCTTCAAGGCCGGCGGCAACCCGGTCCATGGCCGCGGTGATGCGGCGTTGCAGTTCATCTATGTCACTCATTCCCCGGTTCCTTCACGTCCTGTCTGTCACCGACCGTCACTGCCCCGGCAGAATTCCGGGCGAATCGCCCCTGCACAAGGATTTTTATTATCCTAACCAAAGGATCGGACAAATGCGCCCCCCTTTCAGATCAGCAACTTGACCGGCGAAGTTGATCCGCAAAGCAGCGCCCGTGCCTGTTGCGCTTGAACTTTGCCCCTTGACTGCTATGCACGGGCGCAACCCTGACGCGCTATAAGGAAGCTTCCCTTGGATCTTGACGCCCTTGCCAAAGCACACCCGGACCATTGGTCCAAAGCCACCGCCATCCGCGCCCTGGCCCTGGATGCGGTCGCCGCCGCGAACTCCGGTCACTCCGGGATGCCCATGGGCATGGCCGATGTCGCCACCGTATTGTTCGAAAAGCATCTGAAATTCGACGCCGCCAACCCGCTGTGGCCTGACCGGGACCGGTTCATCCTCTCCGCCGGTCACGGGTCGATGCTGATCTATTCCCTGCTGCACCTGGTGGGCGACGCGCAATTCCCCATCGAAGAGCTGAAGAATTTCCGCCAGATGGGCGCGCGCACCGCCGGGCACCCCGAGAATTTCCTTGCCGATGCGATCGAGACGACAACCGGACCCCTGGGTCAGGGCATCGCCAATTCCGTGGGCTTTGCCATGGCCGAAGAGATCCAGCGCGCCACCTATGGCCGCAAGATCGTCGATCACCACACCTATGTCATCGCAGGTGACGGCTGCCTGATGGAAGGTGTCAGCCAGGAGGCGATCACGCTGGCGGGGCGTCATAACCTGAGCAAGCTGATCGTGCTGTGGGACAACAACAACATCACCATCGACGGGCCTGTCTCCCTGTCCGACCGCACCGACCAGATCGGCCGGTTTACCGCCGCCGGATGGCATTGCATCGAGATTGACGGCCATAACCCCGAAGAGATCGACGCGGCCCTGACCGAGGCCCGCAAGTCCGACAAGCCGACGATGATCGCCTGCAAGACCCATATCGCCCTGGGCCATGCGGCGCAGGACACCTCGAAAGGCCATGGCGCGCTGACCGATGCGGGTCAGCTGGCCGATGCCAAGGCGGCCTATGGCTGGCCCTACGGGCCCTTCGAAATTCCTTCGGATGTGAAATCCGCCTGGGAGGCGATCGGCAAGCGCGGCGCGGACGAACGCCGCGCCTGGGAGGAACGCTTTGACGCGATGTCGCGCAACAAGCGCGAGACCTTCAACCGCGCCCTGGCCCTGGACCCGCCGAAAAAGCTGAGCGCCACCATCAAGGCCTTCAAGAAGCAGATGTCGGAAGCCGCGCCCAAGCTGGCCACCCGCGCCTCTTCGGAAAAAGTGCTGGAAGTGATCAATCCGATCATGCCGGAAACCGTGGGCGGCTCTGCCGACCTGACAGGATCCAACAACACCAAGACGGGCGATCTGGGTGTCTTTGACCTGGACAACCGCGGCGGGCGCTATGTCTATTGGGGCATCCGCGAACACGGCATGGCGGCGGCGATGAACGGCATGGCGCTGCACGGCGGCGTGCGGCCCTATGGCGGCACCTTCATGTGTTTCACCGATTACGCCCGCCCCTCCATGCGTCTGGCAGCATTGATGCAGATCCCGACCGTCTTTGTCATGACCCATGATTCCATCGGTCTGGGTGAAGACGGGCCGACCCACCAGCCGGTCGAACATCTGGCAATCAGCCGCGCAACCCCCAACACCTATGTCTTCCGCCCCGCCGATACGGTGGAGACGGCAGAGGCCTGGGAAATCGCGCTGACCTCCAGGAAAACGCCTTCGGTGCTGTCGCTGACCCGTCAGGGGCTGCCGACCGTGCGCAAGGACCACAAGAACAACAACATGGTCGAAAAAGGCGCCTATGTGCTGGCCGAGGCCGAGGGCAAGCGTCAGGTGATCCTGATCGCCAGCGGCTCCGAAGTCAGCGTGGCACTTGAGGCGCGCGCGCTGTTGCAGGCAGAAGGCATCGGCGTGCGGGTGGTCTCCATGCCCTGCATGGAGCTGTTTGCCGCCCAGGACGACGCCTATCGCAAGCGCATCCTGCCCGGTGGTGCCGTCCGTGTCGGCATCGAGGCCGGTGTGCGCCAGGGCTGGGACCAATGGCTGCTGGGCGAACGCGGCAAGTTCGGCAAGGCCGATTTCGTCGGCATGGACCGTTTCGGCGCCTCCGCCCCGGCGGAGGAATTGTTCGAGAAATTCGGCATCACCGCCCAGAACGTGGCGAACAAGGCCAAGGCGCTGCTCTGAGCCTGCGGCCATCGAAAAGCAAACCGGCCATATCTGCCCGCCTTTCAGGGCACAGGGTGGATATGGCCGGGTGAGCAAACCTTCCCGGCGCAGCCGGGAAGTTGCTGTGCCGGCCGGTGCGATGTTGGAACCGGCTGGCGCGGATGCTAAGCGCAATCCATGAAATTCCCTGCACGCTCGGGACATTCGTGTCGCTGGATGCTTCAGCCTAGTCACCCGGACTCAAAGTTCGGTTCATTGAATGCAGCTCTCGACGGCGGGTTCGCACCCGACACCGAGAGCGGCTCTCCATTTGGCGGGGCATTTCCATTTTTCCATACTTCGCAGCATCTTGCGAGGTCGGAGTTTCGCACCCGCCGTTTTGCCGGAGGCAAACCTGCGGTTTGACGGGGGCGGGGTCGGGTGCGAACCGGATCGCAAGCGATCCGGGGGCAGTGGGAAATGATGCGCATTTCGTTTCCGCCATACTAGGTCGGGCGATGCCCGGCCTGCGCCGGGCGGGGCGTTTTTGGATCATACGGCGGACCTGCGCGCCGCAGAGGTCCCCTGCACCCGGTCAGGCAGGCTTTTTCCCGAAGGGCAGTGCGCGCCACAGCGGTGTGATCAATTTCTCACCTACCGGGATCAGCAGCAGGCCCAGCAACAGCCCGAACACACCGTCCATCGCCGCCTTTGCCACCCATTCCGTACCCGCCTCGATCCCCGCAGGCACCTGATGCGCGACCGCGACAGCCGCGTCGTGGATCCAGTGGCCCAGCGTGCCGAACCCCAGTTCCTCCAGCCCGTGAATGATGATCGACCCGCCGACCCAGAGCATCGCAGCGGTGCCGACAATGGTCAGCAACCGCAGGAACCCCGGCATCCCCTTCACCAGCAACCGCCCCAGCGCGCGGGTCAGCGAGAGCCGCCCCCGCTTGGCCATGGCCAGCCCCAGATCGTCCATCTTCACGATCAGACCCACCGCGCCATAGACGGCTACGGTAATCATCACGGCAACCACCGCCAGGGTCGCAGCCTCCA
This sequence comes from Sulfitobacter sp. G21635-S1, assembly GCF_027213915.1. NCBI lineage: Bacteria > Pseudomonadati > Pseudomonadota > Alphaproteobacteria > Rhodobacterales > Roseobacteraceae > Sulfitobacter > Sulfitobacter sp. G21635-S1. The sequence continues at coordinate 10,534 of NZ_JAPWGV010000012.1, forward strand.
TCCAGAAGCTGCTGGGCGGGATCGCGGCAAGGGCAATGGTCATGATCTCTGCCGACAGGATGAAATCGGTCTTGATGGCACCTTGCGCCTTCTGCTCTTCCAGATGCGCGGGGTCTTCCACCACGCTTTCCTTGCCCGGGTAATCCCCGTGCCCGGTGGACAGTCCCACCGCATGGGCGACCTTTTCGGCCCCCTCGAAACACAGATAGGCCCCGCCCAGCATCAGCAGCGGCGAAATCGCCCAGGGCGCGAAATTCGACAGGGCCAGACCGGCCGGCAGCAGGAACACCAGCTTGTTGCGCAGCGATCCCTTGGTGATGCGCCAGACCACCGGCAATTCGCGCGCGGCCTCGAACCCATGCAGGTATTTCGGCGTCACCGCCGCGTCGTCGATCACGGCCCCCGCCGCCTTGCTGCCCGCCTTGGCCGCCTGCCCGATCACATCGTCGACAGAGGCCGCCGCCACCTTGGCGATGGCCGCCACATCATCCAGCAATGCAATCAATCCGCTCATCTTGTGCCCCTTGTTGTTCTGGCACAGTTAGCCTGCGCGCCCCGCGCGGCAAATGCAAAGCTGCCATGCCTTTACCGCTAACACCAAGGTTTATCGCTAACAATCTGAAATCACGCGCGTTTGCCCCTTTCGCATCCGCAGCACGGACCGCTATAGAGCGCCCAAAGCTGCACCCAGAGGATGACCAAATGACCATCAAAGTCGGTATCAACGGATTTGGCCGGATCGGCCGCTGCACCCTGAGCCATATCGCCGCCACAGGGCGCGACGACATCGAAGTGGTCAAGATCAACGCAACCGGCCCGCTGGAAACCGCAGCGCATCTGCTGAAATACGACTCTGTCCATGGCCGTTTCCCCGGTGAGATCACCATCGACGACGGCTATCTGAACCTGGGCCAGAACGATATCGAGGTGATGTCGACCTACAACCTCGAAGAGCTGGACTGGCACGGCTGCGACGTGGTGCTGGAATGCACCGGCAAATTCAACGATGGCAACAAGGCCAATGTGCACCTGGAACAGGGTGCGAAACGGGTCCTGCTCTCGGCTCCGGGCAAGAACGTGGACAAGACCATTGTCTACGGCGTCAACCATGACACGCTGGTAAAGTCCGACCGGATGATCTCCAACGGGTCCTGCACCACCAACTGCCTGGCACCGATGGCCAAGGTCATGCATGACGCGGTGGGCATCGAAAGCGGGCTGATGACCACCATCCACAGCTATACCGGCGACCAGCCGACGCTGGACCGCCGCCACAAGGATCTGTACCGCGCGCGGGCCGCTGCCATGGCGCTGATCCCCACCTCCACCGGTGCGGCCAAGGCCCTGGGCGAGGTGCTGCCGGCCCTCAAGGGCAAGCTGGACGGCACCGCGATGCGGGTGCCGACGCCAAATGTCTCCGCCGTGGATCTGACCTTTCAGGCCTGCCGCGATGTCACGGTCGAAGAGATCAACCTGGCCGCCAAGACCGCCGCGGAAGGGTCGATGAAGCGGGTTCTGGGCTATGACCCCGAGCAGAAAGTCTCCATCGACTTCAACCACACCGAGGAAAGCTGCATCTTCGCACCGGATCAGACCATCGTGGTCGCGGGCCGGACCGTGCGGGTTCTGGGCTGGTACGACAACGAATGGGCGTTTTCGGTGCGGATGGCGGATGTGGCCGTGGCCATGGGCCAGTTGGGCTGACGCTTGCGCGGGCGGCGCGGGGCTGTCATATCGGTCTGACCTGATGCACAAAGGCAGGCGCGCCCCCGTGACCAACCGTATCGCTATCTTCCTCGGCCTGATCCTGATCGCGGCTTTTGTCGCGGACACGATGATCTTCGGCAATGAACACCTGATCTATCTGGGCAAGAAACTGTTCGACCTGATCGAATGGATCGCCTTCTGGCGCTGACGCCGGGTATTTGCAAACCTCCCCCCTGCATTTTGCAAAGTGCCGCCTGCCCCGCCGCTCCCACGATATTGTATCGGTACTTGTTTCTGCCCCCGCCCCCGTTGACTTGGCCCCTTGAGGGCGCAATCTAGGGGCATCTGGATTTGATCAAAAAGGTGTCGTGATGACCATCAGGCTGGGGATCAATGGGTTCGGCCGCATCGGGCGCAGCGTGTTGCGCAGCCTGATGCGCCAGGCGCCGGGGCGGTTCGAGGTGGTGGCGATCAACGATCTGGCCCCGCTGGAGACAGCCGCGCATCTGTTCGAGTTCGATTCCGTGCATGGCATCTATCCCGGCACCGTGACCCTGGGTGAAGGCACCATGGACCTGGGCCGCGGCCCGATCCGTGTCACGGCAGAGCCCCGGCCCGAAAGGCTGAACTGGCAGGATGTGGACATCGCCCTGGAATGCACCGGCCATATGACCGATCCGGTCCGGGCCGAGGCGCATCTGCGCAACGGCGCGGGCCGCGTGCTGATCTCGGGGCCTGCCAAGGGCGAGGCAAAGACCGTGGTATACGGCATCAACCATGACAGCCTGACCGCCGGGGACAGGGTGGTGTCGAACGGCTCCTGCACCACCAATTGCCTGGTGCCGATGGTGCATATCCTCGATCAGGCCTTTGGCATCCGGCACGGTATGATGACCACGGTGCATTGCTATACCAATTCGCAGAACCTGACCGATGCCGCCCATGAGGACCTCTATCGCGCGCGCGCCGGTGCGCTGTCGATGGTGCCGACCTCGACCAGCGCCTCGCGCACGCTCGACCATGTGCTGCCGCATCTGGCGGGGCGGATCACCAGCCATGCCATCCGGGTGCCGACACCGGATGTATCCTGCTGCGATCTGGTGGTGACGCTGGACAAGTCCACCACTGCAGAGGCGGTCAACGATGCCTTTCGCGCAGCGGCGGCCGAAGGTCCGCTCAGGGGTGTGCTGGGGGTGACCGACCGCAAGCTGGTCTCGACCGATTTCAGGGGCAACCCCCATTCCGCCGTCTTTGCCACCGACCAGACGCGGATTCAGGACGGCACCCTGCTGCGGGTGCTGGCCTGGTATGACAATGAATGGGCGTTTTCCAACCGGATGCTGGACACGGCCGGCGTGATCGCCAGCCGCATGTAAGCTCAGCCGAAGCGTTCCAGCAGCTTGGCATTGACGCTGGGGGTCACGAACTTGCTGACATCCCCGTCCAGACGGGCGATTTCCTTGACCAGCTTGCTGGCAATCGCCTGATGCTGCGCCTCGGCCATCAGGAACACCGTCTCGATGGTGTCATCAAGCTGCCGGTTCATGCCGACCATCTGGTATTCATATTCAAAATCCGCCACCGCCCGCAGGCCCCGGATGATGATCTGCGCGCCCACGTCCCGCGCGCAGTTGATCAGCAGGTTCTCAAACGGATGCACCGCAATCTCGACCCCAGTCTGCCGACCCAGTTCGGCGCATTCGTCCTGGATCATCCCGACCCTTTCGTCCAGGTCGAACAGCGGCCCCTTGTCGCGGTTGATGGCCACGCCGATCACCAGCTTGTCCACCAGCCGCGTCGCCCGGCGGATGATATCGATATGGCCCAATGTGATGGGGTCGAAGGTGCCGGGGTAAAGGCCAATGCGCATGGGACTTCCTGGATCTGGTCGTTTTCGCGCGCAAGCAAACATGCGCGCGCCTGAGGCGCAAGCGCTAGTGGCCCATAATCATGCCCTGCAGGGCATCTTTCTCCATCGAGAGTTCGGACAGGCGCGCCTTGACCACGTCGCCCAGCGAAATCAGCCCCACCAATGCGCCGTTTTCCAGCACTGGCATGTGACGGAACCTGCCGTCTGTCATCTGCTGCAGGATCGCATCGGCGCGGTCGTCGCGGCTGCAGGTCACCAGCTTGGTTGTCATCAGCTTGTCCACGGTCATGCTCAGGCAGCCCGCGCCCTGTTTGCCCAGTTCGCGCACGATATCACGCTCTGACAGGATGCCGATCGGGGTCTTGCCGTCCTTGGAGATCACCAATGTGCCGATCCGCTTCTCCGACAACATCCGCGCCGCCTCTGAAATCAGAAGGGTGGGCGCAGAGGTCACCACCGCATCATCGGATTTCGATTTGAGAATTTGCGACACCAGCATGGCGTTCCTCCTGTTTTGACGCACCCCGTAAGTCCAGCGTCACCAGAAAGCGTTTAGCTGTCAAGCTTTTGCCTCCAGCAACGCCAGTTCCGAGCGGATCGCGGCACCAAAGAGGTCGGCAAAGCGGCTCAACCGGCGGTTGGACTGATCGTCGGCATGGCGGATCAGGTAGAATGACCGTTTCAGGCTGACCTCGGCGGTCAGGATGCGCTGCACTTCGGGCGCGAAGGGCAGCACGAAATCATGGACCACGCCGATGCCACCGCCCCGCGCCACCATCTGCAACTGAACCGAGACGGAATTCGAGGCCAGCGCCACCCGCGTCAGGCCCAGATCCGCAAGATAATCCAACTCGCGGTCAAAGATCATGTCGGGGATATAGCCCACGATGCGGTGATGTTTCAGATCGGCCACCGAGGCCGGCACGCCCTGCGCACCAAGGTAGCCGTCCGAGGCCGCCAGATGCAGGTGATAATCGCTGACCTTCTGCACGATCAGCCGTCCCGCCGTGGGTGCGGAGACACCGATGGCCATATCCGCCTCGCGCCGCGACAGGTTGAAGACGCGCGGCAGGGCGACGATCTGGATGTCCAGCTCGGGATGGTCGCGCCCCAGCGCGGCGCAGACCTGCGGCAACAGGAAATTCGCCGCCCCGTCCGGCGCACCGATGCGAATCTGTCCGGTCATCCGGTCGCTGGGCACCGCCACCCCGGCAGAGGCCAGCCGCATCGCCTGTTCCACCGCCTCTGCCCGCTCCAGCAGCTGCGCGCCCGCTTCCGTCAGCGCATAGCCCTGCGGCGATTTCACGAACAGGCCAACCTCCAGCGTCTTTTCCAGCCGTGCCACCCGGCGGCCCAGCGTCGCCGGGTCCAGCCGCAGCACCTTGCCCGCGCCCGACAGGCTGCGCTCCCGCGCGACGGCCAGGAACAGGCGGATGTCGTCCCAATTTTCCATGCGCGCGGCCCTTTCGCCTTCTCCTGCAGATCGTCTTGCAAAAATGCAAAACCATTTTGAAAACTTGCCCCTTTAACATGCCTTTTTGCAAGACTAATCTGCCGCCAACCCAAGGGAGATCCGCTATGCAAGAACTGACCCATTATCTGAACGGTACCCATGTCAAAGGCACCTCCGGCCGTTTCGCCGATGTGATGAACCCCGCCACCGGCGAAGTTCAGGCGCGCGTGCCGCTGGCCAATGGTGCCGAAATGGCCCAGGCCGTGGCCTATGCACAGGCCGCCCAGCCCGCATGGGCGGCAACAAACCCGCAGCGCCGGGCGCGGGTGCTGATGAAATTCGTGGCCCTGCTGAACCGCGACATGGACAAGCTGGCCGAGGCGCTGAGCCGCGAGCATGGCAAGACCCTGCCCGATGCCGCCGGCGACGTGCAGCGTGGCCTGGAAGTGGTGGAATACTGCATCGGCGCGCCGGAACTGCTGAAGGGTGAATTCACCGACAGCGCAGGCCCCGGCATCGACATGTATTCCATGCGCCAGGCGCTTGGCGTGACGGCGGGCATCACCCCCTTCAACTTCCCCGCCATGATCCCGATGTGGATGTTCGCGCCGGCCATCGCCTGCGGCAATGCCTTCATCCTCAAACCCTCCGAACGTGACCCTTCCGTGCCGCTGATGCTGGCCGAACTGATGGAAGAAGCGGGCCTGCCCAAGGGCATCCTGCAGGTTGTCAACGGCGACAAGGAAGCGGTGGACGCGATCCTGCACGACGAGGTGATCCAGTCGGTCGGCTTTGTCGGCTCCACCCCCATCGCGGAATATATCTATGCCACCGGCTGCGCCAACGGCAAACGGGTGCAATGCTTTGGCGGCGCCAAGAACCACATGATCATCATGCCCGACGCGGATATGGATCAGGCCGCCGATGCGCTGGTGGGCGCGGGCTATGGCGCTGCGGGCGAACGCTGCATGGCGATTTCCGTGGCTGTGCCGGTGGGTGACGAAACCGCCGACCGCCTGATCGAGAAACTGGTGCCGCGCATCGAAAAGCTGAAAGTCGGTCCCTATACCGCCGGCAAGGACGTGGATTACGGCCCGGTCGTGACCGCCGCCGCCAAGGCCAACATCGAACGTCTGGTGCAGACCGGCATCGACCAGGGCGCGGAACTGGTTGTCGACGGGCGCGACTTCAAATTGCAGGGCTATGAGGACGGCTATTTCGTCGGCCCGCACCTCTTTGACCGCGCGACCAAGGACATGGACATCTACAAGCACGAGATTTTCGGCCCTGTGCTGACCTGCGTGCGCGCCCAGACCTATGAGGAAGCGCTGGGTCTGGCGATGGACCATGAATACGGCAACGGCACCGCGATCTTTACCCGCGACGGCGACGCGGCGCGTGATTTTGCCAACCGGATCAACATCGGCATGGTGGGCGTCAACGTGCCGATCCCGGTGCCGCTGGCCTATCACACCTTCGGTGGCTGGAAGAAATCCGTCTTTGGCGATTTGAACCAGCACGGGCCGGATGCGTTCAAGTTCTACACACGCACCAAGACCGTGACCGCGCGCTGGCCTTCGGGCATCAAGGAGGGTGGTGAATTCTCCATCCCTGTGATGGAGTAAACATCCACACCACCTGCAAGACCAAAGCGGGCCGCAAGACGGCCCCTTTGCCACCCGAACGGAGGAACGGATGCGCCTTTTCGCGAGGATTCTGCTGCTGAGCCTGCCCTGTGTGGCCCTTCTGGCGGGCCCGCCCGCCGCGCAGAACAGCCCGAGCATGACCATGAATGGCGTCACCTTCTCCGTCTCCGGCGGGCAGGAACAGATGCTCAATCCCATCGCGGGCGGGGTCGAGGTGGTGCTGGATGGCCGCCAAATCCAGCTGACAGGCGCGCAGGTGATCGTGGACGGCACATCTTACCCCACCAGCAGCGAGGCGCGCATCGACATCGACGCAAGCGCGGGACTGCTGCGGATCAGCGCGGATGGGCGTCTGATCATGGAAGAGACCGAGATCGACAAACTGGCCCGCGCCGCCGAGGCGGGGGATACGCTGGCGATGAACAACCTGGCAATCCACCTGCTGACCGGGGCGCAGACCGACGTGGATGTGCCCCGCGCCATCGCCCTGCTGGAACGCGCTGCGGGGTCGGGCCTTGCCTCTTCCATGCGCACCCTCGCCCTGCTCTATTACGAAGGCACTGCCGTGCCTGCCGACCTGCCCCGCGCCCGGGAGCTTGCACAACAGGCGGCTGACCTGGGCGATGGCCCCGGACAGCGGCTGGTGGGCATCTTTCTGTCCGACGGGCTGCTGCAAGACCCCGATCCCGCCGCCGCAGCGCAGTGGTTTGCCCTTGCGGCGGCCCAGGGCGATGCAGCGGCGCAGAACCGCCTTGGCGAGGCCTATCGCGATGGCCTGGGGGTGGATGCGGATCTGACCCGGGCCGCGACCCTGTTCCGGCAGGCCACGACCGCCAAACACCAGGCCGGCACCTGCAACTACGCGCAGGCCCTCTGGGACGGGGTCGGCCTGCCCATGGACCGGGCAGCGGCCTATCAGACCGCCCTGCAACAGGCGCAGCTGGGCGGGCGGGCCTGCCAGTACCTGCTGGGCAGGGCCACTTATGACGGCGATGGCACCGCGCAGAACCGGCGCACGGCAGCGCAATGGTTCTGGGATGCGGCCAATGAAGGCCATGCAGGGGCCGCGCGGCGCCTGGGCGAGATGTACCGCGATGCGGACGGCCTGCCACACGACCTGTTTCAGGCCCGCCACTGGTTCGAAACCGCCGCCCGACTGGGAGACCCCTCTGCGGGGAATGCGCTGGCCGAAATATCCGGTGACTGACACCGGAAATCGCTCGCAATATTTCTGCAAGGAATGGATATTAACAAGCGTTCAATAACGTGATTTGGGGAGGGAGCACGATGGACTTTGCACTGACAGAGGAACAAACAGCCATCTTCGATATGGCGCGTGATTTCGGCCAGGATCAGATCGCGCCCCATGCCCATGCCTGGGAAAAGGACGGCACCATTCCCCGGGACCTGTGGCCGCGCGTCGGTGAACTGGGCTTTGGCGGTCTTTATGTCTCGGAAGAGGTTGGCGGTTCGGGGCTCAGCCGTCTGGACGCGACACTGGTGTTCGAGGCGCTTTCGATGGCCTGCCCCTCTGTCGCGGCCTTCCTGTCGATCCACAACATGTGCGCCAAGATGATCGACACATTCGGCAGCGATGCGCTGAAAGGCCGGGTGCTGCCCGATGTGGTCGCCATGAACACCGTGCTCAGCTATTGCCTGACCGAACCCGGCTCAGGCTCTGACGCCGCAGCGCTCAAGACCCGCGCGGAACGCACCAACGAAGGCTACCGGCTGAACGGGAGCAAGGCCTTCATCTCCGGCGGCGGCTATTCCGATGCCTATGTGGTGATGGCACGCACCTCTGACGACGGGGCGGCGGGCGTCTCCACCCTGCTGGTCGAGGATGGGACAAAGGGCCTCAGCTTTGGCGGGCTGGAGGACAAGATGGGCTGGCGCAGCCAACCCACGGCACAGGTCCAGTTCGACAATTGTGATGTTTCCTCTGCCAACCTTGTCGGGGAAGAGGGCAAGGGCTTCAAATATGCCATGGTGGGTCTGGACGGCGGCCGGTTGAACATCGCCGCCTGTTCGCTGGGCGCGGCGCAGACGGCGCTGAACAAGACCCTCGCCTATATGGGCGAGCGCAAGGCCTTTGGTCAGGCCATCGACCAGTTCCAGGGCTTGCAGTTCCGCCTTGCGGATATGGAGATCGAGCTTCAGGCCGCGCGCATCTTCCTGCGGCAGGCGGCGTGGAAGCTGGACAACAAGGCGCCCGATGCGACCAAGTTCTGCGCCATGGCCAAGAAATTCGTGACAGAGACGGGCAGCAAGGTGGTGGATCAATGCCTGCAGCTGCACGGCGGCTACGGCTATCTTGCGGACTACGGCATCGAAAAGCTGGTGCGCGATCTGCGGGTACATCAGATCCTTGAAGGCACCAATGAAATCATGCGCGTGATCGTCGCCCGCGACATGCTGAAGAACCGCTGAGGCCCTGCCATGAGCGATATCGACATCCGCATCACGGGCCGCGCCGGGCGCATCACCCTGACCCGGCCCCAGGCGCTGAACGCGATGACCTATGACATGTGTCTGGCGATCGAGGCGGCGCTGGATGACTGGGCGGGGAATGACGCCGTGGCACTGGTGGTGATCGACGCCGAAGGCGAACGCGCCTTCTGTTCCGGCGGGGATATTGCCGAATTATACGAGACCGGAACCAGGGGTGACTACGCCTACGGCCGCCGGTTCTGGGCCGATGAATACCGGCTGAACAACAAGATCTTCGGCTATGACAAGCCCGTCGTCTCGTTCCTGCAGGGGTTCACCATGGGCGGCGGGGTCGGCATCGGCTGCCACGGGTCGCACCGGGTTGTCGGGGAAAGCAGCCAGATCGCCATGCCCGAATGCGGCATCGGTCTGGTGCCCGACGTGGGCGGCACATTGATCCTTGCCCGCGCGCCCGGCAGGCTGGGCGAATACCTGGGCACCACCGCAACACGCCTGGGGCCGGATGATGCGATATTTGCAGGGTTTGCAGATGTCTTTCTGCCGGAAGCGTCCTGGCCAGAGGTTATTGCAAAACTGGAAAACACCGGCGATCCCGCTGAAATCAAAGGGGGAACACCGCCCCCCGGCAGCCTGCGCGACCAGCTTGCCGAGATTGACAGGCATTTTTCTGGCGCGGATCTGGAGGCGGTTCTGGACAGTTTGCAAACTGCGGATACCGGTTTTGCAAAGGACACATTGAAGAAACTCTCCCGTGTCTCGCCGCTCTCGGCGGCCTGCACGATTGAGATCATTCACCGCTTGCGCGACACTGGCCCTACAATGGCAAATGCGCTGGATCTGGAATACCGCTTTACCTATCGCGCGATGGAAGACGGCGATTTCCTGGAAGGCATCCGCGCCGCGATCATCGACAAGGACCGCAATCCGCGCTGGCAACATGCCGGGGGCCAAGTGCCCCCGGCGGCAATCTCTCACATGCTGCAACCGCTGGGTGCGGATGCGGTGAAACTCTGAAAGGACATTCTATGGCCGCGCTCAAAATCGGATTCATCGGACTTGGCAACATGGGGGGGCCGATGGCGGCGAACCTTGCCAAGGCAGGCCATGCGGTCGCGGGGTATGACGTGGCCGGGACAACCGCCAGCGGCGTAACCGTCGCCGACAGCATCGCCGATGCCGTCACCGGCGCGGATGTGGTGATCACCATGCTGCCAAACGGGTCGATCCTGCGCCAGGTCGCGGCAGAGGCGATTGGCCATATTCGCGCGGGCGCGGTCTTCATCGACTGTTCGACCGTGGATGTGGAAAGCGCGAGGAACACCTCGGAAGCCGCTGAAAATGCAGGGCTTCTTGCGGTGGACGCGCCTGTGTCCGGAGGCGTTGGCGCGGCCGAAGGCGGCACGCTGACCTTCATGGCGGGCGGGTCCGAAGCGGCCTTTGCCGCAGCGCAACCGCTGTTCGAGATCATGGGCCAGAAGGCGGTCCATTGCGGCGCTGCGGGCGCGGGCCAGGCCGCCAAGATCTGCAACAACATGATCCTGGGCGCCACGATGATCGCCACCTGCGAGGCCTTTGCCCTGGCCGACAAGCTTGGCCTTGACCGCCAGCGCATGTTCGACGTGGTCAGCACCTCTTCGGGCTATTCCTGGTCGATGAACGCCTATTGCCCGGCGCCGGGGGTCGGGCCGAAATCGCCCGCCGACAACGGTTACAAACCCGGTTTTGCCGCGGAACTGATGCTCAAGGACCTTGGCCTGTCGCAACAGGCTGCTGAGCTGGTGGATGCCGACACCCCGATGGGGGCGCGGGCGCTGGAAATCTACAAGACCTTTGTCGAGGAAGAAGACGGCAAGGGCCGCGATTTTTCCGCCATGCTGCCCCGTCTCGCGGCCCGTGGCCGCAACGGCTGATGCCCGCCAGCCCCGTCGGCGGAGCCACGCCGACGGGCAATCCCGCCCGGGAACCTATCTGCCTTCCCATCGGTTGAATGCGTAAAGGTGACGTTTATGCGCCGCCGTACCGGGAAGGAAACACATGCGACATCTGATGACATCCGCCCTCTTGAGCGTCGGTCTGGCCAGTTCCCTGGCCGCCGCGCCATTTGCCGCAGGCCCTGTTAGCGCCTCCTCTGTCAACGCCCTGACCGCCGCGGATCACAGCGCGCAGCTCTGGCTGGCAAAGGACAATGGCAAGGGGCACGGCAAGGGTGCAAAAGCCGAAAAACCCGCCAAGGGCAACAAGGCCAAGGGCCATGGCAAGGACAAACAGGCCAGGGGCAAGGACAAGACCGGGGACATTGCAAAGGGCAAGCCGGACAAACCCGGGAAAGCCCACAAGCAACAGGCCAGGAACGACAAGCCGGACAAGGCACTGAAAGCGGGCAAAGGCAAGCTGCGCGGTGCCGACTGGGACAAGCGTGCGGAAGAGATCCTGCGCGTGAAGGCCCCGGCGGACCGCGACATGCTGACCCTTCTGGGTGGCGTTGCCCTTGCCCTGGCCGGTCCGCAACTGGTGGTCGCCGATACCCCGATCGAACAATTGATCACCTATCGCAACTGCCCCCCCGGCCTGGCCAAGAAGACCCCGGCCTGCGTGCCGCCCGGTCTGGCGAAACAGGGCGTGACCCAGGAGCAATGGCTCAGCTACGATGACGCGGAATACGACCGGCTCTGGCTGCGGCAGCGCGACGATTATCTGCGGCGCGGCCTGACCCCTTCGGAGAACCTGCTGTTGCAATCGGCGCAGATCGCGCGGCTTTTTGGTCTGGCCCCTGCCCCGAACGGTCAGCGCTATGCGCTGATCGACGGGATGCCGGTGCTGCTGGATCAGGAGGATTACACCGGCCTGCTGCTGATCAACGAATTGGCGCAGGTGGCCGATATCGGCAGCGGGCTGAACGTGGCGCCCACCGCCGCGCTGACCCAATATGAACTCAGCCGTCTGTACCGCCTGCCCGCCCCCGGACCGGACGTCAATTATGCGGTGCTGAACGGTCAGGTGATCCGGCTGAGCGACAGCCAGTACGAGACGTTGCAACTGATCCGGATTGCCCGCGCGGTGCTGTGAACCGGATTGTCGCGGCCGCCGGGAGGGCGGCGCACCGGGGGTTTCACACCCCCGGACCCCCGTGGTATATTTTTGGAACAATGAAGCCCGGGGTTATTCTGCCGCCACTTTCGCCCGCGCCTTGGTGAGCATCGGCTTGAGGTATTTGCCGGTGTAGCTTTCCGCCACCTCGGCCACGTCTTCCGGCGTACCCGTCGCCACCACACGGCCACCGCCATCGCCGCCCTCGGGGCCGATGTCGATGATATGGTCGGCTGTTTTCACCACATCGAGATTATGTTCGATCACGATGACGGAATTGCCCTGATCGACCAGTTCATGCAGCACTTCCAGCAGTTTGCGCACATCTTCGAAATGCAGCCCCGTGGTCGGTTCATCCAGGATATAGAGCGTGCGCCCGGTCGAGCGTTTGCTGAGCTCCTTGGAGAGTTTCACCCGCTGCGCCTCGCCGCCCGAAAGCGTCGTGGCCTGCTGGCCCACCTTGATATAGCCCAGACCCACCCGCATCAGCGCGTCCATCTTCTCGCGGATCGACGGCACCGCCTGAAAGAACGCCTGGGCGTCTTCCACGGTCATGTCCAGCACATCGGCGATGCTCTTGCCCTTGAATCTGATCTCAAGCGTCTCGCGGTTGTAGCGCGCGCCCTTGCAGGTCTCGCATTCCACATAGACATCCGGCAGGAAGTGCATCTCGATCTTGATCACCCCGTCACCCTGACAGGCCTCGCAGCGCCCGCCCTTGACGTTGAAGCTGAAGCGCCCCGGCTTGTAGCCGCGCGCCTTGGATTCGGGCAGGCCAGCGAACCAATCGCGGATCGGGGTGAAGGCCCCGGTGTAGGTTGCCGGATTCGAGCGTGGCGTGCGGCCAATCGGGCGCTGGTCGATGTCGATGACCTTGTCGAGGTGTTCCAGCCCCTTGATGGTCTCGCAGGGTGCGGGCGTCTGGCGCGCGCCATTGAGGTTCATCGAGGCGGTCTTGAACAGGGTTTCGATGGTCAGGGTGGATTTGCCGCCGCCTGACACGCCGGTGACGCAGACGAATTGCCCCAAAGGAAAATCCACCGTGACATTCTGCAGGTTGTTGCCGGTCGCCTTGACCACCTGCACTTTCTTTTTCTTGCCCTTGCGACGGGTTGCCGGGATCGGGATTTCGCGCTTGCCGGTCAGATATTGGCCGGTGATCGAATTGGGGTCCGCCGCCACCTGATCGGGCGTGCCATGGCTGACCACCTGCCCGCCGTGCACCCCGGCCCCCGGCCCGATGTCAAAGACATAATCCGCCTCGCGGATCGCTTCTTCGTCATGTTCCACCACGATCACGGTATTGCCCTGATCGCGCAGGTTCTTCAGCGTCTGCAAAAGCCGGTCATTGTCGCGCTGGTGCAGCCCGATGGAGGGTTCGTCAAGGACGTAGAGCACCCCGGTCAGACCGGAGCCGATCTGGCTGGCAAGCCGGATGCGCTGGCTTTCGCCGCCCGACAAGGTGCCGCTGGAGCGTGCCAGTGTCAGGTATTCAAGCCCCACGTTATTGAGGAACCCAAGCCGTTCGCGGATTTCCTTCAGGATGGCGCGGGCGATCTCGTTTTTCTGTGGGCTGAGCGCCGCCGGCACGGTGTTGCACCAGTCGAAGGCCTCGCGGATCGACATCTGCACCACCTGGCCTGCATGTTTCAGATCATCCGCCGGGCCGATCTTGACCGCCAGCGCCTCTGCGCGCAGGCGGTAGCCGCCGCAGGTGCCACAGGGGCGGTTGTTCTGATAGCGCTCGAATTCCTCGCGGATCCAGTTCGAATCCGTCTCGCGATAGCGGCGTTCCATGTTGGGGATCACCCCTTCGAAGACGCGCGTCACCTCATAGACGCGCCCGCCCTCGTCATAGCGGAACTTGATCTCTTCCTTGCCGGACCCGTAGAGGAACACCTGCTGCACCTGCTCGGGCAGGTCTTTCCAGCGGGTCTGCTGGTTGAAGTCGTAATGTTTCGCAATCGCCTCGATGGTCTGCTTGAAATAGGGGCTCTTGCCCTTGCGCCAGGGGGCCAGCGCGCCGTCATAGATCTTCAGGTTCTGGTCCGGTACCACCAGACGCTCGTCAAAGAACAGCTCAACCCCCAGCCCGTCGCAGGAGGGGCAGGCCCCGAAAGGCGCGTTGAAGGAAAACAGCCGCGGTTCGATTTCGGGAATGGTGAAGCCGCTGACCGGACAGGCGAATTTTTCGGAAAACGTATGGCGCTCGGGTTCCCCCTCTGCCGGAGCAGTTTCCAGGATCGCGATGCCATCGGCCAGATCAAGCGCTGTGCGCAGGGAATCGGCCAGCCGCGTCTCCAGCCCCTCGCGGACCACGATCCGGTCCACCACCACGTCGATGTCATGGCGGAACTTCTTGTCGAGCGTGGGCGGCGCGTCCAGCTCGTGGAAAGCGCCGTCGACCTTGACCCGCTGGAAGCCCTGCTTGCGCAGTTCGATGAATTCCTTGCGGTATTCGCCCTTGCGGTCGCGCACGATCGGGGCCAGCAGATAGGCGCGGGTCCCCTCCTCCATGGTCATGATCCGGTCCACCATGTCCTGCACCTGCTGCGCCTCGATCGGCTTGCCGGTCTCCGGGGAGTAGGGCGTGCCGACCCGCGCAAACAGCAGGCGCATGTAGTCATAGATCTCCGTCACCGTGCCGACGGTGGAGCGCGGATTCTTGCTGGTGGTCTTCTGTTCGATGGAAATCGCCGGGGACAGCCCGCTGATGTGATCCACATCGGGCTTCTGCATCATGTCGAGGAACTGCCGCGCATAGGCGCTGAGCGATTCGACATAGCGGCGCTGCCCTTCGGCATAGATCGTGTCGAAGGCGAGCGAGGATTTCCCCGAGCCGGAAAGCCCGGTGATAACAACCAGTTGGTCGCGCGGAATATCCACGTCGATGTTCTTGAGATTGTGTTCGCGCGCGCCGCGCACTTCGATATTTTTCAGCTCAGCCATACAGCACCCCGTTTCCCGGTTTCTACATAGGCGCGCACGCGGGATTCTCCAACGATAAAATAAGAACTAAAGAAGAACATTCAGGCGGCGCGGCGCTGCCCCAGCCACAGGTGGACCAGCAGCCCGGCCAGGAAAGCGCCCCCCGCCAGCACCGGCAGCGCGGCATAGCCCAGCCAGATCAACCCGGCGGCCATCACCGGCGTGCCGATGGTATTGCCCAGGTTGCCCATCTGCGCCATCGCCCCGTTCGCCCGGGCCTGGGAAGCTGCGGTATCGTTCAATTGTGCCACGGCGGCAAAGCTGGCGCCCTGGATCAACCCCATCGCGGCGGCCAGCGCCAGACAGGCCAGCGGCGCGCCCGGACTGGCCCAGAGCCAGAGTGCGGCGGCAAGCGATCCGGCGAATCCCAGTTCGACCACCCGCACCGCGGCGATCCGGCGCAGCAGCGCCACCCCGGCTGTCATCGACACCGCGATGCTGACCAGCGGCATGGCCCCCATGATCCAGCCGCGCAGTCCCGGATCCAGATAGGGCGGCAGAACCGTCAGGATGGAGACAAAGCTGAAGGTATAGAACAGCCAGCCCAGCCCCGCCGCGGATTGCCGCGGCGAGCGGTAGATCGCCACATGGTCCCGCAGCACCCGCAACAGCGAAAACACCGGCTGCGGCCCCTCGTCCGGCAGGCGGCGCAGGCGCGACGACAGATAGAGCGCACAGCCCGCCATATAGGCGCCATGGGCGGCAAAGACCGCCTGCGGCCCGTAGGCCAGCGCCAGCGGCCGCCCCAGAACCGCCAGCACCGCAAAGGCCACGCCAAAGAAGGTGCCCCAAAGGGTCAGGGTGAAGCCGCGGTCCTTTTCCGCGCTGATCTGCGCGATCAGCGTCGGGGCCGCCACGACAATCGCCAGATGCGAGGCGCCCTCGATCACCCGCGACACCAGCAACAGCGGCAGCGGTGGCAACAAAGACTGAAACAGCGACAGCACCGCCCCCAGCCACAGCGCCATCAGCAAAGCCCGGCGATAGCGGACCCGCGCCACCACCAGCCCGGCCACCACCCCCAGCAGGATGCCGACAAAGCCCACCAGCGACACGGCAAAACCCAGCGACGCCCCCGCCGCAGGATAGACCCCCGGCAGCATGTCGAAAATCACCGAGACCTTGCCATATTGCGCCGCAGCGCCCAGCCCCGCGGCCCAAAGCGCCAGGACCAGCGCAAAAGACGTCTGTTTCGCTGCCATCCGCCCCTCGCCTCAGACCTTCTGCGCCAGCGCCCAGGAACAGATCGGCATCTCAGGGTCGTTCCTGATGTCGTCGGTCTCTGCGTCATATTCCGGCGGCCAGCGCGCTTCGAGGTTGCGCATCGCCACATGCCGGTTGCCCCATTGCTCCGCATGGATGGCATCGGGCGCGAAACCGCCCTCGATCAACAGGTTCTTCAGCCCCCGCGCGCTCCAGCGCGAATTGTCCTGCGGGGCCGCATGCAGCGGCACGAAAAACGGCACCGCAACCCAGAAATATCCGCCCGGGCGCAACATGCGATGGATGTTGCGGGTGGCGGCATAGGGCCGGTCCAGATGTTCCCAGACCTGATTGGCAAGGATCAGGTCAAAGGTCAGCGGCACCCCCGCCGCATCGGTAAAGGGTTCACCGCAGACATCATACTCGGGATAGCGGAACTGGCTGTAGGATTTGAAATCGAACCTTTTGCCCCATTTGCCTGATATCTCTGCACAATCCAGATCCGAGGGACCCAGGGCATTGATCATCCGGCGGCTGGCCGGCTGCATGACGACACGATTGAGACTTACCATGCCCTGCTTATGCCACCGGCCCTGCGGCCCGTCCATAACAAGAGTCTGGCACAACAAGAGTCTGAACCGGGTCAAGGAGGCCGCAGGCCCCGCGCAGCGGCTTGTCCTTGAGGCGGTTCAGACTCGCAAAACCATCGAAACAGGTCGTTCAGGACGCATCGCGCCCTGAACACCTTCTCAGCAGAAAATTCACCCCCTCAAACCGCGCAACATCTGCCCCGAGGGGCTCAGGTCCGCAAGAAACGCCCATAGATCGTGTCGCGCGCAGCGCGTCCGTCAGATCACACCCCGGCGGGCTCACATGTGGATCACACGCCCATAGGCATCCAGCACCGCCTCATGCATCATCTCGCTCAGGGTCGGATGCGGGAAGACCGTGTTCATCAGGTCTTCCTCGGTGGTCTCCAGCTGGCGGCCCACCACATAGCCCTGGATAAGCTCGGTCACTTCCGCTCCCACCATATGCGCGCCCAGCAATTCGCCGGTCTTGGCGTCAAAGATGGTCTTGATCATCCCGCTTTCCTCTCCCAGCGCGATGGCCTTGCCATTGCCGATGAAAGGGAAACGGCCCACCTTGATGTCAAAGCCCAGCTCCTTGGCCTTTGCCTCCGTATAGCCCACCGATGCGACCTGCGGGTGGCAATAGGTGCAGCCCGCGATGCTTTCGGGTTTGACCGGATGCGGATGCCCGCCCGCGATCAGCTCGGCCACCATGACACCCTCATGGCTGGCCTTATGCGCCAGCCAGGGCGCCCCGGCGATGTCGCCGATGGCATAAAGCCCCTCGACCCCGGTGCGGCAATATTCATCGGTGACCACATGGGTGCGGTCCAGCTTCACGCCCAGGTCCTCCAGACCCAGCCCCTCCACATTGCCGACGATGCCCACGGCGGAAATCACCGTGTCGAATTCGTGTTTCTCGATCTTGCCGCCCACCTCGATATGGGCGGTCACCTTGTCACCGGCCCGGTCCAGCTGCTTGACCATGGCCTTCTGCATGATCTTCATGCCCTGTTTCTCAAAGGCCTTCTTGGCAAAGGCGGAAATCTCCGCATCCTCCACCGGCAAGACGCGGTCCATCACCTCGACCACGGTGGTGTCGGCCCCCAGGGTATTGTAGAAACTGGCAAATTCGATGCCGATGGCCCCGGAACCGATCACCAGCAGTTTTTTCGGCATATGTGCGGGCTGCAGCGCGTGCTTGTAGGTCCAGACCAGCTTGCCATCCGCCTCCAGCCCCGGCAGTTCGCGGGCCCGCGCACCGGTGGCCAGCACGATGTTCTTGGCGGTCAGTTCTTCGGTGCCCCCACCATTCTTTGCGTCGGTCTTGACGCTGACCTTGCCCTTGGCAGGCAATGTCGCCTCGCCCATCACCACAGTGATCTTGTTCTTCTTCATCAGGTGGCCGATCCCGCCCGACAATTGACCCGCCACCTTGCGCGAGCGTTTGACCACCGCGTCCAGATCATAACCGATGCCCTCGGCCTTCAGCCCGAATTCCTTGGCCCGGTGCATCAGGTGGAAGACTTCGGAAGAGCGCAGCAGCGCCTTGGTCGGGATGCAGCCCCAGTTCAGGCAGATGCCGCCCAGATGCTCGCGCTCGACAATCGCCACGGAAAGCCCCAGTTGCGCCCCCCGGATGGCGGCGACATAGCCACCGGGGCCCGCACCGATCACGATAAGATCAAAGGATTTTGCAGCCATTCTCGAGGTCCTCGCAATGTGACAGACAGATATAGTTTACCGTTAAACCACTTTTTGATCTGTCACAACCGCGAGAACTGAAAGTCGTCAGGCGACGGCGGATTCTGCCTGCAATTCGCGCAAAGTCTGCCCGTAGCCGCCATCGCTGACATAGGCGATCTCGCAGCTGGTGCCCGCACGCGACAGGGCCTCGTTGCGATAGGGGAACCGCCCGAACCGCCGGATCACCTCGCGATGCGCACGCGCATGCAGCAGGTTGTTCTCGCGGGTTTCGGGCATGCGTTCGCACATCAGCCGCACACAGCGGTCCTGATCACACAGATTCTCGGAATGCATCAGCGGCATGTAGAAGAACTGTCGTGCCGGTTCGTCGATCTTCAGGTCCCAGCCCCGCTCGATCGCGGATTTCGCTGCCGCAAGTGCGGCACGGTCGCTGGCAAAGGCTTTGGCCTGGCCCCGGAACATGTTGCGCGAGAACTGATCCATCAGGATGATGTAGGCCAATGCGCCCGAGGGATAGGTCAGCCAGAGCGAGAATTTGCCCTCGCAGGCCGCCTCCCATGTCGCCTCGAACCGGTCACGGATGGTGGCGTCCAGCGCATCGCTGGCCTCGTACCAGCCCTTGGGGCCAACTTCGTCCAGCCAGAACGAAAGTACTTCATCAGGGCCTTGCATGGATCACACTCCTCAGCTTGCACGCAATCTTGCGACCTATGGCAAGATCATCCCACCTTATGAACATCTTAACCCCAACGGCGACTCACGATTTATATCAATTGCGACATGTTTGCCGCGTTCAACTGTTGTTTTCGTCATCCTGCTCGCTTTCGATGGCATATTCCTGCGCATATTCGACGGCGACGGCCGTGGCTGTGGGGTATAGCGCGACATAGTTTCCGGTCTCGTCCACCGGCACGGCGGGACGGCGGGTGGCGCGGTAGGTGGCATAGACCGCCAGGATCACGAAGAGGACTGCCGTGAACAGATAAAACCCGCCCGGCCCCAGCGAGGTGCCCATCATCCAGCCGGTGATGATCGGCCCCAGGATGGCCCCCAGCCCGTTGATAAAGATCATCCCGCCAGAAGCTGCGGCCATGTCCTCATGTTCGAGAAAGTCGTTGGTATGGGCGATCAGCAGGGAATAGAGCGGGTTCGACATGCCGCCCACGATGAAGGCCGAGATCAGCAGCAGCCAGAACACATCGCCCAGCATCATCCCCATGACCGAGCCTGCCGCCCCGATGGCAGAGGTGATGACGATCAGCGTGCGCCGATCCATCCGGTCCGAGACCCAGCCGATGGGATATTGCAGCACCACCGAGCCGACAAAGAAGGTGGCCACGAAGGTCGAAATCTGCGCCACGCTCAGCCCCGCCTCCGCGCCATAGACCGGGGCCATGCCGAATTGCGCCGAGAAGACGCCGCCCAGCAGGAACATGCCAATGCAGCCCAGCGGCGAAAACCGTGCCAGTTCCCGCAGGCTCATGGGTTTGGTTGTATCGAAGGCCGGTGTCGGGCTAATCGTCAGCAGAATCGGCGTCACCGCCACGCTGACCAGCACCGAGGGGATCACGAAGAGCACATAGC
Source organism: Sulfitobacter sp. G21635-S1 (assembly GCF_027213915.1). Lineage (NCBI taxonomy): Bacteria > Pseudomonadati > Pseudomonadota > Alphaproteobacteria > Rhodobacterales > Roseobacteraceae > Sulfitobacter > Sulfitobacter sp. G21635-S1. The sequence goes on from NZ_JAPWGV010000012.1 coordinate 30,802, forward strand.
CCGAAGGGTCCGCCGCCAGCAGCAGCGCCTGCGCCACGACGATGCCCAGCGTCTGCACGATCATGTAAAGCGACAGCGCCTGCCCCCGGTTGGAATTGTCGGCGGCATTGTTGAGCCAGCTTTCCGCCGTCACATAGACCGCGGAAAAGCAGAACCCGATCAGCACGCGCCCGATTGCCCAGAGCGGGACCGCCGGAAAGGTCGGATAGAGAATCATCACCGCCGAGATCAGCGAGGCAAGTGCCGCAAAGACCCGCACATGCCCGACCCTGCGGATCATGTGCGGCGCCAGCCGCGACCCGCCCAGAAAGCCCACGAAATAGGCCGACATGACAATGGACATCTCGAAGGTGGAAAAACCTTCAAGCGCGCCACGGATACCCAGCAGCGTGCCCTGCATCCCGTTGCCGACCATCAACAGGCACATGCCCAGCAAAAGCGCCCATGCGCTGGAAAGAACCTGTATCATCGCTGCGAATCCAATCTGCCGTTTGGCCCCTCCCTGAACCTCTTGGGCAGCGGCGTCACCCGGTTATACGACATTCAGGCGATTTTTTGCGAATCGTGTCACATGTCGGGCCGGAACCGCCCTTGTTGTCGATTGTCGCGCAAACCGACTCCTGGCGGCGCATTTGCTGAATCTTGTCACTGGGCCGTGCCAGGCAATTCCGACCCGGACCAGACCTTGGGCGTGGTATGGGGCAAGGTCAGGTGAGCGAACAAAGCGGCCGTGCCATTGGCGCGGTGCATACCCCCAAGCGCCTCCGCCCGGCGTCAGCCGGGCATCGCCCGACCTCCCCCCGGAGGGCGATTTTGCACCGTCAGCCAAGCCATGATCCGGTCTGCGGGCTGAAACGTTTCCCATCACATACAGGTCTGGAACGCCCTCCAGGTCGGGCGATGCCCGGCTGACGCCTCATGTCAATAAGGACTCTTTCCGGACCTTCGCTGCGACGCGTGTGAAGGTCAGGTGAGCGGAACAATGCTGCCGTCTGTCACTGGCTCCCAGGCCCGGAACAAGCCGAAGGCGCCGGGCCATCGCCTGCCCGCCGGTCGCACCGAAGGTGCGCCCTTGATAGACGGCATGCCTTTGGCATGACGGTAGGCGATTTGGTGAGGCTGGGTATTCCCTCGATGGAGTTCATCACGGTTGAGAAATAAAGTGGCATGAACCAAGGTAAGCATCGCCCACCCCGGGCAGGCGCTGGCCCGGCTAGCGCTTTGCGTCACTTCGGGCTCAATCCCGCCCGTCGCTGCAATTTTCACGCATGACCGCCCGGCCCCTGCCCCCGTCCTTCGGACGTAGCGCCGCACTCCGGGTCGGCGATGTGACGCAAAAGCCGGTTTTGCCTGGCACCTGGCACTTGTATCACTTTTGACCCGGAATGAGCAGGCTGGAATCCCCGTAGGAGAAGAACCGGTATTCTTGCGCGATTGCATGGTCATAGATGTCACGGATCGCCTGCGGCCCCATCAGCGCGGAGACCAGCATCATCAGGGTGGATTTCGGCAAATGGAAATTCGTCATCAGCGCATCCGCGACGTGAAAGCGAAAGCCCGGCGTGATGAAGATGTCGGTGTCGCCCTCCCAGGGCCTGATCTCGCCCTCCCGCGCCGCGGTCTCGATCAGCCGCAGGGCGGTTGTCCCCACCGGGATCACCCGGCCACCTGCCGCCTTTGTTGCGGCAATCTCCGATGCGGCCTCGGCGCTGACCTGTCCCCATTCGGCATGCATCTTGTGCCGGGTGATGTCATCCACCTTGACCGGCAGGAAGGTGCCCGCACCCACATGCAGCGTCACATGGGAAAAGCAGACGCCCCTGTCCGCCAGGGCCTCCAGCAGCGGCGCGTCGAAATGCAGCGATGCCGTGGGGGCCGCGACCGCCCCCGCATGGCGCGCCCAGATGGTCTGGTAATCCGTCCGGTCGCGGGCATCTGCCGGGCGTTTCGCCGCGATATAGGGCGGCAACGGCATCGCCCCCGCCGCGTTCAGCGCCGCGTCGAAATCCGCGCCCTTGCAGTTGAAGCGCAGATGGCCCTGCCCCTCGGCCACCGCTTCCAGCGTCGCGTGAAGTTCCGGGCTGAAATCCACCCGCTCCCCCACCTTGAGCTTGCGCAGCGGCTTGATCAGCGCGGCCCATGTGCCATCGGCGCGCGGCTCCAGCAGGGTGGCCTCGATCCGGGCGGTGACCTGGCCCTGCGCCGATTGGCGCACCCGGACCCCGGACAGCCGCGCCGGGATCACCCGGGTATCGTTCAGCACCAGCCGGTCGCCAGGGCGCAGCCAGTTGGTCAGGTCGGTCACCCGGCAATCGTGCAGCGCCGCCCCATCGGCCACCAGCAGACGCGCCGAAGACCGCGGCACGGCGGGCCGGGTCGCGATCAATGCCTCGGGCAGGTCGAAATCGAAATCTGACAGTTTCATGGTGCGCCTTTTTCCGGGCCGTCTATCGCCCCGGCGTGCGCCGGACAACGGGTTTTTGAGGTGGCTGCGGCACCCCCGGAGCCTGCGGCACCTTTGGCGGCGGGCGGCGAAAGATCTCGCGGAACATGCCGGGCGTCAGCGCCGACAGCGGGTTGACCCCGACACTGGGCTGTCTGGCCGGGCCCTTGAGCGTATAGTTGAACCCGATCAGCCCCTCGCCCTTGCGGGTCAGCACCGACCCGATGCCGTTGAGCAGATAGACCGGGGTGATCACCCCCTGCATGTCGATCACGCCGGAATCGAGCGCATAGATCCCGTCCATCGACAGGCCCATCGAGGCGCCGACGGCGCTGGCTTCGGTCAGGGTCAGCCGCTTTGGCGTCAGGCGGAACCTGCCCTCGACCTGATCGAAGTAGATGCCGTCCCCGTTCAACTCGTTGATCAGCCCCACCACGGAAATCGAGTTCAGCAGCGCCGCGATGCCCGGCGCATCCTTGACCCGCACATCCGTGACTTCAAGGGTGCCGTCAAAGGCCCCGCCGGTCCCTACCGGCAGCAGAGTCAGCGACAATTGCCCGCCCACCACCTGCCGCAGCAACCCGGCGGCGCGCAGCACCCCGCCCGCATCCGCCGATATCAGCCGCACGGCGGAACGTCCGTTCTGCGGCACGATCCGCCCCTCGACCGGGGTGCCGCCGTTCAGCCGGGCCTGGAAGGAACCGTCCAGCCCCCCCGCCGTGGCAAAATTGCCGCGCAGGTCGGTCAGGGCGATGGTATCGGTGATCTGCAACCGGTCCAGCCGGACCTGCATCGGCGGGCCGGGCGGGCCGCTGGCCTGTGCGCCGCCGCCGCCGCCACTGCCCAGATCGGCCTGCCGCATGTCCAGCACACCGCCGCGCAGCACCACCTGCACCGGCTTGCCCGCGCCCTGCCCGACAATGTCCACCGCCGCATCCAGCCATTCCCCCGCGCGCAGCCTGTCAAAGCTCAGCCGGTCCAGCGCCCCGCCTTCACGCAACCGCACCGCGCCCTCGGCACTCAGGCCGGGGCCGGAAATCGCCAGACGGTCCACGCGCGGCGTGGCACCCAGCTGCCCGGTCACGCGCAGCTTTCCGGCGCTGGCCGGGGGTTTGGCCCAGTTCAGCTGCGGCACCGACAGGCGCAGCCCCCGCAGATCGGATTGCAGATCGAACTCCGGCGCGCGGCCCTTCGGCAGGTCCACCTCCAGTTGCGCCTTTGTCTGCCCCGCGACAGTCCCGGGCGGCAGGGCGATCCCGAAGGCGTCCAGCGCCGCCTGATCCAGGCTGACCTCCGCGCGCAAACCGGCTGTCCCCTGCGCCTCTTCCGTTGCCGGCCCCGCCCCTATGGGCAGCACGAAACTGCCGTCAAAGCCTGCGCCGTCCAGTTCTCCCGCGCCGGTCAGGATCACCCGGTCATTGTCCACCACCACGTCGATTTCGGGGGCCGACAGCGCGCGACCTTTGACCAGAACGCTGCTGCTGACATCGCGCAGCTTGCCCGACACGTCGAAGACCACCTTGTCCTTGCTGCCTTTCTTGAGCGGCAGGGCGATCTGACCGCTCAGCGCGGCGCGCCCGCCTGCCAGATCGACCGGCAGATTGGCCTTGTCCATCACGTTCAGCGGCGCCCGGTTCAGCAGGGACAGCGCCGCGGTCACGCTCGCTTCGGCCTCCAGCCGGACAACCGCCGGGGCACCGTCGCGCACGCGCACATCGGGAATGATGAAGGAAGAAGCCCCGAGACGCACATCGCCGCCTTCATCCGCCGTGACCACCCCTTCATCCACGGCCGCCACCAGCCGGTTGTCCATCAGGCTGAAATGCCCCTTGCCCCCGGTCACCGGCGGCATGGTTTTCAGAAACTGCACATCGGCCCCGGCATAATCGAAACCCACATAGGTCTGCGGTGCCCTGCCCGGTGCCACCCGCAACGCCAGGTCAAGGTTGCTGACTTCCCCCTTGCGGACATTCTCCACCAGCCAGGTCCTGGTCTTGGGCTTCAGCCCCTCGGGCCAAAGCTGCAGCAGCCGCTCAGGTGTCAGCCCGTCCATCTGCCCGTCCAGCGCCACCCGCCAGCCGTCGGGCCGCGCCGAGAGCTTGCCATCCAGCAGCAGCGTCTTGCCCTGGTCGCTGATCTGCACCCGCCCCAATTGCAGGCGGAACGGGTTCAGCCGCATCTGGAAATCGAGGTCGGTTTCGGCCAGCCCGACAGGCGCGGGATAGATATCAGCCGGATTGGCGCGCAGATCGCGGATGGTGAACTGCCCGACCAGATCGCTCAGTTGGCCCTCCGGCGTCAGACCCAGGGTTGCGGTGCCGGAACTTTCCGCGCTGATCCATTTGCTGCGCAGACGCACATCGGCAAAGCGCAGCAGCGCCTCGGCGGGATCATAGCTGAAATAGCTGCGCGCGCCCTCAAAGGGGATCGGGCGGGTCCGCGCATTGGGCTGCACCACGCCCGCGCCGATCTGCAGGGTCGCGTTCAGCGGCATGAACTGCCCCGCATCGTTCAGTCCGCTGCGCACCGCGCCTGAAATCGGCGCGCGCAGCACCCCCAGCCAGGCAAAGGCAGGGCCCTGGGTTGCAATATCCTCGGCTGCGACGCCTTCGAAACTGACACCGAATTCGGCGGCGCTGGCACCGATGCGGCTGGAATAATTGGCCGACAGGGTCGCCACCCCGGCCCCGCCGCTGAGCAGCGCCAGATCCGCCGACAGCGCCAGCACCCCGGCCTCGCGCGACAACAGCAGCCGCCCGCCATCGACGGTCCAGCTGCGGCCCGCGCGCAGGTCGTCGAACTGCAGGGTCACGGCGCGCAGCTCCGCCTCGGTCAGCGCCTGCAAGGCCGGCCGCTGCAACACACCGTCAAGCTGGGCGATCAGCTGCGGCAGGGTCGCGGCCTCGCGGCTGAAGCTGCCCGGCCCCACGCCTGCACTCAGCGCCACCCGGCCCGCCGCATCCCGGCGCAGGGTCACCACCACCCCCGAGAGCGATATGGATTGCGGCTGCACGATCCCGTCCAGCAGCGGGCGCAGGGCAAAGCCGGTCTTGAACTCCGTCAGGCTGAGGATCTCGGCCCCTTCGGGCGTGCTGATGGCGACATTGCGCAGGCGCACGCGCGGATGCCAGCCTTCCTCCACCACCAGCTCCGCCTCGCCCAGAGAGACCCTGACCTGGGGCAGCTCACGCGCGATCCGCGCCTCGATCCGCTCCTGCAGCCAGCCGGGCGCGCGCAGGGGCTGGCCCATCGACAGCCACAGCGCCCCCACCAGCGCCCCGGCGGCAAGGCTCAGCAGCAGGATCGACCACAGGCCGAAACGCGCCACATGCTGATGCGGCTTGCGTCTGGGGCGGGGCGTGTCGGGTTTGCTCATCTGTGTCCCAAATCGGCCGGCCCTCTTGGCACGCGCCTGAATTGGCCTAGTATGACAGCCCGACATCCTGCATCCAAGTGAAAGAGACGTGATCCATGCCCGAGATTTCCGAGCAAGCACCAGACTTTACCCTTCCTGTGACCGGCGGCGGCGAGGTGACCCTCTCTGACCTGCGCGGCAAACCTGTTGTGCTGTTCTTCTACCCGCGCGACGACACACCGGGCTGCACCACGGAAAGCATCGGCTTCTCGGCAAACCTGTCGGACTTCGAGGCGGCAGGCGCAAAGGTCTTCGGCATTTCCCGCGATACCATGGCCAAGCACGACAAATTCGTGGCCAAACATGCGCTGACCGTGCCGCTGCTGTCGGATGAACAGGGCGACGTGACCGAGGCCTATGGCGTCTGGGTCGAGAAAAACATGTACGGCAAGAAATCCATGGGCATCGAACGCGCGACCTATCTGATCGGCGCCGACGGCAGGATCGCGCAGGTCTGGCGCAAGGTCAAAGTGCCCGGCCATGTGGAGGCGGTGCTGGAGGCGGCGCGCGCCCTGTGATCGCCCTTGCCCAGATGGCCGAAGCAGTGCTGCGCTGTGCCGATGGCCGCGAAAAGACCGCCCTGTCGCGCCGCCATGCGGCGGCGTGGCAGGCCGCCCGCGCGGCGGGCGAGACGCCTGAAATCGGCCATGCCGACCCGCCGCTGCACCCTGCCCGGCCCGCCGCGCCCGAATTGCTCAGCCCGCGCGACGTGCCGCGCCGCCGCCCCGGCACGCCCGAGGGGCGCATCGCCCTGCTGCATGCCGTCGCCCATATCGAATTGAACGCGGTGGACCTGCACTGGGACATCATCGCGCGGTTCACCGACACCCGCCTGCCGATGGGGTTCTACGACGACTGGGTCAAGGCGGCGGATGAGGAATCCAAACATTTCAACCTGATGTGCGATTGCCTTGAAGAAATGGGCAGCCATTACGGCGCGCTGCCCGCCCATGCGGGCATGTGGCGCGCGGCAGAGGATACGGTGGATGACCTGATGGGCCGGCTGGCGGTTGTGCCCATGGTGCTTGAGGCCCGCGGCCTGGACGTGACCCCCGGCATGATCAAGATCTTCAAACAGGCCAAAGCTGACAGCGCCGTGGCCGCGCTTGAGACGATCTATGCCGAGGAAGTGGCCCATGTCGCCTATGGGTCCAAGTGGTTTCACTTTCTCTGCGGGCGCTTCGACGAAGACCCCAAGGAACGGTTTCACAGCCTTGTGCGGACCTACTTCCACGGCGATCTGAAACCCCCGTTCAACGAGGAAAAACGCGCCGAAGCGGGCATTCCCCCGGACTTCTACTGGCCGCTGACCGCCTCGGGCTGAGACGCTCAACTTCAACACAAATCGTCAAGCTCTTGGTATCGGCGGATTTTTGCCAATATACCGCATTCCGGTGAAATGCCGCCGCCGGACAGGTCAACAGGGTTGCCCCAAGGTCACAGTGTAGCTAAGAAAATCTGAATTCGGGCGCGTATGGGGATTACCGCGCCCGTTTTGGGACGGAAAAAGGAATATACATTGCGCTCTACGCTTGCCATCAAGGTCCATGCGACGCTGGAGAAGTACTTTCCCGAACGTCGCGTGTTTCTCAAATCCGACAGTGACACGCGCTTTATCCGCCTGCGTCCCGGCACCCAGATCATCGCCTTTGCCGGCTGCGCCGCCGTCGTTGCCTGGGCCATCGTCGCCACCGCCATCCTGCTGATGGACAGCATCGGGTCGGGCAACTTCCGCGAACAGGCCAAGCGCGATCAGCGCACCTACCAGGCCCGTCTGAACGATCTTTCCGCACAGCGCGATGGCCGCGCCGAAGAGGCGCTGGCCGCCCAGAACCGGTTCAACGCAGCACTCAAGCAGATTTCCACGATGCAGTCCGAGCTGCTGGAATCCGAAACCCGCCGCCGCGAGCTGGAAACCGGAATCGACGTGATCCAGTCCACCCTGCGCGACACCATGAAAGAACGTCAGGACGCCCGCGCCCAGCTTGCCGCGCTTGAGGGGTCGCTGGCCGAAGGCGGCACCGGCGTCGTGCAGGCCGCCGCCTCCAGCGCCCCCATCGAATTTCTGGCCGAAGCACTGGCCGAGACTGCCAAGGAACGCGATCAGGTGATCGTCGATGCACAGGACGCGCTGTTGCAGGCCGACGAAATGGCCCAGCAGATCGCCCTGATGAAAGACCAGAACGACGCGATTTTCCGCCAGCTCGAAGAGGCGATGACCGTTTCCGTCGCCCCGCTGGACAAGATGTTCCGCAATGCGGGCATGTCCACCGACAGCATCCTGGCCACCGTCAAGCGCGGCTATTCCGGCCAGGGTGGCCCGATGACGCCGCTCTCCTTTACCACCCGGGGCGAGGAGCCCTCCCCCGACACGCTGCGCGCCAACCGTCTGCTGAACCAGATGGACCGGCTGAACCTCTACCGGATCGCGGCGCAGAAAGCGCCCTTTGCCAAACCGGTCAAATCCGCCTTTCGCTTCACCAGCCAGTTCGGCTATCGCCGCGATCCCAAGACCGGCGGCCGGCGGATGCATTCCGGCGTCGATTTCGCCGCCGGGATCGGCACGCCGCTTTATGCCACTGCGGATGGCGTGGTCACCCATGCGGGCTGGCAGTCCGGCTATGGCCGTCTGGTCAAGATCCAGCATGAGTTCGGGATCGAGACCCGCTATGCCCATCAGTCGCGCATTCGCGTGAAGGTCGGACAAAGGGTCTCGCGCGGGCAGCACATTGGTGATATGGGAGCATCCGGACGTGTCACCGGCGTTCATCTGCACTATGAAGTCCGAGTCGGCGGCAAAGCTGTTAACCCCATGATCTATATCAAGGCTGCAAACGATGTTTTCTAAGAGCAAAATCAACGATCCCGCCCCGAACAAGGATGCCGAAAGCCAGCGCCAGGCGACACCGCAGGCCCCGGCGCAGTCCACGCCTGCCCAGCCCAAGCCCAACGAGTTCAAGGCATCGGCGCCCAAGGCGAAACCCCCGGCCTCGGTCCTGTCCTCCGATCTGCATGTGACCGGCAACATGAAGACCACGGGCGATATCAACGTCGAAGGCACCGTGGAGGGCGACATCCGCGCGCATCTGCTGACCATCGGCGAAACCGCGACCATCAAGGGTGAAGTGGTTGCCGATGATGTGGTGATCAACGGCCGTATCGTGGGCCGCGTGCGCGGCCTCAAGGTCCGCCTGACCTCGACCGCACGGGTCGAAGGCGACATCATCCACAAGACCATCGCGATTGAATCCGGCGCGCATTTCGAAGGCTCCGTCCAGCGTCAGGACGACCCGCTGAACCCCGGTGCCAAGAACGCACCGACCCAGAAGCCGAACCCCGCCTCCTGAGGCATCGGCATCCCGGTTTCAAAGGGCGTCGCAGATTGCGGCGCCTTTTTGCTTTTGGGGGGTGATGTGGGATTGGCTGTACGGGCCGAAGCCCCGATTAACCACAACGCCCGGACGCCCCGCGCCCGACCCGCGCCCACCCCGCCCGGCGCAAGCCGGGCATCGCCCGACCTCCCCCCGGAGGGCGATTTTGCAGCCTCTGCCAAACCATGACCGGCCTGCGGGCTGAGATGTTCCCTACCACACTTAAGTTCGGAACGCCCTCCAGGTCGGGCGATACCCGGCTTGCGCCCCACGACACGTTGATCTCAGAACCACCCTTCACCGCATCCACCTCCCCAAACGCAAAAGGGCGGACCAAACGGCCCGCCCCTTGCTTTGCCTGCAGCACAGATCACTCGGTCACGGTGACCTTGCGCATCACGTCCGGCGTACCCTCGACAGCGCCATTGCCGCCGGTGCCGCGTTTGATCGCGTCCACCACGTCCTGGCCGCCGGTCACCCGGCCGACCACGGTGTATTGGCCGTTCAGGAAATGCCCCTCATCGAACATGATGAAGAACTGGCTGTTGGCCGAATCCGGGTTCTGCGCCCGGGCCATGCCCACGACACCCTTGTCAAAAGGCGTGTCGGAGAACTCGGCCGGCACGTCCGGCATGTCGGAGCCGCCCATGCCCGCGCGGGACATGTCGCCGCCTTCCTTGCCGAATTCCACATCGCCGGTCTGCGCCATGAAACCGTCAATCACCCGGTGGAACACGACGCCGTCATAGGCCCCCTGCTCTGCCAGCGTGGTGATGCGCTCCACATGCTGGGGTGCGAGGTCCTCCAGCAGGTCGATGGTCACGGTGCCATTGGCCTCGCCCTCGACCACGATTTCAAGCCCGGTGGCCAGCGCGGGGCCGGCGGCAAGGGTGGCGCACAGGCCGCAGAGGATCAGTTTACGCATCCGCGGCAACCTTGACGCTGATCATGCGGTCCGGCTGGGCGGGCGGCTCGCCCTTGGCGATGGCATCCACATGCTCCATCCCCGACACCACCTGACCGTAAACGGTATACTGGCCGTTCAGGAAATCATTGTCCTTGAAGTTGATGAAGAACTGGCTGTTGGCACTGTCGGGATTGGCCGAACGCGCCGCGCCCAGCGAGCCGCGCGCATGCGGCACCTTGGAGAATTCGGCAGGCACATTGCCCAGATCGGACCCGCCGGTGCCTGCCATCCGCAGGTTGAAACCGTCTTCCATGTTGCCATGTTCCACATCGCCGGTCTGGGCCATGAACCCGTCGATCACCCGATGGAAACAGACGTTGTCATATTTGCCCGCCCGGGCCAGTTCCTTCATCCGCGCGACGTGCTTGGGGGCGACATCCGGCAGCAGTTCGATGGTCACGGTGCCACCTTTCAGCTCCATCAGGATCGTATTTTCGGGGTCTTTGATCTCAGCCATGCGGGTCTCCTTCGCAAAATTGGTTGAGCGATACCTAAGGTCGATTGTGCCGATTGCCAAGCAGATGCATTGACCCCCGCGCCTGATATGGCAAAAGACAGCCAGCATATTTGAAACCGGAGGCACGGCATGGGCTGGAAGACATTGGACGACATGGAACTCGGCGGCAGGACAGTGCTGGTGCGCGTCGACATCAATGTGCCGGTGGAGGATGGCCGCGTCACCGATGCCACCCGCATCGAACGGATCGTGCCCACCGTCGCGGATATCCTTGCCGCGGGCGGCAAGCCCCTGCTGCTGGCGCATTTCGGCCGCCCCAAGGGCAAGGTGGTGCCGGAGATGTCGCTGAAACCGCTGCTGCCCGCGCTTGAGGGCGCGCTGGGACGTTCCGTCGCCCTGATCGACAGCCTTGAGACCGCCGAGCAAGGGCTGAACGCGGACGCCGATGTGCTGCTGCTGGAAAACATCCGCTTCTACCCCGGGGAAGAGTCCAATGACGAAGGCTTCGCCCGCCGCCTCGCCGCGCTGGGGGACATCTATTGCAACGATGCCTTTTCCGCCGCGCACCGCGCCCATGCCTCGACCGAGGCGCTGGCGCGGCTGCTGCCCGCCTGCGCAGGCCGTCTGATGCAGGCCGAGCTGAGCGCGCTGGAAGCCGCCCTTGCCACCCCGGAACGCCCGGTGGGCGCGGTGGTGGGCGGGGCCAAGGTCTCGACCAAGATCGAATTGCTGGAGAACCTCGTGAACCGGCTCGATGTGCTGGTGATCGGCGGCGGCATGGCCAATACATTTCTTGCAGCCCTTGGTGCCGACATGGGCGCATCGCTGAAAGAACCGGATTTCTACGGCACCGCCAGGGACATCCTGGCGCAGGCGGACAAGGCCGGATGCCGGGTGATCCTGCCGGTCGACGGGCTGGTGGCGCGCGCATTCGCCGAAGGGGCCGCGCATGAGGTCATGGCCCTGGGCCCGGATGCAAAACTGGCAGCGGACCAGATGGTGCTGGATGCGGGCCCGGAAAGCATCGCCGTGCTGCAAGCGGCCTTTGCCGGGCTGAAGACCCTGATCTGGAACGGCCCGATGGGCGCCTTTGAAATCGCCCCCTTCGACACCGCCACCGTTGCCGCCGCACAGGCCGCCGCGCGCCAGACCCGTGCCGGCACGCTGATCTCCGTCGCGGGCGGCGGTGACACCGTTGCCGCCCTCAACCAGGCCGGTGTGGCCGATGATTTCACCTATATCTCCACCGCCGGGGGCGCATTCCTGGAATGGATGGAAGGCAAGGAACTGCCCGGCGTCGCGGCGCTGAACAGCTGAAACAGGCATTCGGCGGCCAATCCCGCCGCCCTGCCCCCGGTGTTGCCCGTGCAATGACCGGTATATTCATGTCAAAAAACTGATCTGCGCACACAGAGGGGATTCCATTGGCGAATCACCTGTGTCATACTCCCGTCACGTCCACCAAGAGACGAATTGAGGCAGACCAGATGACACGCACCGCACGCCCGGCTTTCGGCACATTGCTGTTCTTTGCGATTGCATTCGCGCTCAGCCTCTATTTCACCTTTGCCGCCGTCCAGGGCGATTACGGCCTGTTCCGCCGCGCCGAAATCCTTGCCGAAAGCCAGGAGTTGCGCAGCCAGCTGTCCACAGTACGCATGGATGTGGCGCGTATGGAGAACCTGACCAAGCGCATGTCGGACGATTACCTGGACCTGGATCTGGTCGACGAACAGGTGCGCCGGGTGCTCGGCATGGTGCGCCCTGATGAAATTGTAATCAGATAAGCCTCAAACGCACGGATTTTCGCCCGGTTGCACGCGTGCAGAAAACCGCTCTACACTTCTGTCACCGAATCCGCTACAGAATAGTTTAACGCTAAACTAATTGCGCAGCCCGCCACCCGCGCGCACTGAGGAGATGCCCATGGCCGCCAGAAAAACCACCAGGAAACCCAATGTTTCGGCAGACGAGCTGAAAGCCTATTACAAGGACATGCTGCTGATCCGGCGGTTCGAGGAAAAAGCAGGCCAGCTTTACGGCATGGGCCTGATCGGTGGTTTCTGCCACCTCTATATCGGACAGGAAGCCGTGGTTGTCGGCCTTGAGGCCACCACCAAGGAAGGCGACAGCCGCATCACCACCTACCGCGACCACGGCCATATGCTGGCCTGCGGCATGGACCCCAACGGGGTGATGGCCGAACTCACCGGCCGCGAAGGCGGCTATTCACGCGGCAAGGGCGGTTCCATGCACATGTTCTCGAAAGAGAAACGCTTTTACGGCGGCCATGGCATCGTGGGCGCCAACGTGCCGCTGGGTGCGGGCATCGCATTCGCCGACAAATACAAGGGCAACGATCACGTCACCTTTACCTACTTCGGGGACGGTGCCGCCAACCAGGGCCAGGTCTATGAGGCCTTCAACATGGCGGCCCTGTGGAAACTGCCGGTGATCTTCGTGATCGAAAACAACCAATACGCCATGGGCACATCGCAGCAACGCTCCACCTCCTCCGCTGAGATCTGGGAACGCGGCAAGGCCTTCGGCATCCCCGGCGAGGCCGTCGACGGCATGGATGTGCTGGCGGTGAAGGAAGCGGGCGACAAGGCGGTCGCGCACTGCCGCGCCGCCAAGGGCCCCTATATCCTTGAAATCAAGACCTACCGCTATCGCGGCCACTCCATGTCGGACCCCGCGAAATACCGCACCCGCGAAGAGGTGCAGAAGATGCGCGACGAACGCGACCCGATCGAGGCCGTGCGCAACCTGTTGCTGACCGGCAAACATGCCAGTGAAGAGGACCTGAAAGCCATCGACAAGGACATCAAGAAAGTCGTGAACGACAGCGCCGAATTCGCCAAGGAAAGCCCCGAACCCGCACTTGATGAGCTGTGGACCGATATCTACGCAACCGAAGTCCCGCAGGAGGCATAAGACTATGGCAACCGAAATTCTCATGCCCGCCCTCTCGCCCACCATGGAAGAAGGCACCCTGGCCAAATGGCTGGTCAAGGAGGGTGACACCGTCGCCTCCGGCGACATCATGGCCGAAATCGAGACCGACAAGGCCACGATGGAATTCGAAGCGGTGGACGAAGGCACCATCGGCAAGATCCTGATCGCCGAAGGCACCGAAGGGGTCAAGGTGAACACCCCCATCGCCATTCTTCTGGAAGAGGGCGAAAGCGCGGATGACATCGACACCTCCGCCAAACCCGAAGCACCGGCAGCGGCCCCCGCCGCCGATGACGCGCCGCAAAAATCCGCAGCGGCCCCGGCAGAGGCCAGGTCGCACCCCGAACCCAGGGTCGATACAACCCCCGACTGGCCCGAAGGCACCACGCTGAAGAAACAGACGGTCCGCGAAGCCCTGCGCGACGGCATGGCCGAGGAAATGCGCCGCGACGAAAACGTCTTCCTGATGGGCGAGGAGGTTGCCGAATATCAGGGCGCCTACAAGATCTCCCAGGGTCTGCTGGATGAATTCGGCTCCAAGCGCGTGATCGACACGCCGATCACCGAACATGGTTTTGCCGGCATCGGTGTCGGCGCCTCCTGGGGCGGTCTGCGCCCGATCGTCGAATTCATGACCTGGAACTTCGCCATGCAGGCGATCGACCAGATCATCAACTCCGCCGCCAAGACGCTCTATATGTCCGGTGGCCAGATGGGCTCGCCCATGGTGTTCCGTGGCCCCAACGGTGCCGCGGCCCGCGTCGGCGCGCAGCACAGCCAGGATTACGCCGCCTGGTACATGCAGATCCCCGGCCTGAAAGTGGCGATGCCCTATTCCGCTTCGGACTACAAAGGCCTGATGAAAACCGCGATCCGCGATCCCAACCCGGTGATCTTCCTGGAGAACGAGATCCTCTATGGCCGCAGTTTCGACGTGCCCGAGATCGAGGATTACACGGTTCCCTTCGGCAAGGCCCGGATCTGGCGCGAGGGCGACGACGTGACCATCGTCAGCTTCGGCATCGGCATGAGCTATGCCCTGCAAGCCGCTGACAAACTTGCAGAAGAAGGCATCATGGCCGAGGTCATCGACCTGCGCACCCTGCGCCCGATGGACACCGACAGCATCATCAAATCGGTGATGAAGACAAACCGCTGCGTCACAGTGGAAGAAGGCTGGCCGCAAGGCTCGGTCGGCAATTACATCTCAAGTGTCATCATGCAGCAGGCTTTCGATTATCTCGATGCCCCGGTGATCAACTGCACCGGCAAGGATGTCCCGATGCCCTATGCAGCCAATCTTGAGAAACACGCGCTGGTGACCACCGACGAGGTCATCGAAGCCGTCAAAAAAGTCACCTACAAGTAAGGAGCGGACAGATGCCAACAGAAATCCTCATGCCCGCCCTCTCGCCCACCATGGAAGAAGGCACGCTTGCCAAATGGCTGGTCAAGGAGGGCGATACCGTCGCCTCCGGCGATGTGATGTGCGAGATCGAGACCGACAAGGCCACGATGGAATTCGAAGCCGTGGACGAAGGGGTGATCGGCAAGATCCTCGTGACCGACGGCACCGAAGGGGTCAAGGTCAACACCCCCATCGCCGTGCTGCTGGAAGAGGGCGAAAGCGCCGATGACATCGGTGACACCCCCGCACCGGCAAAGGCCGAAGCCCCGAAAGAGGACGCGCCAAAGGCGGCACCCGAAGCCGCCAGGCCCGAAACCGCTGCCGCCCCACCTGCCCCCAAAGGCGGTGACGGCAACCGCATCTTTGCCTCGCCGCTGGCCCGTCGCATCGCGGCGGACAAGGGGCTGGACCTTTCCGGCGTCACCGGCTCCGGCCCGCATGGCCGCATCGTCAAGGCCGATGTCGAAGGGCTCTCCGCCTCCGACACGCCCAAAGCCGCCGCCTCCCAACCTGCCGAGGCCGCTGCCGCTGCACCCAGGGCCGCGGCCCCGGCCGGCCCCTCCGCAGATGCCATCGCCAAAATGTACGAAGGCCGCGACTACGAGGAAGTCAAACTCGACGGCATGCGCCGCACCATCGCCGCGCGCCTGACCGAAGCCAAGCAGACCGTGCCGCATTTCTACCTGCGCCGCGACATCCAGCTTGACGCGCTGATGGCCTTCCGTGCCCAGCTGAACAAACAGCTCGAAGCACGGGGCGTGAAGCTCAGCGTCAATGACTTCATCATCAAGGCCTGCGCCCTGGCGCTGCAGGAGGTCCCGGAGGCCAACGCCGTCTGGGCAGGCGACAAGGTGTTCAAGCTCAAACCCTCCGACGTCGCCGTCGCCGTGGCCATCGAAGGCGGGCTGTTCACCCCGGTCCTGAAAGACGCCGAGATGAAATCCCTCTCTGCCCTCTCGGCGGAGATGAAGGATCTCGCCACCCGCGCCCGCGACCGCAAGCTGGCGCCGCATGAATACCAGGGCGGCAGCTTTGCCATCTCCAACCTCGGCATGTTCGGCATCGACAACTTCGACGCGGTCATCAACCCGCCCCATGGCGCGATCCTGGCCGTGGGTGCAGGGGTGAAAAAGCCGGTGGTGGATGCCGAAGGCCAGGTCAGCGTGGCCACGGTCATGTCGGTCACCCTCTCGGTCGATCACCGCGTCATCGACGGTGCCCTGGGCGCGCAGCTTCTGAACGCGATCAAGGCCAACCTCGAATCGCCGATGACCATGCTCGCCTGATCCCTTTTTGGCAGGCATATATCCTCGGGGAGTGTGAGGGGCAGACAGCCCCTCACCCGCCGCGTCAGGGACGCGGCCGTGATCATGCAAAAGCCGGGGCGCACGCGCGCCCCGGCTTTTTCAATTCTTCACTTTTTGAATTCTTCACAATGTCAGCTGGCAGTCAGACGCTCTTGGTCCCGAACATGTGATCCATCAGCACCGACGGCTGATCACAGCCCGCCTCGCCCACGATCTTCGCCGGAATGCCCGCGACGGTCTTGCAGGGCGGCACTTCCTCCAGCACCACGGAGCCCGCCGCGATCCGGCTGCAATGGCCGACCTTGATGTTGCCCAGCACCTTGGCCCCGGCCCCGATCAGCACGCCATCGCCAATCTTGGGGTGACGATCCTCTTCTTCCTTGCCGGTCCCGCCCAGCGTCACCGAATGCAGCATCGACACATTGTCGCCCACCACTGCCGTCTCACCGATGACAATCGAATGGGCATGGTCGATCATGATCCCCTTGCCGATCCGCGCCGCGGGGTGAATATCCACCCCGAAAATCTCGCTCACCCGCATCTGCACGAAATAGGCCAGATCGCGCTTGCCCTTCTTCCACAGGTGATGCCCCACGCGGTACGCCTGAACCGCCTGATAGCCCTTGAAATAGAGGATCGGCTGCACCAGCCGGTGACAGGCCGGGTCGCGCTCGTAAATCGCCACCAGATCGGCGCGCGCCGCTTCAACCAGACCGGGGTCCTCGGCAATCGCCTCATCCACGATCTCGCGCACCACGACCATCGACATCTCATTCGACGCCAGCTTTGCCGCAATCCGGTAGGAAAGCGCCTTTTCGATGGATTTATGGTGCAGGATACAGGCATGCACAAAGCCGCCGATCAGCGGCTCATCCTTCACCGCCTGCTGCGCCTCATGCTGGATCTGCTGCCAGACCGGGTCAACGCTGGAGATATTTCTGCGGGGTTCGGCCATAACATCACGTCCTTTGCTGCGCTCAGACTACCTCATGCCGCATCAGAAAACCAATGGCAAACCCGTGATGCAACTAATTTCCCATGTGTGCATGTAAGCCCTGCTTGCAAGAGGCAGCCGCGCATTTTTCCAGGACCGCCGTGACAACCATCTGAAAACACGCGCAATCCTCCGCATCGTCAAAGCGGCCCGGCGGGGCAAGCCGCCGCGCCCCGGCGGCGGCCAGCAAGGTGCCATTGCCCCATAACGGATGCACCCGCCCCAATCGCCGGGTGTGGCGGTCGGCCCAATCCGCCTCCAGGAACAGCCGCGCACAAAGCGCCGCGCGCTGTGGCGCGGGCACCGCCCGCAGGGCCCGCGCCGCCGTCCGGACGTCGCTCAGCAGCACCGCGCGCATCAGCCACCCACCACCCGCGTCTCCGCCAGCCCCGGCCCATAGACCGCCGAGATCTGCGCCACCGAGACCTCGAAGAGCAAGGTCAGACCATCGGTATCCTGATCCGCCGCGCTATAGGTCCAGCCCGGCGCATCCACCTGTTGTTCGCGCAGGATGCTGCCACCCGCCGTGATGCGCAGCAGATAGCGCTCGCTCTCCTCGCCCAATGGCACCTCCGGCACCTCCCAGGAATCGCCGTTCAACCGCGTCCGCCTGATCCAGCTCACATCAAAGCTGCCATCCGCCTGTTTGACGACCCTCAGGTGACAGGGGCTCAGCGGGCGCTGCCCGTTTCCGGCAAAGGCCGTCACCAGATGGCGATAGGACGGATCGTCATAGCCGCGCCGCGCGGGCCCGATGCGGAAATGCTGCGCCACCTGGCGCAGGTTCGGGCTGAAATCAATCTGCTGCGGCCTGCCATCCAGCAGGACAAAGCGCGATCCGGCGGACCAGACCGGCGGCATCAGCGCGTCACTCCCCGCCTGCCCCCGCAGGCGCCCCGACAGCCAGTAGACCCCCGGTGCGACCAAAGTCGCTGTCCGGAACTGGAACAACTCCCAGTTGTCCGCCGATCCGTCTCCGATCGCGGCCAGGTTCGCCCCGCTCAACAATGCCTCTTCGGTCACCGATTCCAGCGTGCCGGCAGTCAGCCTGACCTCCAGGGCGTCGCCCCGGTCGATCAACCCCGGCGATGCCGCCGCCAGATCGTTCAGGGTCACGCCAATGGTGCTGCGCGCAGGCAATATCCCGTTCAGCCGGTAATTGGCATCGGTGCTCGACTGATAGACCGCAACCGCCCCCGGCCAGGGCTGTGCCGTCGCCGCCAGATGCGGCGCATACGGCACCTCGTCGCCGCGCAGCAGCGGCAGGTCCATGAAATAGGGCTGCACCGGCACCGGCGCTGCAAAGGGCCGCAATGGCACCAGCTCATCCGTGAGCTCGGCGGCATCATAGACCTCCGGCTCGATCCGCACCGCATCCACCAGCTGCAGGTCCGATTGCTCCACCCGGTCGATCCGGTAAAGCGCCGCGCCCTCCTGCCCCTCACCGGGCAGTTCAATCACATCCCCCGCGCCCAGCGCGAGCCTTGAGGGCGGTAAGGCCAGCCGCAGATGCCCGCGTGCCACCCGCGCCTCGACCAGCCAGCGTTCGGCCACCTGTCGGCCCTCGGCCCGGGTCAGCGCCATGTTCAGCTCTGACGTCGCAACCGCATGGGTCGCCTCATCGGGCAGAACCGCCTCCTCCGCAATGGTGTCAAAATTGCCATCCGCCTGCACGAAGCGCAGCCGCACCCGGCCCGAGATTTCGGCCTCCGCCTCGCGCAGCTGTTCGCTTACCCCGTCCAGTTCCTCGCTGACCGCCAGCAGCGCCGGGTCCAGCACCTGCGGCTTCAGCCCGTCCCGCGACCGGAAGGACAGCACCCCGTCCCGCTCGACCGCATCGAAACCGTGGCGCAGCATCAGCGGCTGCAGCGCCGTCCGCGCATCCGCCACCTGATCCACGACATAGCCGCGCACATATCCATGCAGCCCCTGCGTGCTGAACGCATCCAGCCCCGCCCGCCTGCAGATCTCGCCCACCACAGAGGCCAGCGTGCGGGCCGAGCTGCGCCCGTTGATCCAGTGACCGCGCGCATAATTCTGCCCGTCGCTCCACAGATCGCGGTTGTTGGGAAAGAACGGATAGGGCCGCACGTCCCAGGCCCAGACAAAGGCCCGCGTCATGTCCAGCATCCGCCCCTCATATTCCGAAGACAGCGGATTATGCGCCGGATCATCCCAGTAGGAGGAGATCGCCCGCAGATACTGCATCTGCATCAGATCATCGCGCGCCCCCGTCGAATAGCGCGGCAGCGCACTTTCCGAGCTTTTCTGATCCAGAAACTTGTTCGGCTCATTGGCCCCCTTGTCCACCGCCGCACAGCCGTATTCCGTAAACCAGATCGGCTTTGATGCAGGCACCCAATCCGTCGGGCTCTCCTGCCGCAGGCCCCCCAGCCGATCATGATGCGCATTCTGCCACCAGTTGCGGATGTCCTTGTAGCGGTAGACCCAGGGCTCATCATAGGCGCCATCGGTGATCTCTGTCCGGATCTGCGCCGCCCGGGCCTCGGGCGAATGATAATAGAAATCATAGCCTTCGCCGCCCTCGATGTTCCCGCGCAGGTAATCGAGGTCATGGATCGCATCGTGATCCTGCGCATCCAGATGATCCTCGCCTTCGCGCCAGTCCGCCAGCGGCATGTAATTGTCGATCCCGATGAAATCGACGTTGTCATCCGCCCAGAGCGGATCAAGGTGAAAGTAAAGGTCGCCACTGCCATCCTGCGGCTGATAGCCGAAATATTCGGACCAATCCGCCGCATAGCTGATCTTGACCTGCGGCCCCAGCAGGGCACGCACCTCCCCCGCCAGCGCCCGCAACCGTGCCACCGCAGGAAAGCTGTTGCCGCTGCCCCGGATCTGCGTCAGCCCCCGCATTTCCGAACTGATGCAAAAGGCCTCGACCCCGCCCGCAGCGGCACAAAGCGCCGCGTAATGCAGAATGAAACGCGACAAGGACCATTCATCCGGCCCGGAATAGCTCACCATCTCGCCCGACACGGCAAAATCCGCCGCCGTGACCGTGCCAAAGAACGCATCCACCTCTGCCTCGGCCCCGGCGGTGCCATCCGGGCTGCCGGGCCGTCCCGGCGCCTGCGACAGGGTGATGCGCCCGCGCCAGGGCAGTTTCGGCTGGCTGCTGGCATCGCTGTAGGGGTCGGGCAGGTCGTTCCCTTCCCCCTGATCCATCAGGATAAAGGGATAGAACATCACCGCCTTGCCCGCCGCCGTCATCGCCTGAATGGCCTCGATCACCGAACGGTCCGTCGGCGTGCCGCCATAGACCGGCCTGCCGTCCTGCCGGGCGATGACCTGCGCCGCGCTTCGGGTCAGCCCCGCCACCTGCCAGGCCATGTTTTCCCCTTCGATGGTGGGGTCTTCCACCTTGGGGCGGACCGTACATTCCCCACAGCGCAGGTCATCGCCGAACCAGGACACCACCAGCGATGCGGCTTCCAATTCGGGCAATTCCTCGCCCAGCGCCTCCAGCGACACGGCAAAATCCGCCTTGCCCTGCGGCGTGTTCACATTGGCGCTCCACCGCGCCTCTGCGCCATCGACGTAAGTTACATCTGTCGTGGCCAGCCCGTATTCCCCGGTTCCGGGGATCAGAGCGACACCGCGCACCCCATGGGTCGGCATATGCGCCCAACCCGGCGCGCCGCGCTGTTCGGGGCGCAACACCTCAAAGGAAAACTGCGGCACGCGGTTGCCAAAAGCCGCCAGCTGCAGGTCCTCCATCACCACATAGGCGGTCCCGCGATAGGCAGGCACCTGCCCCGCGCCTTCGATCGCCTCCATCACCGGGTCGGGCAATTGATCCGCTCCCCCGGTATAGACCCGCATGTTCAGATCGTCCCGGGCCACTTCCTCCCCATCGGCCCAGACCCGCCCGATGCCGGTGATCTCCCCCTCGCAAAGCGCGATGGCCAGGCTCACCGAATAGCTGTACTCGGTTGTCTGCGGCGTGGGCCGCGCCCCCTTGCCCCCGCCCGAGACATTCACCGCCTCCTGAAAATCCGACACCCAGATCACATGTCCGCCAATGCGCATCCGGCCATAGACCTGCGCCACCGGTTCCCCTTCGCCCGCGCGGGTCAGGCGAAACCGGTCCACCTTGCCGGTCTCGACTGCCTGCCCGCCCTGCCCCAGCAACCGCTGATCGACAAAGCGGCCCAGCGTCGCCCCCACGGCACGTCCGATGGCAACCGATGACAGCCCCGCCAGCGTGCCGCCGACAGAGCCACCCAATGCCGCACCCGCAGCCGAAAAAATCACCGTTGCCATCAACCGTCTCCTTGAGGAAATTCAAACCGCGCCACGATCCGCCGCGCCCAGGGAGCGCTCAGCGGGCTTTCCACCACGCCGCGCCCCGCATAGGCATGGATGAAAGCCGGTGCCCGGCCCGCCCGCGCCTGCAGCCCCAGATGTTTGGCCACCGATCCCGCCCGCATCCGGAACAGCAGCACATCACCCGCCCGCGCCTGATCCAGCGGCCTGGCCCGCAGATGCCGCAGGGCGGCCGCCCACAACAGCTCCTCGCCCTGCGGTTCGGACCAATCCATCGAATAGGCCGGCACCGCCTCGGGCTCCGCCCCCAGCACCTCGCGCCAGACCCCACGCAGAAGGCCCAGACAATCACAGCCCGCCCCCTTGCTGGCCTGCTGATGCACATAGGGCGTCCCGATCCAGCCGCGTGCGGCCTCCACGATCCGGCTCACCGCAGCGACCCGCCCGTGTTCGCCCCCGTTGACCGTGGCACCGCCACCACCCAGTCTTCGCCCGGCAGGTCCGGAAACCCCTGAAAATTCAGCAGGTTGTTGAATTTCAGCCGGCAGGTCTCCATCCGCTTGTCACAGCCCGCCACCAGCCTCACGGAGGTGCCCTCCGCCAGATCCCCCCGCAATGGCTCCCACAGCTCGATCACGCGCCGCACACCGTCGAACCGGTCATGCTTGATCAACCCCCAGAGCCCCTGCGCGGTGCCGTCCAGCACCTCCAGCCGCCCCCGCGTGAACCACCCCGCCTCGAACCCCTGAAAGCTGTCCCAGGCAAAGATGCGGCCCTCTTCCACATCCTGCACATTCCGCGTCTCGGCATAGCCCGGCGTCTCCAGCGCAAAACGACAGGTGCTGTCGCCCAACACCGCGGTACAGGGCTTCTGATAGACCCGCCCCTGCGGCTGGTTCAGCACCTCGGTCAACCCGCGCAATTCGGCGCGAAACGCCCCCCCAACCCGGCGCAATTCCCCAATCGTGCCGCGAAACTGCAGCTTGCGCTGGGATGTATCGGCCCAGTTGACCAGCCAGGCCTGCACCTGCGCCCCGTCAAACCGCCCCTGCTCGATCTCGTCCTCGCGCAGGGTCACGTCACTCAGCGCGCCCAGCGCCTCGGTGTTGTCCACCGCCAGCCCCGTGCTCTGCGCAATGGCCCTGGCGCTCAACCCGGTATCGGCGCGGAACAGCTCACCCTCCATGACCAGCGGCACGTCATGATCGGTAAAGGCAAAGACGACCCCGTCCCGCCGCGTGATCCGCCAGGCATGACACAGCGTCGTATGTCCGCTCTCCAGATGCGCCTGCAGCGCCGCGCTCACCCCGGCCATCAGATCCGCACCTCGATGACAGGCACATCCGGCACCTGCCCGGCCTGAAAACTGGCAACCGAGGTCAGGATGCGGTCGGTGTCGAACCGGACGGGAACGTCAAATTCATAGCCCGCACGGATTTCGATCTCCGGATCGGGCGGATGGGCAAAGCTGACGATGCCCGTGGTCAGATCCACCTCGTAATCAAGCCCCTCCTGCACTTCATCCTGCTCCAGCCCCAGGCGCACCGTGCCCGCAACCGGCTTGCGGATCGGGCGGAGATAGCTCTGCGCGCCGGAGCGATAGGTCTTGACCAGCGGGAAGTCGGCTTTCACCCCGTCACCATAGCCGATGGTCTGATCGTCAAAGGCAGGCTCCCGCGACGCCCGGCAGGATTTGTAATCCGCCCAATCCTTCCAGCGGAAACCATGCAGCTTCCCCATCCGCGCCTCGAAAAACCCGATCAGCAGCTGCAGATCGTCAATCGACCGCATCCCGAGACCCGCATCATAGACCCTGCGCGAATGCGCCCAGGGGGTGTTGCGCTCTTCGAAGCCATTGGCCAGCGTCACCACATCCGTGCGCCGCTGCGGTCCGCCCATCGCGCCAAAGCTCAGGCTGGCGGGAAATCGTACCTCGTGAAATGCCATGATGCTGCTCCCTCCTATCTGTTGCGATTGCCGGCACCCAGCGCGCGGCTCATCTGTGCCGCGATCTGCGACTGGCTGCGCTGGAAGCCCTGCACATCCGGCGTGGTGATGTTCATCACCACCGTGGTGCCGCCCCCGGCCCCGCGCACCCCCAGCTTGCCGTCACTGCCCCGCGCCAGCGGCATGATCGCCTCCGGCCCTGCCTCGCCCATCACCCCCATGCCGCCGCGCATCGGAAACGCCGTGGCCGAACTGACCACGCCGCCACTGGCAAAGGGCATCACCCGCCCCTGGCTGAAGGCGGCCCCATCGGCAAAGGGCAGGATGCCCTGCATGATGTTGCCCACCCCCTGAGAGATCAGCCCTCCGAAGTGATCGGTCACCGGGCGCATCGCCGCGTTGTAGGTCGTGCGCATCAGCGACTGGGCCACCGTGGTCAGCGCATCCGACAGTTTCATCCCGTCGAACACCACGCCATCAAAAGCCTTGCGCAACCCCTTGCTCAGGCCCCGCTCCAATGTCGCCACGTCTTTGCCGGTCGCGGCCAGCGACACCCGCATCCGCCCCAACTCACCGTCAAAGGCCGCCACCAGCCCACCGGTCTCGGCCAGCGTGCTGTTCAGCCCCTGCGCATTGTCCTCAAGCGCGTCCATGTCTTCAAACTCAGCCATCGCCGGTTTCCTTCCTCTGATCCGGATAGGCCGCCATCAGCGCCGCCAACCCATCGCTCAGCATCGGGGCCTGCGCGCCTGCGCGCCCCAGCATGATCTGCAGTTCCACCGGGGTCAGCGCCCAGAACACATCCGGGCTCAGCCGCAGCCCATGCAGCCCCGCCCGCATCAGCGCACCCCAGTCCAGAGATTGCCCGCTGCTCACTCCGGCACCACAAAGGCCCGCGCCAGCAGCTCCGCCGCCGCCCGCGCCGCCGCCATCGGCCCGCCTCCGATCTCCGCCTGCGCGAGGGCGGCATCGCTGATCCGCGCCCCCCCGCCGCGCAGCCCCGCCCCCAGCAGCGCCACAACATCGCGGCTGGCAAAGCTGTTGCTCTCGAAGCGTTCCACAAGGGCCACCAGCGACCCCGCCTCAAGCGCCTCTTCCAGCTCGGCCAGCGCCCCCAGCGTCAGCCGCGCCACATGGCGCTGACCGTCAATGACAACCGCCACATCCCCCCGCCACCGGTTGGCCATGCTCAGACCTCCGTGGCATCGGGCGTGAACGCCAGTTCACCAGCCGACATCAGGCTGACCTCGAATGTCGCCTCGCCATTCAGCGACCCGGCATATTCCAGCGCCGTCACCTGGAACGGCCCCTGCACAACGCCAAAATCAGGAATGATGATCTGGAAATCCGGCGTCAGCCCGTCAAAGAACAACTGCCGCGCCCGTTCATCGGTGCCCGCATCGCGAAACACCCCCGATCCGCTGATGGCGGCCGAACGCACCCCCGCCCCCACCAGCAATTCCCGCCAGCCCCCGGCACTGTCGAGCGTGGTGACATCCACGGTCTCCGCATTGAAACTCACCCGCGTGGCGCGCAGCCCGGCAATGGTCTCGAATTGCCCGTCGCTTGTCATGTCCACCTTGACCAAAAGGTCCTTACCAGCTTGAACAGCCATTTCACGTCTCCTGCTTGATCCCGAAAATTCTCGTCTCAGTCGTCCTGCACCCGCGCGGCAAAGCGCAGGTCGATCTGGCGCGCCGCACCGCTGTCGATGCGCGCGGCACGCGCCCGCTCGAACCGCAGTGACACCAGCCGCCCCCGGCTCAGGGTCAGATCCGCGTCATGCAACACGTCGCTGATCGCCGATCCCGCCTGTTTGGCGCTGGCAAACCCCGGTTGCGTCGTGATCACCGACACCGTGAACCGATGCAGCGCACCCGCCCCGGTCCCGTCGGAGGCATCTCTCGCTGTCTCACTGCCCAGCCGCACATAGATCGCAGGCAGGTTGCCCGATGGCACCGCGTCATAGATCGCCGTCCCCACGATGGCCCCCAGTGCCGCATCATTGCCAAGCGCCTCGAATACCGCTGCCTGCAACGGCGCTGACCCTGCAAAACTCATGCCACCTGCTCCTCTTGCGCATGACAGATCAGGTAACGCCCATCCGGGTCGCGCTCTGTCACTGCCGTGATCTTGAAAACCCGCTGCCCGTCGCGCAGCCGCTGTTGCGGGCGTGGCCGTTCCGGGCTGCCAAAGGGCGCGCCCCGCACAACAATCCGGAACCCCGCGCGGCTGACAAAGGCCCCTGCGGCACCAGTCTCGCGCCCGGTCCGCGCCGTGATCTCCGCCCAAAGCGTGCCCAGCGGCAACCAGCCCTCGACAAAGCCCCCGGCACCGTCCGGCAATTGCTCCGGCGTCTCCAGCACCATCGCGTGGTTCAGGCGCGGCACATTCATGCCCCCAGCCCCATGCGCACTGCGCGATAGCGCTCGATCAGGCTGCTGACCCCAAAGGGCATGCAGCCCCCGCTCAGCCCGGTGTCATTGCGGTATTCATAGTAATGCGCCGCCAGCATCAGCACCGCCTGCCGCAGATCAGAGGGCACCCCCTCCCACTCCGCTGCAAACCCGGCCTCAAAGACGATCTTCACACTGCCCTGCCCAGGCACCCGCGGCAGCACCGATCCCGCCGGCCGCAGCCGCGGTGCCTGCATGTCCCGCTCCAGCCAATAGTCTGTCGCCGGCACTTCGGTCTCCGCGCCGCCCTGCGCCACCAATATGACCTGGCTGACCGCCTGCACCGGGGCCAGCGGCAGCTCCTGACCACCGGCATCACGCCATGCTGACAGCTCCAGGCTGAACGCGCGCCGCAATATCGCCTTGCCGGTGCGCGCCTCGATCGCGGCCGCGGCAGCCCGCAGGAACGACACGAGCACCGCGTCCTGTACATCCTCCAGACCAAAGCCGCTGCCCAACCGCAGATGTGCCTTGAACGCATCCACGGGCAAGGCATTGTCCGGGGCGGGTGTTACTTCGATCAACATCATGGATCATCTCCAAAAATCGCCCCCTCGGGCGGTGGTCGTCATCATTCCGGGCGCGCACCCACCCGCACCGCTCGGTCAGAGGGGAGCAGCTAGGCGATGCGAAGATATCTTCAGGCGCGCACCCGAGCCGAGGTCAGGTCTCCCCGGCCCCGGCATCCGCCACGGGCTGTTAGGCCGTGCCGAATTTCAGCAGCTTGATCGCGGCAAAATCGCTCACATCGCCGCCCACACGCTTGGTGGCGTAGAACAGCACATGCGGCTTGGCGCTGAACGGATCGCGCAGGATGCGCAGATCGGGGCGCTCCGCCACCGTGTAGCCGGCCGCAAAATCGCCAAAGGCGATGGAGATGGAATCCGACCCCGGATCGGGCATGTCCTCTGCCACCAGCACCGGATAGCCCATCAGCTGCGCAGGCTCGCCCGCCGCCAGACCATCAGACCACAGGAACCGGCCATCCGCGTCCTTCAGCTTGCGCACCAGCGCCGTGGTCTTGGAATTCATCACGAAGGACCCGTTGGCGCGGTACTGCGCCCCCAGCGCATAGACCAGCTCGATGATCGCATCGGCGGTCACGCTGCCATCCACGCCGCTTGGGACATAGCCAAGGTTGCCCCAGGACCACAGATCATTGTCGACAGTGGCATGGGTCAGGAACCCCCTGGGCTTGTCCACGCCGTCCCCGTTGATGAAGGCCTGCGCTTCGGCCCGCGCGAACTTGTTGGCAATGCGCCCGGCCAGCCAGCCCTCGATGTCAAAGGCACTGTCATCCAGCAGCCGCTGCGATGCCTTGGGCAGGGCCGACAGCTCATGCAGCGGGATGGTGATCCGGTCGATCTGCGGCGTGTCGGTCTCCGCCTGCGGCCCCGCTTCGGTGGCCCAGCCCGCGCCCACATCGGTATGATCCACCAGCACATCGAAAGAGGTCGCCTCGACCCGGACGACACTGGCAATCGCGCGGATCGACGCTGTTGCGTTCAGCACCGATTGCACGGTCTCCGAGGTCTGCGGATCGACCAGATAGCCGCCATCCGAATTGACAGCCGTGGACAGCGATTTGCCCTCCAGCTCCAGCCCGCGCAGCCCATCGTCATCGCCATTGCGCAGATAGGCGTTGAAAGCCTTCTGATGCGGCGCAGCCGCCTCCACGCCACCGGCCAGCGGGGTCCGTACAGTCATCTTGCGGTCCAACATTGTCACTCGCTCTTCTGTTTGTTGAAGTTTCATCTCAATTTCGCCCCGGAAGCCCTTGAAGTCGGTGACAAAACCCGTCACCGCCTGGCGAACCTCCTCCGCCGGAGACAGCTCTGTGCCCCCCGTTTCGGTCTTGCTCATCAATTGTCCTCACTTGGTTCAGCCGCGGGAGGTCCCGCGCGCCAGTTCAGCGCGCGCCCCGTCAAAGGCCGCCGCCATCTCCCGCAGCACGTCACCCAGGGGCGCACTGTCCCCCTTGGCGCCGACCCGCGCACTGGGCAGCATCGGGAAGGTCACCAGGGACACCTCCCAAAGCTCCAGTTCCGACAAGAGCCGCTGGCCCTTCGTGTTCTTGCTCGCCCGCAGCGTGCGATAGCCGATCGACAACCCGTCAATCGCCCCCGCCGCGATCAGCGCCGCCGCCTCGCGGCCCTTCGCCACGCTCGACAGGATGCGCCCCCTGACCCAGAGGCCCCGCGCATCTTCGCGGACCTCGTCCCAGACCCCGATGGGCTGGGCCGGATCATGCTGCCACAGCATCTTGATGCTGCGCCCCGCCGCCGCGACCGCCTTCAGACTGGCGGCATAGGCCCCGACCTCCACCACGTCGCCGCCCTGATCGGCATCGCCGAACAGGCTGGCATAGCCGCTGATCTCGGTGCCGCCCTCGACTTCGACCGCCCGCCCGAAGCGGGCAAACTTGCGCTCCAGCCCCGGCAGCCCGCCAGACAAATCTTTCCCGTTCCCCGGAACCGCCCCGAGGTCGCCTTGATCATGATCCATGACAACTCCTGTGAATTTCAGATGTTCAGGGGGTTACCGCCAGGAACGACTGCACCGCCTGCGCCAGTATCACCGCAACCACCCCATAGACGGTCAGCCACAATCTTCGTTCCATCCGCGCCATCACCCCCTCAAGCTGATCCAGCCGGCGCATCAGGTTCTCCCGATGGATTCGGCTGACTTCCTCATGGGCCTGCAAGCGCAACCCCGGCGCGCAATCGAACCGCTCGAACCCCGGCTCATGCATCGTCAGCCACCGCAGGCAGCCCCAGCAGGCTGCGCTTTTCCGCCTGGCTCAGGAAATCCGCCTGCGCCACCCGCGCCCATTGCGCGTCACGCTCTCCGGCCAGCGCGGGCACCTGGTCCAGATCGGGCTTCAGCTCCAGCACCTCGCCGCTGAACCCGGCCATCCAACCCGCCAGCGCCGCCGTGACCCGCGTGGCCAGCGGCAACACCGTCAGGCGATAGAACGCCCGGTGCGCCTCCTGGTAATTGGCATAGGTCGCATCCCCCTGGATGCCCAGCAGCATCGGCGGCACCCCATAGGCCAGTGCAATCTCCCGCGCTGCGGCCTCCTTGGTCTTCTGGAACTCCATGTCGCTGGGCGAGAACCCCATCGGCTTCCAGTCCAGCCCGCCTTCCAGCAGCATCGGACGCCCCGCATTGCGCGCGCCCTGATGATGGCTCTCCATCTCGCTCACCAGCCGCTCATACTGGTCCTCGCTCAGCTTGCCCTGCCCCTCGATCCCCTTGTAGACGATGGCCCCCGAGGGGCGCGCCGCATTGTCCAGCAGCGCCTTGGACCAGCGCGAAGCCGCGTTATGCACATCCATCGCCATCGCGGCGGCCTGCATCGGGGCAAAGCCGTAATGATCGTCCTGGGGATGGAAGTTCCGGATATGACATATGGGCCTTGCCCCTTCCGCCACCTCGAACCGGTGCCTGGCCCCGCCAACGGCATATTCATAGGCCACCGGCCAGCCATCGGCCCCCGGCACCACCGACATCCGGTCAGAGCGCAAGACATGCAGCTCCACCGGCAGGCCCCCGGCACCGCCCACCGCCTCGACATAGCCATTGCCGCTCAGCAGCAGCTGCGCATAAAGCGCCTCCAGCAGCTCCGCCCGGCCCTGCGCCCCGTTGGGCCGCGCCAGCAACGCCGCCAGCGGATGCGCCTCATAGCGCCGCTCGGCATCCTGCACCACCAGCGGCAAGGCCGCCGCCGCCTCCGCAATCAGCTTGACGGAGCGGAACCCGACCGGGTTGGCACAGAACCCGGTGCGCGTCAGGCTCACCGTGTCGCGCGGGCTCCAGGCCACGCGGCCAGAGGTCTGATAGGCCACCACCGGCCCGGTCGCCGAAACCTTCTGCTCCGGCACGCCCGCCGCCGCCGTCCCGCGCCGCAGAAAATCAAACACCATACCGTCGCTCCTCATGTCTCTTGCTGCCGGAACCCGTCTCATCCGACGCAGGAACACTTTGCCTCAAACTGATTAAGGTCCTGAAACCCCACCGCCCGGTGGGGTGCGCAACACCCGATTCTTCCTGCCGGAAATACGCAATCGCCCGGCCGCTACAGACTCCGCACACCGGGTGACCGCCACTTCGCCGCAGGCTCGATCATCAGCTCATGCAGCGCCCAGACCAGCGCATCGACCCGGTCGGGCGAACCGCCACCCTCGAACCCCTGCGCGGTCATCCGGCACATCTGGTCCTCCAGCCTGTCCAGCCCCCTGACATGGCGCACCCGGCCCTGCTCATAAAGCGCTGCAACCGGCTCTGCCCGTGCCACCTTGCCCCGGCTGGCATGTACCGATTTGAGCGGCACCAGCGGGTCGACCCCGCGCAGCACCTCGCCCACCATCTGACCGCCCTGGTTGACCTCCGCCACCAGCCGGTCCGCGCCAAAGCGTTCCATCGCGGTAATCGCCGCCCGCGCCCAGCCCGTCGGCGTCGCCCCCTGCACCGTCGCATCCGCCAGGACATAGGCCCGCCAGTCCTGCACCGGCCCGCGCGTCTGCGCGCCCACCACCACGATCCCGCATTCGTCCGAGGCACTGCCCGATGTCGTCGCCGGGTCCAGCCCCACGACAATCCGGTCCAGTTCCGGCAGCCGCGCCACCTGCGCCGCCTCCAGCGTCGCGGTTGTCCACAACGCCCCCTCAGGCTCCGCCAGCAGAACGCCCTCCAGCTCCTGCCGCCCCATGCGCGTGCCCGCATAGCGCGCCATCACCTCGTCAAGGAAAGACTGCGCCAGATGCGCGGCATTGGCCTGTGTCGGCGCATGGGTCGTCACCGTCGAGGGCGAGGCCAGCAGCGCCTTCAACACCCCCACATTGCGCGGCGTGGTGGTGACACAGACCCGCGGGTCCTCGCCCAGCCGCAGCGCAAACTGCAACTGGTCCCAGGTCGCCTGCGCCTTTTTCCACTTGGCCAGCTCATCCACCCAGGCCGCATCGAACTGCGGCCCCCGCAGACCTTCGGGGTCATGCGCCGTATGCACACAGGCCTCGGCCCCGTTGGGCCAGACCAGCCGCTTGCGGCCGGCCTCCCACACCGGCCTGCGGTCCTCGGGCGAACAGGCCAGGATGCCGCTGTCGCCAAAGATCATGACCTCGCGCACCTGCTCGATGGTCTCGCCCACCAGCGCCACCCTGCGGCATTGCCCCGGGTCCAGCGGCATCGGCCCCTCCACCATCGAACGGACCCATTCGGCACCGGCACGGGTCTTGCCCGCCCCCCGCCCGCCCATCACCACCCAGGTCCGCCAGGCGCCTTCGGGCGGCAGCTGATGGTCCATCGCCCAGAACTCGAACAGAAACGGCAATGCCAGCAGCTCCCCCTCGTCAAGGTCATCAAGAAACTGTTTTTGGAGGTCTGCACCGGCGCAGGCGATCCAGCTTGCACCCGATCTCAAACCGGGCTTTGTCCAGATCGAGGGCATAGGCTCCCCTTGCGATGCCAGCTTGTCTGTTTCTGTTTTCATGAAGATTGTTCTCCGCCTTTGCACATTGCGGGATCAGCCCCTGAATTTCCTTCAGGGCCTGCATCACCGCCTTTCCGTCGATGTCCTCTATGGACTGCGCTTGTGTCGTCAGGTCCTCGATCCGCCGCCGCAGATCCCGGACCGCATTTTGCAGGGCCTCAAAGACCTCTGCGCTATATGCCACGTCTTGCTCCTGGGTCTTGATCGTCATTCAGAGTCAAACCTTTTGCTACAGCGTCCCGCCCTGGACCTGAGACAGATCAAATCGCCAATGTCCCCAGAGCGCGTAGCGCGGCAGGGTATGGGCGGTTCAAGTTTAAGGCGGGGCGCATTAGGGGGCCCTGACCGAACAGACATGAAAAAGGCGGCACCCGGGTCACCCCGGGGCCGCCTGCCATCTGTCCTAGCATGCCTGAATCTATACGTCAGACCGTTCGCAAAGTCAAGTTTTTAAGTGTTAACAACACCTTATACGACCGCGCGCAGCCTCAGTTGCCCCCGGTAGAAGCATTGCCCGCAGCCGCCGCACCGCGTTCCGCCTCGATCTGGCGCCAGCGTGCGACATTCTCGTTATGCGCCTCCAGCGTGGTGGCAAAGGCATGTCCACCGGTGCCATCGGCGACAAAGAACACATAATCGGTCTCATCCGGCTGCGCCGCCGCCATCAGGCTGGCACGGCCCGGATTGGCAATCGGCGTGGGCGGCAACCCGGTGATCACATAGGTGTTCCAGGGCGTCTCCGCACGCAGCTCCGACCGCCGCAGGCCCCGGCCCAGCACGCCTTCCCCCTTGGTGATCCCATAGATCACCGTCGGATCGGTCTGCAGCCGCATGTTCTGGTTCAACCGGTTCACAAAGACCGAAGCCACCTGCCCCCGTTCCTCCGGCACACCGGTCTCCTTCTCGACGATGGAGGCCAGGATCAGCAGGTCTTCGGGGCTGCCGATGGGCAGATCGGGATCACGCGCTTCCCAGGCAGCGGCAACCAGCACCTCCTGTGCGGCCTCCATCTGCGCCAGGATTGCCGCGCGGTCGTCGCCGGGGCGCACCTCATAGCTGTCGGGGGCCAGCGCGCCCTCGGGCGGCACATCCGCAATCTCGCCTTCCAGCAGGTCGATGCCCTTGAGCGCCTCGACCACCTGCCAGCTTGTCACCCCTTCGGCCATGGCCACCCGGAACCGGGTGTCAGGCTTTGCCCTGAGCGTGGTGAAAACCTCCGGCACATCGCCGTCGCCGGGCGTGAACTCCGCACGTTCCACGAAACGATTGGTGGCCGGGTCCAGCTCACGCACCTGAACCGACACGCGGTTCACCCCGATCCGGTAGACCACCTCGGTGCCACAGGTGCTGGCCCCGCCCTTGGTCACCACATCGACGATCTGCGACATCGAGGTGCCGGGCTGCACCAGGAAACTGCCGGCCTTCAACTGGCCCGTCTTCTCCTCGTAATCCGCCCCGATGCGAAAGATCGCGGCAGAGGAAATCGCACCCTGATCGACCAGGCTCTGACTGACCCTGCGCATGTTGGACCCACGCTCGACCTGCAGGCAAATCGCCTGATCCAGCGGCCCCTCAGCCTGATATTGTGACTTTCCCCAAAGAATGACACCGCCCAGCAGGAACAGTCCCACAATCAGGAACGTCACTGCGTTGGACGCAATATGTCGCCACATGAATCAGACCTTTCCGAACAGGACAGAGGCATTTGTCCCGCCGAACCCGAACGAGTTGCTCAGCGCCACCTTGATCTCGCGCTCGACCTTCTTGTTGGGCGCAAGGTCGATGGCGGTTTCCACCGCCGGGTTGTCCAGGTTGATGGTGGGCGGTGCCACCTGATCGCGGATCGCAAGGATCGAGAAGATTGCCTCGATCGCGCCGGCCGCGCCCAGCAGGTGCCCGGTGGCGGATTTGGTCGATGACATCGTCACCTTGCCCGCCGCATCGCCCAGCATCCGCTCGACCGCGCCCAGCTCGATGGTATCGGCCATGGTCGAGGTGCCATGCGCGTTGATATAGTCGATATCGCCCGGCTCCAGCCCGGCACCACGCAACGCGCTGCGCATCGAGCGTTCGGCCCCGTCGCCATCCTCCGCCGGTGCGGTGATGTGATAGGCATCGCCCGAAAGCCCGTATCCCAGCACCTCGGCATAGATCTTGGCACCGCGCGCCTTGGCGTGTTCATATTCCTCCAGCACCACGATGCCGGCCCCCTCACCCATCACAAAGCCGTCGCGGTCCGCGTCATAGGGGCGGCTGGCCTTGGTGGGGTCATCGGCACGCTTGGTGCTCAGCGCCTTGCAGGCGTTGAACCCGGCAATCCCGATTTCGCAGATCGCGGCCTCGGCCCCGCCCGCGATCATCACATCCGCATCACCATGCTGGATCAGCCGCGAGGCGTCGCCAATGGCATGCGCCCCGGTGGAACAGGCGGTCACAACCGAATGGTTCGGGCCCCGGAACCCGTAGCGAATGCTCACCTGACCGGAAATCAGGTTGATCAGCGCGCCCGGCACAAAGAACGGGCTCACGCGGCGCGGCCCCTTTTCCTTCATCATGATGGCGGTATTGGCGATGGAATTCAGCCCGCCGATGCCGGAGCCGATCAGAACACCCGTCCGCTCAAGGCTCTCGCGGTCTTCGGGCATCCAGCCGGAATCCTCCACCGCCTGCTGCGCCGCCGCCATGCCGAACAGGATAAAGGTATCGACCTTGCGCTGTTCCTTGGGCTCCATGTACTTGCCCGCGTCAAAGGTCCCGTCGGACCCGTCGCCAAGGGGAACTTCGCAGGCATATTGCGTGATCACATTGCTCGCGTCGAAACAGGTGATCGGACCTGCCCCGGATTGCCCCGCCAGAATCCGCGACCAGCTTGCCTCGACCCCATCGGCCAAGGGCGTCACCAGCCCCAATCCTGTCACCACCACTCTGCGCATCATATGCCCCCTCATGTCTTTTACAGGGCTATACCTTGGCCAAGGCCCCGTGTTCAAGAGCCGAGGCTCGGCTCGGCTGGATCAGGCAAATCGGGCGGCAGACGGCTCAGCGCAGGAAAAGCACCAGCAGGACAAGGCCATAGCTTGTTTCAACCACAAAGCAGCCCAGCGTGTTCAGCGACTTCAGCGGCACGCCGTGCTGCAGGCGCCGGATCAGATGCCAGATGCCCTGCGCAAAGATCGTCACGACAATCAGCGCGGGCGAAGTGACAAGCCCCAGCACACCGCCGCAGATCAGGACCGAAGCGATTAGCGTCTCCGGCCCCAGCGGCGCGCGGCGGCCATGGGTCTTGGCCAGATAGGTCAGATTGACGAAAATGGAAAAAGCGGCCGCAATCAGCCAGATATGCGGACCGGCCAGCGGCATTTGCGGCACCATCACCAATGTCAGGTACAGGGCGCAGGCCGAGATAAGCAGATGCTGCTTTTGCCGCAGAAATTCCGAAAATGAGAGCATGAGTGAAAATACCTTGGTTTCCGATTGCTGAAAATCTGCCAGCACCACTGCCGTGCAGCAAGTCAGGCAAACCTTACCCCCTGTGGTGTCCCGTAGCCCCGGCGCGGCTCATACCGGCGGGCCCTTCCGGGTCAGCAGGACCACCGGATCACCATCCATCTCGGTCTCGCGCATCGGGGTATAGCCCAGAGCTTCGGCAATCCGCAACGACCCTTCGTTGTCGGGCGTGATCAGGCAAACCGTCCGGCCCGCCACCACCCTGTCGAACCAATCATGCGCCGCCTGCGCCGCCTCAAGCCCCAGGCCGCGCCCCTGGGCCCCGGGTTCAAGCACCCATCCGGCCTCGGGAAAGGGATCAAAATCATCACCCAGCCCCCTGGAACCAAAGAAAAATCCCGTTTGCCCGGACATTTCGGGCTGGCGATGTATCTGGATCGCCCATTGCCCGAAGCCCGCGATCTGCCAATGCCCGGCATTGCGCAGAAACGCATCCCAGGACCGTGTCTTGGGCCAGGGTTTGCCGGAAATATGGGTCACCACCGCCGGGGTTGCCCAGATCTCCGCGAAACGCGGAAAATCCTCGCGCCGCATCGCGCGCAGCGTCAGCCGGTGGGTATTGATCGTCGGAACATTGCGGGACATGCGGTGAATGACTTTCACTCTTGGGAACTGCCTGAACGCACATTGGCAAATGCCCGTGCTGCTTCGCAACCCCCGCCGCACCGCAGAAACGAAAAACGGCGTCAATCCGCAGAGGATGACGCCGTTCGATGGTTTTCAGCCGCGGCCATGCCGCCGGCCCATGGACTTAGGAAGCTTCCTTGATGAACTTCACCGCGTCGCCGAATGTCTGGATGTTCTCGGCTGCGTCATCGGGAATCTCGATGCCGAACTCTTCTTCGAATGCCATCACCAGTTCAACGGTGTCGAGGCTGTCGGCACCCAGATCGTCGATGAACGACGCATTCTCGGTGACTTTGTCCTCTTCAACACCAAGGTGTTCCACAACGATCTTTTTTACGCGGTCTGCGACGTCGCTCATAATAAGTCCTCATGTCTTCCGGTGGCCGGTATGACCCCCGTTTATACTAGCCTCATGCTGATGTTCAGCGGTTGGCGGATGCCCCGTTTCCGAAGCGGCTCTGACCCTTGTTCGCACAAGGCCCATAGGGCACGCAAGCACCCCCTTTTACGATTCTGCGCCCCCTTTAGCACATGACGCATGACACGCAAATGTTATTACAGCCTCCGGCCATTACCCCAAGACAGGTCACATCGCCAATGTCCCCAGAGCGCTTGGCGCGGCAGGGTATTGGCGATTCAAGGTCATGGCCTGACGCCACAGGCACAGGGTCACAACATGGCCATGCCGCCGTTGACGTGCAAGGTGGTGCCGGTCAGATAAGCGGCCTCCGCGCTGCTGAGATAGACAACCGCGCCCGCGATTTCCGCCGCGGTGCCCATCCGGCCCGCAGGGATTTGCCCCATGATTCCAGACTTCTGGTCGTCGGTCAGCTTGTCGGTCATTGCCGTGGCGATAAAGCCCGGTGCCACCGCGTTCACGGTGATGCCACGGCTTGCGACCTCATAGGCGAGCGATTTGGACATGCCCACCATGCCCGCCTTGGACGCAGCGTAATTCGCCTGGCCGGGGTTGCCGGTGGCCCCCACCACGCTCGAAATATTCACGATCCGGCCCCAGCGCGCCTTCATCATGCCGCGCATGACGCCTTTGCACAGCTTGAAGGTTGCCGTCAGGTTCACATCCAGCACCGACTGCCATTCTTCATCCGACATCCGCATGAACAGGTTGTCGCGGGTGATGCCCGCGTTATTGACCAGAATATCGACCGATCCCATCGCCTCAGCCGCCTGTTTCGGCAGGGCATCCACCGCCGCCAAGTCGCTCAGGTTGCAGGGCAGCACATGCGCCCGCTCGCCCAGTTCCGCCTTCAGCGCCTCCAGCGGCTCGGTCCGCGTGCCGGACAGGCCGACAACCGCCCCCTGCGCGTGCAATTGCCGCGCGATCTCTGCGCCGATGCCCCCGGACGCGCCGGTGATCAGCGCATTTTTCCCTGTCAGATCAAACATATATCTTCCTTTTCGTGGTCAATTCCCGACCGGCTCTGTCAGCAGGCCATAGCGGGCGATCTCGCCCGGTGTCATTTCATGTATCCCGTCCGAGGGGGCGGCAGCCAAAGTAAACCAGTAAAACGCATCGCTGCCCAGCATATCGGTGACATAGCTGCGGGTCATATCGTGTTCCGGCGCGCTGCGCGGATAGCTGCTGCCCTCGCGGTAGCCATTGCGCCAGCTGTGTACCCCCAGGGACGCGCCGCGCGCCATCGTGCGGCGGTTGCCTGCCAGGAAAAGATCCACCCCGCCCGAGTCGACCACGCTGTCCGGCGTCAGATGGGTGTCGATGCCGCGCGCGCGCAGCAGATAGCCCATGCGCACCGTCGCCGCCCCATCGACAGAGCCGCTCACCTGCGTCGGCACCAGCGTCCTGACCTGCGGATTCTGCGCCAGAAGCCGCTCGAAATTGGCAGGTGTGCGGCTGGTGATTGTCCCCGCAAGATACAGCCTGTCGCCCTCGACGCGCAGGGTCGTGCCATCGCTCGCATTCTCGATCGTCGCGCAGGCGGCCAGCGCCAGCAACAGGATCAGGGCAAGGCGCCGGAACATCAGGCGTCTTTCAGCGCGGCCACGTCCTCTGGCGTGCCGACCGCGCGGCAGGTGCTGTCCTTGGCGATGCGGCGGATCATGCCGGACAGGGCCTTGCCTGCGCCGATCTCCCAGAACTCGGTCACGCCCTGGGCGGCCATCCATTCCACCGAAGAGCGCCAGCGCACCCGGCCTGTCACCTGCTCGACCAGCAGTTCGCGGATGCGCCCCGCATCCGTCACGCTGGTCGCCAGCACATTGGCCACCAGCGGCACGGCCGGGTCCTTCATCCCGACCTCGCCCAGGGCGCGGGCCATCTCCTCTGCGGCGGGCTGCATCAGCGCGCAATGGAAAGGCGCAGAGACCGGCAGC
This sequence comes from Sulfitobacter sp. G21635-S1, assembly GCF_027213915.1. Taxonomy (NCBI): domain Bacteria; kingdom Pseudomonadati; phylum Pseudomonadota; class Alphaproteobacteria; order Rhodobacterales; family Roseobacteraceae; genus Sulfitobacter; species Sulfitobacter sp. G21635-S1. The sequence continues at coordinate 68,792 of NZ_JAPWGV010000012.1, forward strand.
TGCAGCGCGCGCTTGGCACCGGCCTCCTTGGCCAGCACCACGGCGCGATCAATCGCCGCCTTGCTGCCCGACAACACGTTCTGGCTGGGATCGTTTTCATTGGCCAGCTGGCAGACATCGCCCTGTGCGGCCTCTGCCGCCACTTTCTCGGCGGCCTCGGCATCCAGCCCCAGAACCGCCGCCATGGCGCCCTGACCCACCGGCACCGCCGCCTGCATCGCGCGGCCCCGGATGCGCAGCAGCCGCGCCGTATCAGCCAGCGACAGGGTGCCTGCTGCACAAAGCGCGGAATATTCCCCCAGCGAATGCCCCGCGACAAAGGCCGCGCGGTCCAGGTCGAAACCTTCGGCGCGCATCGCGGCAAGGGCGGCCATCGAGGTTGCCATCAGCGCAGGCTGGGCGTTTTCGGTCAGGGTCAGCGCCTCTGCCTCGCCCTCCCAGATCAACGCCGAGAGTTTCTCACCCAGCGCGTCGTCCACCGCGTCGAACACCGCCCGCGCCTCCGGGTAACTGTCGGCCAGCGCCTTGCCCATCCCGATGGTCTGTGCGCCCTGCCCTGGAAATACGAATGCGATGCTCATCTTGGCCTCCTCTTTGTTGGCACCGGGTCTAGCCTGCACGGCCAGCCGGAACAAGCCCGCAGCGCATCGCGCATGGCTGCACAGCGGGCCTGCGTCTATTGGCATTGCCCCGGCGGAAACAGCCGGTATCTATGCGCCAAACCCGACCGGAGACCCAGATGCCCCTGACCAACACACAGATCCGCTATGGCGGTGTCGCGAAAACCTTTCACTGGCTGACCGCGCTGCTGATCCTGACCCTGATTGTCCTGGGCCTCGTGGCCGAGGATCTGCCCTTTGCCACAGATGCCGAACTTGCACGCAAGGCCTGGCTCTTCTCGCTGCACAAGACCCTTGGCGTGCTGGTCTTTTTCGTCGCCCTCGCCCGTATCCTCTGGGCAGTCAGCCAGCCCAGGCCGGGCCTGCTGAACGCCGACAAGAGGGCAGAGAGTTTTCTGGCCGAGCTGGTGCACTGGCTGCTCTATGGCGCGCTGGTGATCGTGCCGCTGTCGGGCTGGATTGGCCATGCCGCTGCCTCCGGCTTTGCGCCGATCTGGTGGCCGCTGGGGCAAAACCTGCCGCTGGTGCCCAAATCCACCAGCCTGGAACATCTCGCCGGTGCGGTACACTTTATCTCGGGCCGTGTGCTGATCGGGGCAATCCTGCTGCATTTCATCGGCGCACTGAAACATCACTTCATCGACCGCGACAGCACCCTGCGCCGCATGTTGCCGGGCGACGCGCCGATTGGTCCCCTGCCGCAGGCCAGCCACAGCGCCCTACCGGTGGTGGCCGCCCTTGCGATCTGGTGCGCATCGCTTGGTCTGGCCCTGAGCACAGCGCAGGGCGCGGATGGGGCGCTCCCCAATGGTACGGCCCTGAGCGAAGTCTCCTCTGAATGGCAGGTGCAGGAGGGCACGATCGCGCTGCGCGTGACCCAGTTCGGATCCGAGGTCGAAGGCCGTTTCGACGACTGGACCGCCGCGATTTCCTTTGACGATGCGCAGCCGACCGGCGTTGTGGGCGATGTCACCGCCACCATTTCCATCCCCTCGCTGACGCTGGGGTCGGTCACCAAACAGGCATTGGGCGCGGATTTCTTTGCCGCCGAGAGCTTTCCCACCGCCACCTTCAGCGGCGATATCCGTCATGCCAGCGGCGGGTACGAAGCCCTGGGCACCCTGACCATCAAGGACAGGTCAGTGCCGCTGACCCTGCCCTTCCTGCTGTCGATCCGGGGCGACACCGCCGAGATGCGGGCGGATGTGACCCTGGACCGGCGCGATTTTGGCATCGGTGACAACATGCCCAATGAGGACAGCCTGGCCTTCGCGGTCGATGTCGCGATCCGGCTGACCGCAACCCGCGCGCAGGCCGGCACCGAATAGCAGCCTTCCAATCGCAGCCTTCCAGATGCAAAAAGGCCGGGAACAATCCCCGGCCTTTCGCTTGTTCCGCTCAGGACGATCAGTCGGCTTTCATCGCCTCGACCGAGATGTTCACCTGAACCTCGTCGCTGACATAGGGTGCAAAGGCACCAAGATCGAAGTCGGACCGCACGATGGTGGTGGTCGCATCGAAACCGGCCCAGGGCTTGCCCTCTTGCGGGTGGTCGCCAAGCTGGTTCAGCTTCGCATCCAGCACCACGGATTTGGTCACGTCGTTCATGGTCAGATCGCCGGTGATCAGGGCTGTATCCTCGCCGGTGACCTCGATCCCGGTCGAGGTAAAGGTGATCATGTCGCCCTCTTCCGCACCGAAAAAGTCATCGGCCATGAAATGGTTCTTGCGCTGTTCCCAACCGGTGAACATCGACATGACCGGCATGGACACGGTGACGGAAGACGCGGCGGGGTCTTCCTGATCGAACATGATCTCACCCTCGAAGCCCGAGAAGATGCCGTAGGTTGTCGAAAAGCCGAGGTGTTCATAGCTGAACACGACCTGCGAATGGCTGGGGTCCAGCGTGTATTTTTCCGCCTTGGTCGTCGTGTCGGCCGCCATTGCACCGGTCGCGCCAAGGGCCAGAGCCGCGGCAAAAATCATATGCTTCATGTGGTACTCCTGGGAGGATGTTGGTTGATCGTCGTGGCAGCAGATGTGCGGCTTGCCACGACGGAATCAATTCAACATGTCCTCACAGCGACTGCGCGCCAGCAAACAATTGCCTTCTGCGAACCCTTCCGGGCTGCGCATCTGCTGTCAGCGCATCAGGCGAGTTTGCCCGCGTCGCGCAGGCCGTTGATCAGGCTGTTGCGCAGGGATGAATCCGTCAGCGTCGCGACGGCCAGCAGGACGCCCTGCGCATCCCACAAACGGACAACCGGACCGCTGACCTCGGCCGCGCCAAGTTCGGCAAAGCTGCTGCGCGTCAGCACCTCCCGCGCGCCATAACCGTCGGGCCGGACCAGGCTGACGGTGCGGCGGATCGTGTCGATTTCGATTTCGGGCGCCCCGGGCTTGCTGCTGGCCAGCATCATGCCCAGTCCCGCCAGTGCCGCCGCCACCGAAAGCAGCAGCCGGAACAACATCACTTCCGCCTCGGCGGTGCCGGGTGCAAGCCAGATCACGAAAGCTGCCAGAAACAGCCCCGCACCACAGATCCGCTGCAATGTGCGGGCCAGCATCCGGCCCCCGTCCACCATGGATACCGGTTCACGCGTGATTGCGCCGCCTTTGGTAAAATCCGCTGCTGCCGTCATCTGCCCAATCCTTTATTTGGTTGGCCTTTGTTTGGTTGATGTGATGCTGCAAAAGGAATTGGACCAAAGCTGGGCGAAGCCGCGGCACGGATCGGACCTTGTTGAGACCGGGGGCAGAACCGGCATTGCCGTCGCCCTTTTCCGGGCAGGACAAGCCATTCAGCGCAGGGTGGAAGGGTCCGGTGAGGCGGATCTTGTCAGCCTTCGCAAAAAAGCGTTGCGACCGCCCGTTGAAACCGCAGGCCCAATCCGGGCGGAGGCTGCCGCTGGTATTTTGGTTTCCAAATAGCGCGCTCTACGAAATTCGGTTCTTGATCCGGCTCAATCCCACCGGGGTCACACCCAGATATCGCGCGATCTCGTTCTGGGTCACCAGGTCAAACAGGTCTGGCGTGTGTTCCAACAGCCTTTTGTACCGGTCTTCTGCCGACAGACACAGAAGTTCATATTCGCGCATTTCCTTGCGAATGCCAAAGCTCAGCAGAAAATCGACAATCTCGCCGGACAGTTCCGGATCAGATCGGCTCGCTTCATTGAGATCAGAAAAGTTCACACCAACAAGCGCGGATGGCTTCAGGCAGACCAAACTGAACGTACACGCTTCGCCTTGGTAGCACGATGCGAGACTGCCGATCTTGCCGCCGGGAAGGATGAAGGACTTGATGTGCTCCTTTCCGTCTTCCGACAGATAGTATGCCTTTAACAAGCCGCTTTGAAGACTGTAGATTGATCCGTCCTGTTCACCCTGGCGGAACAGATATTCTCCTGCTTCGTATGTGCGCGGCCACCCGTGCGCAGCGACGTAGTCAGATAATTTCATGCGTTTTAACCCGGGTTAATTCCAGCGTCTTGGGGTTTGCCTAACGTGCCCGCAAATCATGAAAGCGCAACGGGTGTATGACATGGAACTTCAAAACAAACACATTGTAATCACGGGAGCTGCGTCGGGCCTGGGCCTTGCAATTTTGCGACGGCTTGAACCGAACAACCGCATCTCTGTCATTGCGCGGCCATCAGGCGGGTTGGATGCACTACGCGCGGAATTTCCCAAAATTTCGATCCAAGAGGCCGATCTGGCTGATATTGCTGCGGTTGAGCGCGCGGCGGACGCGTTGGTGAAGCGGGGCGATGCCATTGATGTGCTGTTCAACAATGCCGCCGTTCAATTCACGCCACGCTTTACTGACCCTGACTTCCGGTACGAAACGATACGCCGGGAGATTGATGTCAATTTCACCTCAGTTTGTGCCCTGATCCATCTGCTCTTGCCGCAACTGATGCAGGCGCAATCGGCGATGATCGTGAACATCAACTCCGGTTTGGCCTTGGCCCCCAAGGCAGGGTCCGCCATTTATTGCGCCACCAAGGGGGCGTTGAATATCTTTTCGCAATCCCTCGGCTATCAGTTGGAGGGGACAAGCGTCTCCGTCAAACAGGTGTTTCTGCCGATGGTCGACACCAAGATGACCGACGGGCGCGGTGGCGGGAAAATCACACCTGAACAGGCCGTGGCAGAGATCGTCGCGGGCCTGTCTGCCGGCCGCCCCAACATCGACGTTGGCAAGGTAAAACTGCTCCGGCTCATTCAACGCCTGTCGCCCATGGCCGCTGCGCGCATCATGAAGGGGGCCTGAGCGATGAAATCACTCCTCAAAGTCATGCTGATCCTTGGAGGTCTGTTTGCACTGACCTTCGTTGCAGGACGGCTGCTGGGGGTCCTCACGGTCGAAAACGTTCAGGCACTATTGGAATGGGCACAGCGCGTGGACCCGGCGATTGTGTTCGGCCTGGTTGTGCTGTTGCTGTTCGCAGACCTGTTTGTTGCGGTGCCGACACTCACCATCACCATATTGGCGGGCGTTTTGATCGGCTTTCCCGCGGGGGCCGCGGCGGCGATCACTGGCATGTCCCTGGCCGCAGGAACCGGGTATTGGATCAGCCGGGTCTGGGGGCAAAAGGGCGTTGCCCTGTTGGTCAAGGACGCAGACGAGCGTGCCTCCCTGACCGCGATCTTTCAGGAAAGCGGCCCGGTGATGATCCTGCTGTCACGCGCGGCACCGATCATCCCGGAAGTCACCGCTTGCATGGCGGGCGCGACAAGGATGCCTTTCGCCACGCGCCGAGCGGACCGCAACGCGGATACCAATGCGCGCGACACTCCCCGATTTGCCATTGCGACAGAGGATTTCCTGCGCTAATCCTGCCGCAGGTCCGGCCACCTGCTGCTCGCAGACGCAAGTCACGGTGAAGGTCGTGTAACATCTCTGACCTCACATGCACTTCGCAGGTCGGCAAGGCGAGCACCCTCCCCCATGTGAAGCAGCTTGCGAGGACCACAATGTCGAACCCTGCTCCAAATCCATTTGTCCACGGTGCCCTTGGCCCGATCTTTGCCCGAACCGCCCTGCCCATCATCTTTGTCATGGGGATGAACGGTTTGCTGGCCGTCGTGGACGCCATTTTCCTCGGCCGCTACGTCGGCGCTGACGCGCTGAGCGCCGTGACCCTGGTGTTTCCGCTTTATATGGTGATCGTCGCGCTGGCGACGCTGGTCTCCAACGGCATGTCCAGCATCCTTGCCCGCAACCTGGGCGCCGGAGACCGGGCCGGGGCGGCGCGTGTCTTTACCGGCGCCCATGGGCTCGCCCTGCTGATGAGCGGCGTGCTGATGCTGCTTTATCTGCTGTTCGGCGGGGTCGTGACCCTGGCGCTGGCCTCCGGGTCCGGGGTGCTGGCGGCCATGGGGCAGACCTATCTTGGCATCACGGTGTTCATGTCGCCGCTGTTCTTTGTTCTTGCGGTCAATTCCGACGCCCTGCGCAACGAGGGGCGCGTCGGCTTCATGGCTGCGATGAGCCTGCTGGTGTCGCTGTCGAACATCGGGTTCAACTACATCCTGATCGCCCTTCTGGGCTTGGGCGTGGCCGGCTCCGCCCTTGGCACGGCACTGGCGCAGATGCTGGCGCTGGTCATCATCATCGCCTTCCGCAGCTTCGGGCGTACCGAGCTGCGCCCCGGTCTGCTGCTGCGCATCCCGCTCAACGCCTGCTGGGGGCGCATTCTGGCGCTGGGGGCACCGCAAAGCCTGAATTTCATCGGCCTCTCGCTCAGCTCCGCCGCGGTGATCGTGGTGCTGCAACTGGTGAACACGCCGCTTTATGAAACAACTGTCGCGGCCTTCGGCATCCTGACCCGTGTCATGACCTTTGCCTTTCTGCCGCTGCTCGGGCTGACCCATGCGCTGCAAACCATCGTCGGCAACAACTATGGCGCGCGGGCATGGGCACGTTCCGACACCGGGCTGCGGATCGGGCTTGGCACCGCATTTGTCTATTGCGCGGCAATGCAGGCGGTCTTTGTCACCATGCCGCAGAGCATCGCGGGCCTTTTTGTCACCGAGCCGGGGGTCATCGCCGAATTCGCGCGCATCCTGCCGGTGAACACCGCGATGTTCTGGCTGGCCGGGCCGCTGATCGTCATTGCCTCCTATTTCCAGGCCATCGGCAATGCCAGCCGCGCCGCCCTTCTGGGGCTGACCAAAAGCTATGCTTTCGGCCTGCCGCTGACATTCTGCCTGCCGCTGATCCTGGGGGAGCCGGGGATCTGGCTGGCCGGGCCATTGGCGGAATGCATGATGGCGCTGCTGACCCTTGCGGTGCTGCAGCAGAGTGTTTCGGCGCTTGGCCTGCGCCGGGGGCTGTTCGCGGCGGGGCGCGGCCCTCAGCCCGGCTGACGTGAAAAACGGCGCGGGGCGCTTGCCCTGCGCCGCAAACCGTGTATATCGGCCTTTCCTTTGCACATCTGTTGAACCGCGCAGTCTCTCGTGGTGGGGCCGCAAGGGATACCGCCCCGCCTATGAAATGCGCCTTGATATAAATAGGAGACCGCATGCCGCTATATGAGCATGTCATGATTGCGCGTCAGGATCTGTCCAACACGCAAGCCGAAGGCCTTATCGAACATTTTGGCACCGTCCTGTCCGACAACGGCGGGAAACTCGTGGATAGCGAGTACTGGGGCGTCAAGACGATGGCCTACAAGATCAACAAGAACCGCAAGGGCCACTACGCCTTCCTGCGTTCGGATGCACCTGCACCGGCCGTTCAGGAAATGGAACGCCTGATGCGCCTGCACGACGACGTGATGCGCGTCCTGACCATCAAGGTCGACACCCACGCCGAGCTGCCCTCCGTGCAGATGCAGAAACGCGACGAGCGCCCCGAGCGCCGTGAGCGCCGTTGATCATCAGCTTGAAGAAAAGGACATAAACCATGGCTGCAAAACCATTTTTCCGCCGTCGCAAGGTCTGCCCCTTCTCGGGCGACAACGCACCTGCGATCGACTACAAGGACACACGTCTGCTGCAACGCTACATCTCTGAGCGTGGCAAGATCGTCCCCTCCCGCATCACCGCAGTTTCTGCGAAAAAGCAGCGTGAACTGGCCCGTGCCATCAAACGTGCCCGCTTCCTCGCCCTGCTGCCCTACGCCGTCAAGTAAGGAGAAAGCACATGCAAGTTATCCTTCTGGAACGTGTCGCCAAACTGGGTCAGATGGGCGAAGTCGTGGACGTAAAGCCCGGCTTTGCACGCAACTACCTGCTGCCGCAGGGCAAGGCGCTGTCGGCCTCCAAGGCCAACGTCGAAGCCTTCGAGGCGCGCAAGTCGCAGCTTGAAGCCGAGAACCTGGAAACCAAGAAAGAAGCCGACAAGATGGCGGACAAGCTGAACGGTCAGCAGTTCGTCGTGATTCGCTCCGCTTCCGACGCGGGCGCGCTTTACGGTTCCGTCACCACCCGTGACGCAGCCGATGCCGCGACCGAAGGCGGGTTCACCATCGACCGCAAGCAGGTCGTGCTGAGCGCCCCGATCAAGGAACTGGGCCTGCACGACGTGCTGATCGTCCTGCACCCCGAAGTCGAAGCGACCATTCAACTGAACGTGGCCCGTTCGGTCGAAGAAGCCGAGCTTCAGGCATCCGGCAAATCCATCCAGGAACTGGCAGCCGAAGAAGAAGCGGCCGCCGAGTTCGAAATCCAGGAGCTGTTCGACGATATCGGCGCAGCGCAGCTGGACGACATGGACATCGACACAGGCAATGATGCCGGCGACGAAGCCGCATCAGGCGATCAGGAAGACACCGCAGGCCGCGGCTGACCCTTTCCTGACTGACATTGAAACGCCGCGCGGAAGGGTCCGCGCGGCGTTTCTGTTTCGGGCATCCGGTGTCGGGTAGAACCGACTTTTCTGTCACATTGCAGGCCCAGCTCAACAAGCCGCGTGCGCGGCGGAGGCCGGGCGGGTGTATTGTGTACCAGTCACTGCAAAATCGTGGCAGCAGAAAACGCCGCACAAGCACCTTCCGAAACCACGCAACAGCTGGTCCTCACCCCGGCGCGGCCCCCATCTCTCCGGCCAGGAAGGGCTCGGGGCTGGCGACCTCTTCCAGCTTGCCGCCGCGAATCCACCAGAACCGGGTCCCCACCTGACGCAGAAAGCTGCGGTCATGGCTGACCAGCAGGCAGGAGGCGCCATGGGCAATCAGCTCCTGCTCCAGCGCCTCCTGCCCTTCGATGTCCAGATGGTTCGTCGGCTCATCCAGCAGGTAGAAATTCGGGTTCTTCAGCCGCAGCACCAGCATCGCCAGCCGTGCCTTCTGCCCGCCCGAAAGCGCGCCGATCTTCCTGTCCTGCATGCCGATCTCCACCCCGGCCCCGGCCAGCACCCCGCGGGCGCGCTGGTCGCCGATGTCGAAAGCCCCGGTGATGGCCGTCATCGGGGTGTCATGGTCCGAAAGCTGGCTCAGATGCTGGTCCGAAATGGCCGGCACAACCGAGGGCGCGCATTTCACCGGGCCCGCGGCATCTGTCAGCGCCTGCGCGATCAGCATGACCAGACGGGTCTTGCCGGTGCCATTGCCCCCCAGCAGCACAACCCGGTCACCGGGCAGGATCCACTTCTGCCCGGTCCGGTACAACAGATCTCCGCCCGGCGTTTCAACCGGCACATCATCCAGTGTTATCAGCGCCTTGGCATGGGTTCCGCTGTTGGTGAGCCTGATCTCTCCCGCGCTGCGCTCCTGATGCGCGGGCCTGGCCGCCGCCTCCATCTGTGCGGCCCTTTCGTTCAGCTGCCGGGTCTTGACCACCAGCAGGTCGGAACCGGAGTTGATCCCGATGTTCTTGAGCTTGGCCGCCTGCCTGCGCAATTGCTGCGCCTTGTTGAGGTCATTTGCAAAGCGCCGCTCGTCAGCCGCATCGGCCTCGTCCAGCGCGCCCCGTGCGGCGCTATAGGGCAGCTGGAACACCCGGGAGCGTTCTGCACGCAGGAACAGGGTGCGGTTGGTGGTCTCGTCCAGAAACGCCCGGTCATGGGATGTGGTCACGACCGCGACATCACGGGGCAAAGCTGCCAGCCAGCCCTGCAACAGCCCGATCCGCTGCAGGTCCAGATGGTTGGTCGGCTCGTCCAGCAACAGCACATCCGGTTCGGTGATCCAGACCGAAGCCAGCATCGCGGTGCGTTGCCAGCCGCCGCTGAGCGCGCCCAGCTCCTTGTGCTGAATGTCATATGGCACCTTGAGATCGTCCAGCACCACATCGACCCGCCAGCCCTCGTATTCGGCTTGTTCCGCCGGAAGTGCTGCAAGCACCCGGTCATAGAGCGTCTGGCCAAGTGCCGCCTCCGGCAGGTTCTGCGCGACATAGCCAATGCGCAGGCCGCGCGCGCGGGTGATCTCGCCGGTCGTGGGGTCCAGCTCACCGGCCAGGCATTGCAACAGGGTGGTCTTGCCGCGCCCGTTGGCGGCCACCAGACCGATGCGGTCGCCCCTGGTGATGTTCAGGCTCAGGTCAGAAAACAGCGATGCGCCAAGGGTGACGCCCAAAGCGTTGATATTGATGATGGTCATGGGATTCTCTGGTCAAACAAAGGGGTGCCGCAACGCGGCCATGGGCAGGCAGTTCGACGTGTCGTCTCTGACCAGCCCTGCAAACGGATTTACAGGGCGTAGCGGGGACCATGCTGAAGTCGGCGGATGATACGCATGTTCAGCTTGTGCCCTCCCCTTGTGCGTGTTGACCGATGCCGGAAGTCTAGAAAATCCGGATCCGAAGTGCAAGTTTCGGGGGTGTTCGGGCCAGCCTGCTGACCGGCCCGGCCTCCCGCAGGCATGGGCACATCCGGCCTGATCCCCCTGCATTACAGGCCCATTGGGCCGATTCCCGCGCATCCCCCTGCGACTTCCCGCGCATCGCGGCGCTGCACCCTTGCCAGAAAGCCCGCTGCCGGTAGTTTCTGCGCAGTTGCCACAATCGCGAATCCGTACAATGTTTCATCACACCCGTCGCGCCGCGCTGGCCCTGCTTTGCGCCGCTGCCGTCTCTGCCTGTGCCGCCGCGCCAGAGGTCAAACCCGCCCCGCGGCTTGCCATTCCGCTGCATCCCAACGAGACTCCGGAGCTGCGGCAAAAGATCAACTATTGGGCCGATCATTACGAACTGCCGCGCCCGCTGGTGCACAAGCTGGCGATCCGCGAAAGCACCCACAATCCCAAGGCGCGCAATGGCCCCTATTACGGGTTGTTGCAGATCCTGCCCGCCACCGCACGATCGATGGGCTTCCAGGGCGCGCCCTCCGAGCTGCTGGATGCCGATACCAATCTTGAATATGCGCTGAAATACCTGCGCGGGGCCTGGCTGCTCTCGGACGGCGACCAGAGCTCAGCCATCAAATGGTACGCGCGCGGCTATTACTACGAGGCCAAGCGCCGCGGCATGCTGGTCGAGACCGGGCTGCGCAGCGGCTGATCCCTGCCCGCGCCGGATGATATTATCATCCACCTCTTGAAGCCGGCACCAGCCGCCATGATCTAGGCGTTACCGGGTGGCGCAGTGATCGGCATCGTGTCTGTTCCGGTCTTTCCGGGACACCCAAATGATTGATCTTGCGCTTATCGTGATCGGCTTTGCCGGTCTGCTGGTCGGTGGCAACTGGCTGGTGGACGGGGCCGTGGGCCTTGCCACGCGCTGGGGTGTATCCCCGCTGGTGATCGGGCTGACGCTGGTGGGTTTCGGCACCTCGATGCCGGAACTGGTGACATCGGTGCAGGCCGCCCTTGCAGGCTCTCCCGGCATTGCGATCGGCAATGTTGTGGGCAGCAATATCGCCAATATCCTGCTGATCCTGGGGCTGACCTGCGCGCTCAGCCCGATGGTGGTGGCCAGGGCAACGCTGCAGCGCGACGGGCTGGTCATGCTGGGGGCCACAGGTGCCGCACTTGTGCTGGTGCTCTGGGGCAGCATCACCCGGTCCATGGGGCTGCTGCTGGTGGCCGGTCTCGCGCTTTACCTTGTCAGCGCCCTGCGGCGCGGTGAGGATAACCTGGACTGCATCAGTGACACGCCCGCTGCGCCGCTCTGGCGCGCGTCGCTCGGGGTACTGGGCGGTCTGATCGTGACGATCCTCGCGGCACGCGCCCTGGTGAGTGGCGCGGTTGCCGTGACCGCCTCCTGGGGGGTGTCAGAGGCCTTGATCGGGGTGACCATCGTGGCGGTCGGCACCTCCCTGCCGGAACTGGTGACCTCGATTGTCGCCGCACGCAAGGGTCAGGCCGAGATGGCCTTTGGCAATATCATCGGCAGCAATATCTTCAACGTGCTGGGAATTCTCGGCGTCACCGCACTTGTGCGCCCGATGCAGGTGCCTGCGCAATTCGTCACACTGGACATCTGGGTGATGACAGCGGCCGCACTGGCGGTTCTGGTCATGGGGGCAACGGGCCGACGGATCAGCCGGGGCGAAGGGGCGGCGCTGCTTGCGGGTTACACCGCCTATACCGGGTTTCTCATCTTTGGCTGACGGTCAGTCAAACCCGACAAACCGGGCAACCTCATCCACCCCGCGCCGCCGGGAGCGCACCGCATTGGCGGAAAAACTGTCATCGGGCCAGCCCAAGGCGACACAGGTCAGGATCACCTGATCCTCCGGGATCTGCGCATGTTCGCGCACCACGGGCGATTGCATGATGCCCTGACCGTTGATCACGGTGCCAAGGCCCCTGCTCCATGCCGCCAGCACCAGACCATAGGTCACCGCCCCCAGATCGAAATGGGCGATTGTGCCTTTCTCGGTCAGGCTCTTGTCAAAGCAGACCACAATCGACACCGGCGCGTCGAACTGGCGAAAGCCGCGCATGACCCAGTCCTGCCGCCTTGCCTTGTCGTCGCGCTCGATCCCCATGGCCCCGAAAAGCTGTTTGGCAATCTCCACCTGACGGTCGCGGTGGACGCCTTCATAGGCGCCATGGTCATTGATCTCGCGCTGGGGCGGGACGCCGCCCAGCATGCGGCTGGAATTGCCCTCCCGCACCTTCTCCAGCGGATCGCCGGTCAGCACATGCAGATGCCAGGGCTGGGTGTTCATCGAGGAGGGCGCGCGCATTGCCAGGGCAATGATCTCTTCCAGAAGGGCGCGCGGCACGGGGTCATTGGTGAACCCCCGGATGCTGCGCCGTTCCAGCATGGCCTGATCCAGTTCCATCGCGATGTCCCTCCTGCGCCTCCGCGCCAGGATGCACCAAGGCTGCTGCGGGGACAATCGGCGCTGGCGGTAACGTGGCGGCACAGGGGCCGAAACGCAAAACGGCCGGCCTGCATGTTACCGCGGCCGCCCACCGGAGTTTTCAAAAACTCCGGACCGTTTTCTTCGAAGAAAACGGCGCTTTCACCCGGCATGCAACCCTTGCCACCCGCCGGAGTTTTCAAAAACTCCGGGCCGATTTTTTCGAAAAGATCGCCCCAAACGCAAAAGGCCGTGCCCAACGGACACGGCCCTGCAAGCCTCGGCAGAGACGCGGTTTATTCGTCTTCCAGCGCCTCGACAGCCTTCTGAAGGTCCTCTTTGGACACTTCTTTTTCTGTCACTTTCGCCTGTTCGGCGATGTGATCGATCACCTTGTCCTCGAACAGCGGCGCGCGCAGCTGCTGCTGCATCTGCTGGTTCTGCTGCACGAATTCAAAGAACTGACGCTCCTGGCCCGGATACTGGCGTGCCTGGTTCATGATCGACTGGGTCATCTCGGCGTCCGAGACTTCGACCTCGGCCTTCTGACCGATCTCTGCCAGCAGCAGGCCCAGACGCACCCGGCGTTCCGCCAGCGTCTTGTGCTCATCCGTGGTTTCGATCTCGGGGTGGTCGTGGCCCTGCACGTCCGGATTGTCCTCGTGCCACAGCTGATGCGCGATCTGGCCCGCTTCGGCCTCCACCAGCGAGGGCGGCAGATCGAAGCTCACCAGTTTGTCCAGCGCATCGAGCAGGCCGCGCTTCATGACGGCACGGGAGGCACCGGCATATTCCGCTTCCAGGCGTTCCGCGATCTGCTTTTTCAGACCTTCCAGATCCTCGGAGCCGAACTTGGTCGCCAGTTCGTCGTTGATCTCTGCGGCGACGGGTTCCTTGACCTCCTTGATGGTGCAGTCAAAGGTCGCTTCCTTGCCCTTGAGATGCTCGGCCTGGTAGTCGTCGGGGAAATTGACGGTGACCGCCTTTTCCTCGCCGGCCTTCACGCCCACCAGCTGGTCTTCAAAGCCGGGGATGAAGGAGTTGGAGCCCAGCACCAGCGGATAATCCTCGGCAGAGCCGCCTTCAAAGGCTTCACCGTCGACCTTGCCGACGAAGTCCATGACAACCTGGTCGCCGTCCTTGGCCTTGGAGCCTTTCTTGCGGGCTTTGAAATCCTGCGCGGTTTCGGCCAGGTTCTTCAGCGCCTCGTCGATGGCGGCGTCGTCGGCCTTGACCACCAGCTTTTCCAGCTCGATCTGGGACATGTCGATCTCGGGGATCTCGGGCAGCGCCTCATAGGTCATGGTGACCTCGACGTCGTCGCCTTCTTTCCAGTCTTCGTTGGTCATCTTGACTTCGGGCTGCATCGCGGGGCGGTCGCCGGATTTCTCAAAATGCTCGTTCATCGCGCCGTCGATGCTTTCCTGCATCGCTTCGCCCATCACGCGCTGGCCAAACTGCTTTTTCAGCAGCGCCATCGGCACCTTGCCCTTGCGAAAACCCTTCATCTCAACGTCAGGCTGCGCCTCGGCCAGTTTCTCGTTCACCTTGGCGTCCAGTTCAGCCGCCGTCAGCGTGATGGCATAGCCGCGTTTCAGACCGTCGTTCAGCGTCTCGTTGACCTGCATGTGTGCTCCATAGAATAAGGCCGCGCCGAATGGGGCGCGGGCGAAAATTTCTGCCCTTCTATTGAGCAGGGCGCTGGGGTGCAAGGGGATTTGGGGCGCTGAGTCTAGTCCTGGGTATAAAGCAGGACAAGCGCATCGGCTTCTTGTAGCACAACTTCACTTTGCCGGGCGGCGTCACGCAGGATTTCTTCGGTGATCTCACCACCGCCCACAACCTCCTCCAGCATCTGTTTCATCGGCTTCCAACTTTTTTTCACGGCACGTAGCTGACCGCGCTGCTTAGGCTTCGGCTTGCCGCCCAACGCGCCGTCCTTGCCGCCCCTGAACAGCCGGTGTAGCGCCGTGTCAAAGACATCGACTGTATCTGCCAGAGCTTCGCGTACATCCGCGCCCCCGATGCCGATCGACAGGAAACAAAGCTCCTTGACCATTTTCTGGCTCAGCATGCCCTGCCGGCCCGCAAGCACAATTGCCGCAGCGATCCCGGGATCAATCTGCGCGGTGCCGTAATGCGCCTCCATCAATTCCATGGTTGCATTCATTTCAGTCAAGGCCGGAACATTGCGGCTGACCATCAACCAGACAACAACTGTGTGCAGGTCACCCGCCGCGATTTGCCTTACCGATGCGGTCAGCCCCGAAGAAAGAGCCGCAGTGCGCGCCAGCCCGGCACGGACGTCAGGATAGGTTTCTTTCAGCAAGCCCTGTTCGGCATTGCCCTCGGCAAGACTGACAAGCATCTCGTCAAAACTGGTTGCGGCATCATGCGCGCGGCGCGCTTCGACCTCCGCGTCGACCGACACCATCGACAGACAGGCGCTTTTGGCCATCCGCTGGCTTAACATGCGCTGTCGCGCGGCCAGGCTGATCCTGTTGCGGGCATTTTGCGCGGCATCCACCTCGGCCCAGGCTTGCTGGCCATAACCCGCACCGCATAATCCCGCCAAGACCAGCGCCACGGTCAAAAATGACCGCGACACTGCTGATATAATGTACGTCATGCGGCCATCCTGATGAACTTGCTCGGCCCGAATTAATCACGCCGGCGTAAAAAGTTCCTGAATGGCCGCCCCGCCGGCTCACATGCCCAGCGCTTCCTTGTACATTTCCAGCACCGCTTCCTCTTCGGCAATGTCGTCCTTGTCGCGCTTGCGCAGGGCAATCACCTTGCGCATCACCTTGGTGTCATAGCCGCGCGCCTTGGCCTCGGCCATGACTTCCTTCTGCTGCTCGGCCAGGTCCTTTTTCTCGGCGTCCAGCCGTTCGATCCGTTCGATGAACTGGCGCAGTTCATTGGCGGTCACGCGGTAGGTCGCATCGCCCACTGTATCGACAACTTCGGGGTTGGTGCCTGTATCGCTCATTGCGTTCTCCTGCGCTTGGTGTTGGTCGGCACTGACTACAAGCGCGCCGCGCGCCCTGCAAGACGCACTTGATCCGGTCCCCTCTTTGGCGTAGCGGAGGCGCCATGGAAACAAGTGCGACCAACATACTGGACATCGTGATCTGGACCGGGGCGGCGATTTCGCTGCTGGGGCTGGTCGGGCTGATCTGGTGCATCATCAGCGTGTCACGCGCCAAACGTGCCAGGCTGGACGATGAGGCAATGCGCCAGGTGCTGAAATCCGCGATCCCGCTGAACCTGGGTGCGCTGTTTCTCTCCGTGATCGGCCTGATGATGGTGATCGTCGGCATCTTTCTGGGCTAGTTCCGGACCCGAAACGCATCGCATCGCTGGACAGAAGGCAACGGTCTGCGTAAATCATCCCATGGACATTCGACAACTCACCCCCCGCTATTTCGTGGCCCCCCAGATCGATCCGTCGGACATGGAGGCCATTCGCGCTGCGGGCATCACCCGCATCCTGTGCAACCGCCCGGATGCCGAGGTGCCACCCAGCCACCAGGCCGCCGCCATCCGGGCCGCCGCCGAAGCGGCCGGCATCGGCTTTGCGCTGCAACCGCTGACCCATCAGACCATGGTGCCGGAAGTGATCGGGCAAAACCGCGCGCTGGGGGCAGACACGGATGATGTGGTGCTGGCCTATTGCGCCTCCGGCACACGGTCCACCATCGCCTGGGCGCTGGGTCAGGCCGGGCAGATGCCGGCGGAGGAGATCGTCGCCGCCGCCCGCGCGGGTGGCTATGACATCTCCAACATCCGGCCGGCGCTGGACGCCCCTTTCACCTGATCGTTCAGCCTGCCTTGCGCTCTGACAGGTCGGGCAGATCGTCCAGCTCTGGCAGGTCGTCCAGGTCAGGCAGGTCGTCAAACCCGGGCAGATCGTCAAGTTCGGGCAGGTCACTCATGTCTGACAGATCCAGTTCCGGCAGGTCGGACAAATCCGGCAGGTCGGGCATGGCATCGGCACCTGCGGGGCTCACATCTAAAGCCTGCATCTCCGGCGGCTCCGACGCTGGCATGCCCGCCTGCGGCAGCGGTTCAGGCTCGCGCTGATCCAGCTCCGCCCGGTCGCTGGCGCGGCGGCGGGGGGTCTGCGCCGCCGGTTTGGCCGGCACGATCCGCAGCGCACGGCATCCGTCCAGCTGCCCCAGCATACCGCGCGCCAGCGTGCCGCCGCCGGGCCTGAGCACCTCTGCCCGGTCAAAGCGCGCCCCGTTCAGGTCAAGCAGATCGCCCACCTGCAACCGGCCCAGCTTTGCCAGCGGCATGCGCAGCCGCGCCAGCGCAATGTCCAGTGCAACATCCAGCGCCAGCACCGATTCCGACAATGTGGCGGGGCGCTGTTCAGCCCTGCTGGCAGCCTCCTGCCCCTCCTGCGCCGTGGGGTGCTGTGCCGTGGCATCATCCGGTTCCGGCATGCAGAACAGGATCTGGCCCTGCCGCAGGCCGCCCGCAATATCCACGGTCAGGGTGATCAGGCGATACGCCTGTGCCTCAAGCGCCAGAGACAGCAGGCGCGGCGTATCGACCCGGCTGCCAAAGGCATATCCCGCCAGCAGCCGCTTGTCCGTGGGCGCGTCGGGCAGCGCCGCCGCCCGGCTGATCAGCGCATTCACGAAAGGGGCGGTGATGGCCGCATCGGTATCCGTCATCGGGCGCGGATCGCCCCCGGCATCGGGCAGTACCTGCGCCATGGTCTGCTGCTGGATCAGCGCGCCGACGAGCAATGGGTCCAGCGCCGCCGCCGCGGGCCGCCCATCGGGACCATCAAGCAGGAACAACAGGTGCTGCGCATCAAACTGGTCCTGCACCTCATCGCCCGCCACCTCTGCCACCCGGATGGCAAGGGCGGCCAGCGCCAGATCAAACAGCTCATCCGCCACCTTCGCCAGGCCAAGGCGCAGGGATTTGGCCAAAGTCATCGCGCGGGCCTGATGGCTGGCGCGCCCCCGGTCGGTCTTGCGCCGCAGAACGGAGCCTTCCCCAGGGTCTGAATTTTGTCGAGCTTGCCCCATGGCCACCCTTCATGCGCGCATCATTGCCACAGCCTTAACGCCAAACCGGTTACCAAGCCCTTTAAGACACCGCCGTCTTGCCCGGATTTCCGGTTTCCTGCACCAGAACGCTCTGCGGCAGGCTGACCCTGAAGGCGGTTCCGCTTTCGATCGGCAGATAGATCACCTGCCCGCCGAGCCGCGACATGATCTCCTGGCAGATGGCAAGGCCAAGGCCCACGCCCTCGGCCTCTTCCCCGCTGATCCGAAAGAACTTTTCGAAGATGACCGATTGCACGTCCGCGTCGATCCCGCTGCCGTTGTCGACAAAGTCGATCCACAGGCCCCCGGCATGGCGGCTGGTGCGGATGGTCAGCGCAGGTTCTGCCGCATCGCAATATTTGCGCGCGTTGGAGACAAGGTTGATGAAGACCTGCACCAGACGGTCGATATCGGTGTGCAGCACGATATCGGGCGCTTCGGTTTCACGCCGCACCGCCAGCGCAGGCCCTGCCCCGGCCAGCGCCGTTGTCACCGCGCGGTCCATGATGTCGCTCAGCCTGTCCTGCCCCATGCGCAGGGTCACCTGCCCGTTTTCCAGCACCGAAAGGTCCAGAAGTTCGTCCAGCAGACGGGTCAGGCGCAGGGTCTCCGAATGGATGATGGAGGCATAGCGCGTCTTGTCGGCCTCCGAGAGTTTGCCCGCATCGCGCAGGATTTCGGAAAACGACCGGATCGAGGTCATCGGCGTGCGCAGCTCATGGCTGATCTGGCTGAGGAACCCATCCTTTTGCAGGGAAAGCTGGGTCAGCTTTTCATTGGCGCTGCGCAGTTTGGCCGCGGTTTCGGTCAATTCGCGGGATTTCTGCTCAAGCTGGTTGGAATATTCCAGCATCTGGGCGGATTCGTCCGCCACCGCCAGCAGGTCCTGCACCGAAACAGAGGTGCCGCCGACGATCTGGCTGACCATGGCATGGGCCGTCGCGGCCCCGACGGAACCTGCCAGCTCCCGCTCCAGCGCCTGCACAAAGGCGGGTGTCGGTTCCGGCAGGCCGCCGGTGATGCCCTGGGCCTCGGCCTCGGCCCGGAAGAAGGCCTGCGCCTCGGGCGCGCCGAGGATACGCTGCGCCATGATCATCAGGTCCTCGCTGCCCGCCACGGAGGCGGTCCAGTTGCGCGCCGGACCGGAATGTTCCAGCACGTTCACGAACTGCGCGCCCTGAAGACGTTCGATCGGGTCGGGAAAGCTGACAATGGAGACCGCGACGAAGGCCAGCGCGTTCAGCGACAGCGACCAGACCACCGCATGCACCGTCGGGTCCAGCCCCGAGATCCCGAACAGCGCCTGCGGCCGCAGCCAGCTTTGCCCCCAGAGACCCTGGTTGAAGATCTCTGCCGACAGCGCGGCCCCGACGCCGAAACTGGGCAGGAGCATGGTAAACACCCAGATGGCAAAGCCGATCCCGAGACCGCAAAGCGCGCCCGACCGCGTGGCACCGCGCCAGAAAATACCCCCCAGAAGCGCCGGCAGGAATTGCGCCACCCCGCCGAAAGAGATCGTGCCGATGGCGGCAAGCGCGGCGCTGCCGCCGGAGATGCGGTAATAAAGCACGCCAAGCGCGATGATCAGCAGGATCGACAGCCGCCGCGCCAGCAGGACCACCTGCCTGACATCGCCCGATTGCACCGCGCTGCCATGCCGGGTGCTGAGCCAGATCGGCATGACGATATGGTTCGACACCATGGTGGAGAGGGCCAGCGTGGCCACGATCACCATCGAGGTGGCCGATGAAAATCCGCCGAGGAAAGACAGCATCGCCAGCCCGTTCTGCCCCTGGCTCAGCGGCAGGCTGAGCACAAAGAGATCAGGGTTTGACCCGGGCGGCATCAGGTCCAGCCCCACCACCGCGATGGGCACCACAAAGAGGCTCATCAGCATCAGGTAAAGCGGAAAGGCCCAGGAGGCGATCTGCAGATGCCGTTCCTCGTCATTCTCGACCACCATGACCTGAAACATGCGCGGCAGGCAGACAAAGGCCGCCGCTGACAGGAGCGTCAGCGTGGCCCAGCGTCCGCCCTGCACCTGCCATTCCCCGATGGCCGAGGCATCGACCCGTGCCAGCGTCTGTTCCACCCCGCCGCCAAGGCTCCAGACCACGAAAATGCCCACGGCCAGCGAGGCGACAAGTTTCACGATGGCCTCCACCGCCACGGCGATCACCACGCCGTGGTGGCGTTCGTTGACGTTGAGGTTCCTTGTGCCGAAAAGCACGGTGAAGAGCGCCAGCCCTGCCGCCACCCACAGGGCCGCGCTGACCGGGTTGTAGCTGCCGCCCTCCCCGTTTGCCGCGAAGATCGACAGCGACAGGACCACCGACTGCAATTGCAGCGCAATGTAAGGGGTGACACCGATCACCGCCATCAGGGTCACGATGATCGCCAGGCTGTTGGACTTGCCATAGCGGCTTGAGATCAGGTCGGCGATGGAGGTGACCCGCTGGCTGCGCCCGATCCGCACCAGCCGGCGCAGGCCCCACCACCAGCCGATCATCACCAGACTGGGGCCAAGATAGATGGTGACATATTCCAGCCCCGAGCGCGCCGCATAGCCGACGGCACCGTAAAACGTCCAGGCGGTGCAGTAGATCGACAGCGACAGCGTATAGACCAGCGGAGAACGCAGCAGCGCGCCCCCCTTGCCCCGCAGCGCCGCGCGCTCTGCCAGGAAGGCGACAAGGAACAAGCCGGCCACATAGGCCAGGCAGACAATGACAAGTTCGTTCAGTGCCACCATCAGCGCGGCCGGGGCGGATCGTCCGCGCCATCCTCTGCGGCACCGCGCCCGGTGCGCCACCACAGGGCCAGCGCCCCGAGGATCAGCACCACCCAGACCCCGAAGAGATAGCGCAGGGCGGAGGACATCGGGATCGGCGCGCCCTGCCCGTCGCCGGGCACCGCCCAGAGCAGCGGCACCATCCACAGGGCCAGCCCCACGAAAGGCAACAGGCGCACGGCATCCATCGCCCGGCGCATCCGGTAGCTGCGCCGTTCAAGAAACAGGCGTCGCGCCGGCATCCCGGCCCTCAGGCAGAGGCCGTCAGTTCGCGCACGGCCTCCAGCATCTCGGCATTGGAAAAGGGTTTGGTCATGAATTTGCTCACCCCGGCCTTGCGGGCCATTTCGCGGTCGCGGCTCTGGCCGCGGGCGGTCAGCATCATCACCGGCAGATCGGCAAAGGCCGGATCGGCCCGCAGATCATGCAAGATCTCGAACCCGCTGCGGCCCGGCAACATCACATCCAGCAAAACCAGATCCGGGCGGGCCTTGCGGATCACCTCCACCGCGTTCAGCCCGTTTGCCAATGTCTCCACCCGCCATCCGTCATTCGACAGGACAAAGCGGATCGCTTCGGCGATGTTCAGCTCGTCCTCCACCAAAACGACATGTTTGCTCATGCGCGGTTTTCCCTCCCCATGCGGCCTGTTGCGGCCGCGCTTCAACATGCACCGGAAGATGCGACCTGTCAAAGCTCCGAATTTGCCTGCGACCGCAAAGGTTTGAGCGAAAGGGCCAGGGGCGCGTGCCACGGTTGTGCCAGGCTCAGGCCCCGGCGCTGAGGATCGACGGTTCGCGCCGGGCGCTGCAGTTCTCATGCGGGCAGACCCGGCAGGTTGCCCCCACCGGAAGCCCGAATGTGCCGCCTTCCGGCACCGGCAGCAGCAACATCATGGCATGTACCAGCGGCGGGGCGTTGTAGCCCTGCGGCGTCACCGGTTCGCTGACCGCATAACACTGGAACTGCGCCTGCGCCCGGCCCAGCTGGCTGACCCGTTGCGCGATGATCGTGCCCGGTTGCCCAAGCGCCGCAAACAGGGGCCAAAGCGGGCAGCAGGCACCGTGGCGCGGCACCGAAAAACCATCCACCGTCTTGCGAAAGGTGACCGTGCCGGAACGGTCGCAGACGATCATCCCGGCCTCAAGCTCCGGCAGCGCGGCAAGCCTGCGCAGCACCCGCCCGACCGGCTGTTCCAGCGCGCGCGCAAGCGCAACCGGATCCACCCCCGAGACCGCAAGGGCGGCGCGCAGACGGGCAAGGGGCAGCTGTGCGGCATCCCGCGCGATCTGGCGCAGGACGATGCGGGCGATGAAAAGTGCGGCAGGCGTGCGCAGGACAGGATCCTCCGCCAGCATCCCACTGATCAGCGCATCGGTGTCGGCGGCGCCTTCAAGCATCTCGAAACTGAAATCGCGCGCAGAGAGGAAAGCCTCCACCTCTTCCTGCGGGGAACTGGCGGCATCCTCCGCCCCGGGTTCCGCATCAAGATAGGCCACCAGATTCTGCGCGCTGGCAGACAACCGGTCGCTGTCTTCGTTCAGGTTGGCATGAAACCGGTCGCGCCATTCCGGTTGCAGCGTCTTGGTCTCTGCCAGGATCGAGGCGGTGGAGCGGATCGCGGCAGCCGTCGTCAGAAGCTCGTGGATGGAGGCCGCCAGATGCGGGTCATGGCCCAGCCTGTCGGTCAGCGCCTCCACCGTGGTCTCCAGCGCATCGAGGCGGCGGCGGGTGCCTGCCAGCACATCGGCCCAGCCCGGAAACCGCCCGGCGAATTCGTCGGCCCGGTCCGCTTCCGCCCCGCTCAACCCCGCCTCATGGGCCGCCTCGCGCAGGGCAGCGACCAGCGTCGCTTCGGCCCCTTCGGTCAGGGTTTGCGGCTCCACCTCCAGGGCGGCGGCGATGTCCAGCAGCAGCTTGCCGCCGATTCTGCGCTTGTTGTGTTCGATCAGGTTCAGGTAGCTGGCGGAGATCCCGATGGCGCGCGCCAGGTCGGCCTGCTTGAGCGATGCCATGATCCGCCTTTCGCGGATCCGGCTGCCGGTCAGCGCCTCACGCGCCATGGCAAAAACATCCGGTAAAACTGTGCAATTTCAACGTGTTTCTGCGCTGCAATATCATGATATTTACAATCTCGATAAACTCATTGCGAATATATTTACAGGATTATGCAGAATTTAAAAGGACTTATTGATGGGTTTCACAAGCCGGGTGATAAAGTATTTGCACAATAGTGCCGCGTGTGTCGGACGGAGGAAGCCGGCATGCGTTTACAAATCGGGAGGAATTCATGTCATTTTCGAAACTGACACGTCGTGGTCTGATCAAAACCAGCGCCGTGGCCGGTGCAGGTCTTGCGCTGCCCACCTATCTGCGTGCTGACGCCCATTCCGGGTTTACCAATGCGCCCACCGGCGACACCGTCACATTCGGCTTCAACGTGCCGCAGACCGGTCCCTATGCCGAAGAGGGCCTTGACGAGCTGCGCGCCCAGGAACTGGCTGTCCAGCACCTGAACGGCGAAGGCGACGGCGGGATGATGAACACTTTCAGCTCCAAGGCGCTGAAGGGGAACGGCATTCTGGGCAAGAAGGTCACTTTCGTGACCGGCGACACCCAGACCAAATCGGACGCCGCCCGCGCATCCGCCAAGGCGATGATTGAAAAAGACGGCGCCATCATGATCAACGGCGGCTCGTCCTCGGGCGTGGCTGTTGCGGTTCAGGGTCTCTGCCAGGAAGCGGGCGTGATCTTCATGGCCGGTCTTACCCACTCCAACGACACCACAGGCAAGGACAAGAAAGCCAACGGTTTCCGTCACTTCTTCAACGCCTATATGTCCGGTGCCGCCCTGGCGCCCGTGCTGGCGAAGGAATACGGCAAGGACCGCCGGGCCTATCACCTGACAGCCGATTACACCTGGGGCTGGACGCAGCAGGAATCCATGGCCGCCGCCACCGAGGCGATGGGCTGGGAAACCGTCAACAACGTGCTGACGCCGCTGGCCAGCACCGACTTCTCGTCCTACATCGCGCCGGTGCTGAACTCGGGTGCCGATGTGCTGGTTCTGAACCACTACGGCGGGAACATGGTGAACTCGCTGACCAACGCGGTGCAGTTCGACCTGCTGAACAAGGAAGTGAACGGCAAGAAGTTCGAAATCGTCGTGCCGCTCTACTCTGAACTGATGGCCGCAGGTGCGGGCAAGAACGTGCAGGGCGTGATCGGGTCGATGAACTGGAACTGGCAGCTTCAGGATGAAGGCTCCAAGGCCTTTACCAAGTCCTTTGGCGAAAAATATGGCCGTCCGCCCTCGAACTCCGCGCATACCTGCTACGTGCAGACGCTGCTTTATGCGGATGCGGTCGAACGTGCCGGGTCGTTCAACCCCTGCGCGGTTGCCGAAGCGCTCGAAGATTTCGACTTCGACGGCATGGGCAACGGTCCGACCACCTATCGCGGTGCCGACCACCAGTGTTTCAAGGACGTGCTTGTCATGAAGGGGACAGAGAACCCGTCCAATGAGTACGACACGCTGGAAATCGTCGAAGTCACGCCGCGCGCACAGGTCGAATACGAACCCGACCACCCGATGTTCGCCGGTGGCGACCTGGGCGAATGCAACCCGGGCGCCTGAGCCGGACCTACCAGGAGGGCGGGACAGACCCCGCCCTTCCCTCTTAAACGACCCGCCAGCCCCGGTTTCGACCGGCGGCTGCGCGCATACCTCGGGTGGGGATCATGGACGCTATCCTTCTTCAAATTCTTAATGGTCTCGACAAGGGGTCGGCCTATGCGCTGATCGCCCTGGGGCTGACACTGATCTTTGGCACATTGGGCGTGGTCAACTTTGCCCATGGCGCCCTGTTCATGATCGGTGCCTTCTGTTCGGTGACGCTGCAAAAGATCCTGACAATCAGCACCATCAGCATCGACGAGACGCAGAAGGATTTCCTCGGCCGTCCGCTGGAGGTGAAAACCCCGATCGTGGAGAACTGGTTCGGCCCCGAGATCGGCGGGCTGATCATCGACTGGTCGGTGCCCCTGGCGATCCTCTTTGCCATCCCGGTGATGCTGGTGATCGGCTATGTGATGGAACGCGGGCTGATCAAGCATTTCTACAAACGCCCCCATGCCGACCAGATCCTGGTGACCTTTGGCCTTGCCATCGTGCTGCAGGAGGTCATCAAGTATTTCTACGGTGCCAACCCGATCCCCACGCCTGCGCCCGACGCCTTCCGCGGCAGTTTCGACTTCGGCGCCCTGCTGGGGCTGGATACGGCACTTGCCTATCCCTATTGGCGGCTGGTCTACTTTGCCTTCTCGGCGGTGATCATCGGGGCCGTCTTTGCCTTTCTGCAATTCACCACCTTCGGCATGGTCGTCCGCGCCGGCATGGCGGACCGCGAAACCGTGGGCCTGCTGGGCATCGACATCGACCGCCGCTTTACCATCATGTTCGGCATCGCCGCCGCCGTCGCGGGCCTCGCGGGCGTCATGTATGCGCCGATCAACTCACCCAATTACCACATGGGCATGGATTTCCTCGTGCTCAGCTTCGTCGTGGTGGTCGTGGGGGGCATGGGCTCCCTGCCCGGCGCGGTGCTGGCCGGCTTCATGCTGGGCATCCTGGAATCCTTTGCCTCGATGAACGAGATCAAGGCGATCCTGCCCGGCATCGACCAGATCATCATCTATGTGGTGGCAATCATCATCTTGCTGACACGTCCCCGAGGCCTGATGGGCCGCAAGGGCGTGATGGAGGAATAAGACATGTTCGGCACCGCAAAAAGAGACACCGCCCTGTTGATCATCGTCGCCATCCTGACGCTTTTCGCACCCTTCCTGCTCAACCCCTTCCCGGCGGGATCGGCCATGGCGCAATTCAACGCGGGTTATCCCGACCTAATGCAGCGCTTTGTGATCTTCGGCATCTTCGCCATCGGGTTCAACATCCTGTTCGGCCTGACCGGCTATCTCAGCTTTGGCCATGCGGCCTTTCTCGGGGTCGGTTCCTATGCCGTGGTCTGGATGTACAAGCTGCTGGATTACAACATCATCTGGGGTCTGCCGCTGGCGATCGTGATTTCGGGCGTCTTTGCCCTGATGATCGGCTTCATCTCGCTGCGGCGCTCCGGGATCTACTTTTCGATCCTGACGCTGGCCTTTGCCCAGATGATGTTCGCGATCAGCTACTCTGACCTTCTGGGCCGCTTCTTTGGCACCACCATCACCAATGGCGAAACCGGCTTGCAGGTCTACCGTTCGGACCCGCAGGTCCTGATCGACAGCTGGGAAAGCGTGCCGCACCTGCTGGGCCTGGTCGAGATGCGCAGCACCTATACCATGCGCCTGGGCGACTGGTCCTTCGACTTCAACGCCGGCTACTATTTCTGTGCGGTGATCATGCTGCTGACCTTCTACCTTGCCATCCGCATCTTCCGCTCGCCTTTTGGCATGATGCTGCGGGCGGTGAAATCGAACCAGCAAAGGATGAACTATACCGGCCTGAACACCCGTCCCTATGCGCTGGCCGCCTTCGTGATCTCGGGCATGTACGCCGGGCTGGCCGGTGGGCTGATGGCCGCGATGGACCCGCTTGCCGGGGCCGAACGGATGCAATGGACCGCCTCGGGCGAGGTTGTGCTGATGACCATCCTGGGCGGCACGGGCACGCTGATCGGCCCGGTGCTGGGCGCCGGTTTCATCAAGTACTTCGAGAACATCTTCTCCAAGATCAACGACAACGTGCTGCACAGCTGGTTTGCCTTCCTGCCGGACGGGATCGAGGATTTTCTGGTGGTCATCGTGCATCCCTTTGTGGGCAAGGGCTGGAACCTGACCCTGGGCCTGATGTTCATGATCGTCGTGATCTTCCTGCCCGGCGGCCTTGTGGAGGGCGGCCAGCGCATCGCGCGGCTGTTCCGCCGCAAAAGTGCCAGGAACGACGCGCCTGACGGCTCCAAGACACCCGCGGAATAAGGACCGACACAATGGCAATTCTCGAAGTCAAGAACGTGGGCAAACGCTTTGGCGGTCTGCAGGCCCTGAGCAACGTGAACCTGAGCGTGGCGGAAAACTCCTGCCATGCGATCATCGGGCCCAACGGTGCGGGCAAATCCACCCTGCTGAACTGCCTGGTGGGCAAGCTGATCCCGGATACCGGATCCGTCATGTTCGATGGGCAATCGGTGCTGGGGCGAAAACCCTATGAGATCAACCAGATGGGCATCAGCCGCGTGTTCCAGACGCCGGAAATCTTTGGCGACCTGACGGTGATGGAAAACATGATGATCCCCTGTTTCGCCAAGCGCGACGGCGCGTTCGAGCTGAACGCCATCACATCGGTGACCAGCCAGCGCGACATCGTCGAAAAGGCGGAGCATATGCTGGAGGACATGAACCTGATCGACAAGCGCGGGATGCATGCCGCCGCCATGTCGCGGGGCGACAAGCGCAGGCTTGAGATTGCCATGTGCCTGGCACAGGACCCCCGCCTGCTGCTGCTGGATGAACCCACGGCGGGCATGGCGCGGGCCGACACCAACAACACCATCGACCTGCTGAAACGCATCAAGGACGAGCGCGACATCACCATCGCGATCATCGAACACGACATGCATGTGGTGTTCTCCCTGGCCGAGCGGATCACCGTGCTGGCGCAGGGCACCCCGCTGGTCGAAGACACGCCTGAAAAGATCAAGGGACATCCCAAGGTCCGCGAAGCCTATCTGGGTGAATCCCAGGATGCCGCATAGACCGGGCTTGCCCCACCCGACCGCCAAAGGACAGGTTTCATGAACACCCAAACCCTCGAAAAGAACGCCAACCACGCCGCCACCGCCCCCGCCTTTCTGTCGGTCTGGGATCTTGAGGCCTATTACGGCGAAAGCTACATCGTGCAGGGCATCAGCTTTAACGTGCACGAGGGCGAAATCCTGGCGCTGCTGGGCCGCAACGGCGCGGGCAAGACATCGACCCTGCGCGCCATCGCGCGGCTGGCCTCCCCCGAGGTGCGCAAAGGGGAAATATGGCTCGACCACAAGCCCCTGCACAAGATGAAGGCGCATGAGGCCTCGCAATGGGGGCTGGGTCTGGTGCCCGAGGACCGCCGTATCATTCCCGGCCTGACGGTTGAGGAAAACCTGAAGCTGGCGCAGATCGCACCGCCCATCGGCTGGTCGCTGGACCGGCTTTACGAGCTGTTCCCGCGTCTGGGCGAACGCAAGAATCAGGAAGGCACCACCCTGTCGGGAGGCGAGCAGCAGATGCTGGCCATCGCCCGCGCCCTGGCCCGCGACATCAAGGTCTTGCTGCTGGATGAACCCTATGAGGGGCTGGCCCCCGTCATCGTGGACGAGATCGAAAAGACACTGGCCATCATCAAGGAGCAGGGCATCACCACGATCCTTGTGGAGCAGAACGCGATCCGCGCGCTGAAACTGGCCGACCGTGCGGTGATCCTCGATACCGGGGGAATCGTCTTTGACGGCACGGCGCAGGAAGTGCTGGAAAACGAACAATTGCGCGCCGAATACCTCGCGATCTGATCGCCCGCCGGGTGCTGTGGTCGGGCGTCCGGCCACACCGGCTTTCACGCCCATTGTGACATGAGGCGCAGGCCGGGCGGGGTGCCTGTGATGCGGCTTGCGCCTTGTAGCGAAAGTTCGGTTTCAGGCCATTCCCCCGCGCGGAACCGGGGCCGCAGGCCGCCGCACTGCCGTTAAGGACCGGTTTGGCTCGGTATTTCTGCGACAGCTGCCATGCCAGCGCCGGTGAGAAATTGCCCCTGCGATGAACCCTATGGAGCCTTGATGCGTTGGACCTCAGACGGTCCAACAGGCCCGAGCAATCGCAAGGAGCAAATTCATGAAACACACCCTCCCCGCCCTCGCCTCCACTTTGTCGCTCATCGCCGGTGTCGCCCTGGCCGACAGCCATGCCAGCGCCCCCGAACCTGTGGCCAGCGCCGACATCAAGACATTGGACGGCACCGTTCTGGGCACCGCCACGGTGACCCCCGGCACCAATGGCATCCTGATCCACCTGAAGGTCGAAGGCGCAGCGCCGGGGCCGAAAGGTGTGCATCTGCACCAGGTTGGTGACTGCGACCCCGCAACCGAGTTCAAATCTGCCGGGCCGCATATCGGAGACGCCGACAACGCGCACGGCCTGCTGCACCCCGACGGGCCACATGCCGGCGATCTGCCGAACCTCTATGTCGGCGCGGATGGCACCGGCGAGATGCAGGCGATCACCAGCGCGGTTTCGCTGGAAGAGACACCTGGCGGCTTGCTCGATTCAGATGGCGCCAGCGTGATGATCCATGCCGAAGGGGATGACCATTTCACCCAACCCGGCGGCAATACCGGAGCAAGGCTGGCCTGCGGGGTCCTGGAACCCGCTTCCTGACACGACATTGACTTCGTCCCCGGATCGTCCGGCGATCCCGGGGGGCGCGGTCAGAGGCATCCGGTACGCAAGCTGCCGCCCGGATCAGCCAATGTGCCAGGTTCGTCATCACTTGCTGCCTGCGACATGCCGACAGTCGCCGCCCGCCACAACTGGCGGCTTTCAATGCCGGGACCCATGTCTTATAACCGGGCAAAACGTCACGGCCCGCGCAGCGCCGGACAAGAGGGAAACGTCGAGGAATATATGACCAAAAACACCCATGACGCAGATGTCGCCTTTATCCGGGCATTGGCGGAACTGCTGAACGAAAATGACCTGACGGAGCTTCAGGTCAAGCGAGACTATGCCGAGGACGACAGCCTGAATGTGCGCGTCAGCCGCAAACCGCCGCAGCAGATCATGGCGCCCCAGCAAATTCAGGCAGCCCCGCCCCCGATGGCATCGCCCGCGCCCGCACCGATGAATGCCCCCGCAGCAGCATCCGCATCCGGGGCAGAGGACGATCCGGCAAGCCACCCCGGCGCGGTCGTGTCGCCCATGGTCGGCACCGTCTATATGCAGGCGGAACCGGGTGCGCCCGCCTTTGTCACGGTCGGCAAATCCGTGTCAGAGGGTGAAACCCTGCTGATCGTCGAGGCGATGAAAACCATGAACCACATCCCCGCCCCGCGCTCCGGAACCGTCAAGCGCATCCTGGTGGGTGACGGCGATGCCGTCGAATTCGGTGCGCCCCTGGTGATTATCGAATAAGGCACTGACAATGTTTAATAAAATTCTTGTCGCAAACCGGGGTGAAATCGCGCTGCGCGTGATCCGTGCCGCGCGCGAAATGGGCATCCAGTCCGTCGCGGTGCATTCGACCGCCGACAGCGACGCCATGCATGTGCGGATGGCCGACGAATCCGTCTGCATCGGCCCGCCCTCCTCTGCGCAATCCTATCTGTCGATCCCCTCGATCATCGCCGCCTGCGAGATCACCGGGGCAGAGGCGATCCACCCCGGCTATGGCTTCCTGTCGGAAAACGCGGGATTCGTGCAGGTGATCGAGGATCACGGGCTGACCTTCATCGGCCCCACTGCCGAACATATCCGCATCATGGGCGACAAGATCACCGCCAAGGAAACCATGCGCAAGCTGGGCGTTCCCTGTGTGCCGGGCTCTGAAGGCGGCGTGGCGACACTGGAAGAGGCCAGGCGCCTGGGCGAGGAAATCGGATACCCCGTCATCATCAAGGCCACCGCAGGCGGTGGCGGCAAGGGCATGAAGGTGGCAGGTTCTGCCGCCGAGATGGAACGCGCCTTTCAGACCGCCCGTGCGGAAGGCAAATCCAACTTCGGCAACGACGAAGTCTATATCGAGAAATACCTCACCACCCCGCGCCATATCGAGATTCAGGTCTTTGGCGACGGCAAGGGGCGCGCGGTGCATCTGGGCGAACGCGATTGTTCGCTGCAGCGCCGCCACCAGAAGGTATTCGAGGAAGCCCCCGGCCCCGCCATCAGCGCGGAGGAACGCGCGCGCATCGGCAAGACCTGCGCCGATGCCATGGCCGATATCAATTATATCGGCGCGGGCACCATCGAATTCCTTTACGAGAACGGGGAATTCTACTTCATCGAGATGAACACCCGCCTTCAGGTCGAACATCCGGTGACCGAAGGCATCTTCGGGGTTGATCTGGTACGCGAGCAGATCCGGGTGGCCAGCGGCCTGCCCATGTCGTTCCAGCAGGAAGACCTGAAGATCAACGGCCACGCGATCGAAGTCCGCATCAATGCGGAGAAATTGCCCAATTTCCGTCCCTGTCCGGGCCGGATCACCCAGTATCATGCGCCGGGTGGCCTGGGGGTGCGGATGGATTCCGCACTTTATGACGGCTATTCGATCCCGCCCTATTACGACAGCCTGATCGGCAAGCTGATCGTACATGGCCGCGACCGGCCCGAAGCGCTGGCACGGCTGGGCCGCGCCCTGGGCGAGCTGATCGTGGATGGCGTGGACACAACCGTGCCGCTGTTCCACGCGCTGCTGGGTGAAGAGGACATTCAGACCGGCAACTACAACATTCACTGGCTCGAACACTGGCTGGAAACCAATCTCGGCGACGGCTGACGCCGATGACGGAACTGACGCCGGAACTGGTGCTGCGCGGCTACGGGATCGGCATTTTCCCGATGGCCGAACACCGCGACGACCCGGAGATTTTCTGGGTCGATCCGCGGCGGCGGGGCATACTCCCGCTGGACGGGTTCCACCTTTCGCGGTCCCTGGCCAAGGCGATGCGGCGGACGGGTTTTGACGTGACCGTCAATCAGGATTTTGCCGGTGTGGTTGCCGCATGTGCCGACCGCACCGACACCTGGATCAACGCCGAAATATCAAGCCTTTACAGTGCGCTGCACGCCAGGGGCAATGCGCATTCGCTTGAAATCCGCGAAGCGGGCACGCTGGTTGGCGGGGTCTACGGCGTGACCCTGGGGGCCGCGTTCTTTGGCGAAAGCATGTTCTCACGCCGCACCAATGCGTCGAAAATGGCCCTTGCGGCAACGGTGGTGCGGCTGCGCGATGCGGGGTTTTCACTGTTCGACGCGCAGTTCCTGACCGATCATCTCGCCTCGCTCGGCGCGGTAGAGATCACGCGGGCGCAATATCACCTGAGACTGGAGAAGGCGCTGGCAGCCCATGCGGATTTTGCAGCACCGCCGGTTCTGCCGCTTCAGGAGGTGGTGCAGCGCATGACCCAGACGTCATAGCGCCGATGCTCCAGCGCTGACAGCGCCGGGGAGGATGCGATCATCCAGCCGGAAAACACCGTGCCGGTCTTGCCGGTTTCCGAAATTTCAAGCTCTGCAAAGGCGTCGCCGGATGGGTTGCCCGCCGGATAGCGGCATTCGTTCAACACGATATCAAGATTTCCCAGCCGTGCCGACTGGCCCGCGCGCAGCTCTATGTCGCTGGTGTGGCCAGAGGTCTTGTCCAATGCACGCAGCACGGCGCCGGAGGCGCTGGTCACGTCCTGCGCGGCGGCAGGCAGGGCAAGACATGCACCAAGAACGAGACATCTGATCATGTTGACCGCTTTCGGAGGTGCCGGGATCACTCCGGGCTCCAGGCCTCGTAGTCGGACCGGTCCTTTGGATGTGCCTGCCGGATCGAGCCCGCAGGCGCATAGGCCAGCGCGGTGCCGGTCAGGTTCTCCACATGGGGTTTTTCCCAGGCCTTGTGCACCAGCGGCTTGTCGCTGGGCGGCTCGTCCCAGGTGCGGTGCAGCCAACCGTGCCAGTCGGGGCTGACGCGGGAGGCTTCCATGTCGCCGTTGTAGATCACCCAGCGCTTGGAATCGTCGGCATTGCGGTAATAGATGTTGCCCTGGTCATCCTCACCCACGCGGGTGCCCTTGCGCCAGGTGAAGAGCTGGGTGTTCAGCGTCTGCCCGTCCCACCATGTCAGCGCCCGGAATATCGTGTTGAGAATGCCCATGAAACTCTCCGCTCTTGTTGGGGCTGTTATGCACCATCGCTGCCGCAGGGTCCAGCGGGTGTTGCAGCAAAGACTCCCTCCTGCGCGACATGTGGCCCCTCCTGCATCGCGTATTGGCCTGTCAGGCGATGCTCCTTATTGTTTCGAAAACGGAGACACCCATGGCCACCAAGAGCAAGACCCGCAAGCATGTCGCTGAATGTCACGGCGTCAAGGTGCCCGACAGCCCGATGATGACCCTGGAACGGGCCGAGCGGATCAATGCGGCGCGCTATGAGGGCCAGGAGATTGCCGGCGCGCTTGAGGTCATCCGACCCGGCGACCGGGTTCTGGAAATGGGTGCGGGCATCGGGCTGGTCGGCGCGATTGCCGCAAGGAACGGCAAGCCGGAAAAGGTTCTGTCCTTTGAGGCAAATCCCGGGCTGATCCAGCATATCAACACGCTCTACCGGCTGAACGACCTGCAGGACCGGATCGAGGTTCGCAACGAGGTGCTGATCAGCGCACCCAATCCGCCGGAAACCGTGGCCTTTCACATCCGCAATTCCTACCTTGGTTCCTCGCTCATCGACACGGACAAACGCGCCACAACGCGGGTCGAGGTGCCGACCGCGCGCTATGACGAGGTGCGCCGCGACTTTGCCCCGACGGTCCTGCTGATGGACATCGAAGGCGGAGAGCTGGATTTCCTGCGCCATGCCTCGCTTGAGGGCATCCGCGCCATCGTTCTTGAATTCCACCCCGCGGCCTATGGCAAGGAAGGGATGCGCGAATGCAAATCCATCCTGGAACGCGCCGGTTTTGCCAAGGTGCCGGAACATTGCACGCGCCAGGTCTGGACCTGCACATTCGACGCCAGCCTGCGCCCGCCGGTGCCGGACATGGGATGGTCCTGCGATCAGCAAACCCTTGAAGGGGCCATTGTCGTGCCACCCGCCGACAGCGGCTTTGTCCAGCCCGTCGGGGTGCTGGAAAGCAACGGCAGCTATCACGGCGCCGGGGCGCTGTGGCGCAACGGGCGCGCGTTGACGGTGGCACCGCCGATGCCGCAAGGCGATTTGCCCCTGCGCGAGGGCACCTGGCTTTGGGGTGGCGTGCTTTGGGCGCATTTCGGTCATTTCCTGGTGGAAAGCACCGCGCGGCTTTGGGCCCTGGAAACCCTGGGCTCCGATATCGACGGCATCCTCTTTGTCCCCAAGCGGCCCAAGTCCGGCGAGGAAGTCCAGCCGTTCCAGAAGGATTTCGTTGAACTGATGGGCAGTGACCTCCCGGTGGTCAGCCTGACCGCGCCCACGCGGGTCGAGCGGCTGATCGTGCCGGGTCAGGGCTTTGGCCTTGGCACCATGATCACCGGCACCCAGCCGTTCCGCGACGCGATCGCCGCGCGGTTTGGCCGCGACGTGCCCGCCGAAGGGCCGGAAAAGCTCTATATCAGCCGCAGCGGCCTGCCCTCGGGCCGGGGCAATCTGGTGGGCGAAACCGAGCTGGAGGCGAAGCTGTCCGCCGAGGGCTATGTGATCTATCACCCCGAAAAGCACGATCTGCGCAGCCAGATCGCCACCTACAAGGCGGCCCGCCAGATCATTGCCGCCGAAGGATCGGCGCTGCATCTGCTGGCAATGGTGGCTGATCCGTCGGCGCAGGTGGCGATTGTCGTGCGCCGCCCCTCCGGTGCCACGCGCAACCTTGAGCAGCATCTGATGTCCTTCGCCGGGATCACCCCGCTGACAATCGTCCAGTTGGCCCGGTCGTGGAAACCCCTGGGTGCCGCCAAACCGCGGCTCTGGATGGGCGAGCTGGACATGCCCGCCCTGCAGTCGGCACTGGCCGAGGGCGGGTTTATCTCT
The DNA here is from genome assembly GCF_027213915.1 of Sulfitobacter sp. G21635-S1. Taxonomy (NCBI): domain Bacteria; kingdom Pseudomonadati; phylum Pseudomonadota; class Alphaproteobacteria; order Rhodobacterales; family Roseobacteraceae; genus Sulfitobacter; species Sulfitobacter sp. G21635-S1. Next base: position 103,216 of record NZ_JAPWGV010000012.1, read on the forward strand.
TCCAAATCAGGCACATGGGCGCCCCTGGACCCGAAAGAGGTGCAGGAACGCCTTGGCGGCCAGTTCGAGGAAGTTGCCTGAACCTCTAAAGCGCCCCGCCTTAAACCTGAAACGCCGATACCCTGCCGCGCTTCGCGCCGCCCCGTGGGGGCGGAACGGCGCAGCCCAACAGGAACTGTTGGGCGGGAAGGAGGTGAGCGGCGAAAAAGGACCCGGGGCAATCGCGTCTACCTTGAGACACAACTCAGGCTCTGGCCAGCGCCGTCACCTCGATCTCGATCCGGTACTTCGGGTCGATCAACCCGCATTCGATCATCGTTGCCGCGGGCGGATGCGCCCCGAAGGTGGCCTGCAACAGCGGCCAGCAGGGTTCGAACTCTGCCCGGTCCGGCAACATGTAAGTGACCCGCACCACATCGGCAAAACCCACGCCGGCCTCGGTCAGCGCCTGCCCGATGATGTCAAGCGCGGACCGGCATTGTTCCACCACATCATCGCCCTGCCCCACGGTGCCGGCCACATGCACAAAGCCGCCCGCGACCACGGCGCGGCAATAGCCGATCTTCGGCTCAAAAGCGCCGCCTGAGAAAATACGCTGCATTCTGTCATTGCTCCTGTTGTCGATCAGCCGGATGGCGTCAGCCGCGCTGTCATCGGGGTTGCCTTCGTTTCATGGCATGAAAAAGGGCGCGCCACCCGGCACGCCCTGTTTCACGTCAAATCGCATTCTGGTGCTCCGCCTCACGGATCACCCGGCGGTGGCCGATTCCTTCTCGGCGTCGCTGTGGATCATGAGCGGCGCGGCGTCGGACATCACCGCCTCTTCGTTGACCACAACCTCATTCACTGAATCCAGCCCCGGCAGTTCGAACATCGTGTCCAGCAGGATGTCCTCCAGGATGGAGCGCAGGCCCCGCGCGCCGGTCTTGCGTTCGATGGCGCGTTTGGCAATCGCTTTCAGCGCATCGTCGGTAAAGGTCAGCGCGGTGTCTTCCAGTTCGAACAGGCGCTGGTATTGCTTGACCAGCGCGTTCTTGGGCTGGGTCAGGATGGTGACAAGCGCGTCCTCATCCAGGTCCTCAAGCGTTGCCAGAACCGGCAGACGGCCGACAAATTCCGGGATCAGGCCGAATTTCAGCAGGTCCTCAGGCTCCAGATCGGTAAAGATCTCGCCAATGCCGCGCGCATCCTTGTCGCGCACGTCGGCGCCAAAGCCCATGGCAGAGCCCTTGCCCCGTGCCGCGATGATCCGGTCAAGTCCGGCGAAGGCGCCGCCGCAGATGAACAGGATGTTGGTCGTGTCCACCTGCAGGAATTCCTGCTGCGGATGCTTGCGCCCGCCCTGCGGCGGCACCGAGGCCACGGTGCCTTCCATCAGCTTCAGCAGCGCCTGCTGCACCCCCTCGCCCGAGACGTCGCGGGTGATCGAGGGGTTTTCCGACTTGCGGGTGATCTTGTCGACCTCGTCGATATAGACGATGCCGCGCTGCGCCCGTTCCACGTTGTATTCAGAGGACTGAAGCAGCTTGAGGATGATGTTCTCCACATCCTCGCCCACGTAACCGGCTTCGGTCAGGGTGGTTGCATCCGCCATGGTGAAAGGCACATCCAGAATCCGCGCCAGCGTCTGCGCCAGCAGCGTCTTGCCGCAGCCGGTGGGGCCGATCAGCAGGATGTTGGATTTCGCCAGCTCGATGTCACCGCCCTTCTGGGCGTGATTCAGACGTTTGTAGTGGTTGTGAACCGCAACCGAGAGCACCTTTTTCGCGTTCTGCTGGCCAATCACGTAATCGTCCAGCACGTCGCAGATGTCCTTGGGCGTCGGCACACCGTCCGTCGCCTTCAGCCCGCTCGCCTTGGTCTCTTCACGGATGATGTCCATGCAAAGCTCGACGCATTCATCACAAATGAACACAGTGGGGCCTGCAATCAGCTTGCGCACCTCGTGCTGGCTTTTACCGCAAAAGCTGCAATAGAGGGTGTTCTTGCTGTCACCGCCGGAATTATTCGCCATGTCAGCCCTTTCAGGTCTGCTTTTTCGCTCAATCGACGCGCATGCGCGCCACTCGTATGGTCAACCCTAGGCCACGCCCCCCCCAGCCACAATCGCAAAATCGTCACAGTCGCGAGGGCGTGTGGACCTGTGTTATTTTTTCTTCTGCGCGTCGGGATCATCCGCCTTGCCGCGGCTTTCCACGATCTCGTCGATATGGCCCCATTCCTTGGCCTCTTCCGGGGTCATCCACAGGTCGCGGTCCAGCGCCTTCTGGACGGCCTTCAACGTCTGGCCGGAGTGTTTGACATAAAGTTCGTACATCCGTTCACGGGTGCGTTCGATGTGGCGCGCGGAAATCAGGATGTCTTCTGCCTTGCCCTGCGAACCGCCGGAGGGCTGGTGGATCATCACTTCGCCATTGGGCAGCGAGAACCGCAGCCCCTTTTCGCCGCCGATCGCAATCACCGACCCCATGGAGGCCGCCATGCCGCAGATCAGGGTCGAGACCTTGGGCTTGATGTATTGCATTGTATCGTAGATCGACAGACCCGCCGTCACCTCCCCCCCGGGGGAGTTGATATACATGCTGATTTCCTTGGACGGATTTTCCGCCTCAAGGTGCAGCAGCTGTGCCACGACAAGGTGGCTCATGCCGCTGTGAATCGGACCGTTCACAAAGATGATCCGCTCCTTCAGCAGGCGCGAGAAGATGTCATAGGCGCGTTCGCCCCGGCTGGTCTGCTCGACCACCATGGGGACCAGCGTGTTCATGTAGGTATCATATGGATCGTTCATCGTCTCTGCCTGTCGTTATCGTTCGCTGGACCATACCCGCAAACTCTTACCCAGAGATTAGTCGCGGCGCAGAGGGGGTTCAAGGGGGGCCGGTCCGCCTTGGTCCGCCGCTTGGGCGATCTGACTGACGCAATTGATTAAAAGCCGCGAAATGCCCGTTCCGGCAGCCCGCCCCGCCGGACCAGCGAAATGCCGACATGGCGGCGGCAGATGCAGGGTTCACCCCTTTACGACAACCGGTGCCGGGGTGGCCGTGACCTGCCCGCGCCGGGTGATGTAGCGCACCAGCGCCGGTTCCAGCGCGGTGCCGCCCCCCGCTTGCAGCAAGGCGACCGTGATCTCCTCCGCCGGGTCCAGCGCGCGCCCGCCCGCAAGCAGGGTCAGATCGGAAATGCGCGCGCCCTCGGGGGCCCCCGGCGCGATGGCAAAGGACAGGCCCGCCGCCCGCCACATCCGGCTGTCCTGCCGGGCAAAGGGGTCTTCGGCAAAGGCCGCATGGGCCGCCGCTTCCAGCAGCACCGCAACGGCCGCTCCGGTCAGGCGGCGCTTGACCAGATGCCGCCCCTGCGCCACCTGCGCCAGATGCCGCGTCAGGATCGGCTGGCCAGGCAATATCGTCTCTGCCGCGCGCAGGGGCGGCACCAGCGCCAGGTCGGCCCCCGTCTCTGCCACCATCGCATCCCCGATCAGCGCCTCCCAGGTGCCGCTGAAACTGTCGCGATGGTGCAGCATGTCGGCGGCGCTGCCGACCGCTGCATCCGCCTCCGTGCCCAGGGCCTGCAGGGCCGTGGCATCCGGCCTGATCAACTCGCTGAAAACCGGGATCAGGCCATGGCGCAGATCAGCCATCTGCCCGTCCTTCACCGCGATATCGACGCGGGTCACGAACTGGCCCTGTGCCCCGGAAGCGACGATATGCGTGCCGCCCAGCACCTCCGGCTCTGGCAGCGCATGGCCCGAGCGCCCCGAAAAGATCAGATCGACCCCTTCCAGCCCCGAGGCAAGGGCGCGGTCCGCTTCGAACCCCATCTGCGACAGCAGGATGACAACAGCCGCCCCGGCGGCACGGCGCAAGGCGACGGCCTGTTGCAGCCCCTCCAGCGAAAATCCGGTCTCCGGACGGTGCGGATCGGCCAGGCCGATCACGGCAACCTGCGCCCCGCCCCGCGTGAAAACCGCGTGATCCGGCTGACCTTCCGCATTGGCGGCCAGCGCGCCGGGGGGTGGCTGCGGCACCGCGCGGTCAAAACTTTGTGCATCCGGTTTGAGCAGAGGCCCCGCCAGATCCGTACCGCTGCCGCCCCCGTCCAGCAGGATGGCACCGGGCCGCGCGCTGCGGACCGCGCCGATGACAGCGGCCAAATGCGCCAGCCCGCCCATCGGCCCATAGATGGCACCCAGCGCGTCAAAGCCTTCGGCGGTCATCGCGGCATCCATCGGGGTGCGCCCGCCGATCCCGTAGCGGATGCGCAGCGCCTCGCCCGTCAGGTTCGGCACCCGGTCAGGGCCATAACGCACCGCTGCAGGGCGCAGATGATGCGGCAGGACCATGCCACGCAGATCGCTGAAATGCAGCAGGGTGATGTCGCCTAGGGGGTAGAAATCCAGCAGCGCCGCCTGATCATAGCGGTCCTGTGCCATCCCCTGCCGCGCCGACAGCCCAAGCCCGGCACCGGCGGCAATCATCCGCCCCAAGACCTCGCGACGCGTTATCATTTTCGACCGTTCCCTGTATTGTCGCCCCTGATGGGCGACCGGTGCCAGCTTGCCCGCTTGCCCCCCTTGTCGCAAGGCCCGGCGCCGCTGCCTGCGGAGAATGACCAAAGACACGGGACATCGCCGGGATTTTAGGTCAGTTTTGTCATGAAACGACAACACTTCGACGTCAAAGACGGCGCAGCGAAACACAGCCATAGGATTCCCGCAATGAAGCGCAGCGACATCGTCAACGACCCCAGCATCGGCAACAAGGCCGAAGCCTTTGAAGCCTTCGATGACATCCCGACAAACCCCAACCTGGGCCGGACCATCGGCGATGTGATCAACGCCCGCTACGGGCGCCGCGACATGCTGCGCGGGATGCTGGGTGTCTCGGCCACGACGGCGCTGTTCGGCACCTCGGCGCTGATCGCGCCGAAACAGGCGCAGGCGGCAGATGCCGGCAGCCGCTATGTCTTTGACGAGGTGACGGCGGGCAATGACGAGACCCACCATGTGGCCGAAGGCTATGACGCGCAGATCCTGCTGCGCTGGGGCGATCCGATCATGGCCGACGCGCCGGAATTCGACGTGATGAACCAGACGGCGGCGGCTCAGCTCAAGCAGTTCGGCTACAACAACGACTATGTGGGCTTTGTCCCGCTGAACGACGAAGGCACGCGCGGGCTGCTTTGCGTCAACCACGAATACACCAATGAAGAAGTCATGTTCCCCGGTCTGGGCCGCCAGGACCGGGACGGTTTCTCTGGCATGACGCCCGAGCTGATCGACATCGAGATGGCCGCCCACGGCGGCTCCGTTGTCGAGATCACGCAAGGTGAAGACGGCCAATGGTCTGTGGTGCGCGACGGCAAGATGAACCGCCGCATCACCCCGCTGGACACCGAAATGACCCTGAGCGGCCCCGCCGCGGGCCACGCGCGGCTGATGACCAATGACGACCCCACCGGCACCAGGGTGATCGGCACCATCAACAATTGCGCGGGCGGCCTGACCCCCTGGGGCACCTGGCTGATGGCCGAAGAGAACTTCCACGGCTATTTCTGGACCGACAATGTCGATGCCGAGGGCAAACCGGTGATCGACAGCGCCAACCCCGAGGCGGTCTCTTACAAGCGCTACGGCGTGCCGGGGGCCTGGTATGCCTGGGGCAAGACCCACGACCGCTGGAACGTCGACCGTGAGCCCAACATGCCGAACAAGTTCGGCTGGGTGGTCGAAGTGGACCCGATGGACCCGACCTCCACCCCGGTCAAACACACCGCATTGGGCCGGTTCCGCCACGAGGGCGCGGAAACCACTGTCGCTTCGGATGGCAAGCTGGTGATCTACATGGGCGACGACAACCGCTTTGATTATCAGTACAAATATGTCTCTGACGGCACCGTGTCGGACGACCGCGCCGCCAATACCAAGCTGCTGGAAGAAGGCACGCTTTATGTCGCGCGCTTTGACGAGGACGATACGGTCACATGGCTGCCGCTGGTGCATGGCGAAGGGCCGCTGACGGCTGAAAACGGCTTCAACGACCAGGGCGATGTGATGATCGACACGCGCATCGCTGCCGATCTGGTCGGTGCCACCCCGATGGACCGCCCCGAAGACGCGCAGCCGCGCGGCGACGGCACCGCCTATATCATGCTGACCAACAACTCGCGCCGCGAGGAGGCCAATGCCGCCAACCCGCGCCCCGAGAACAACTTTGGCCACATCATCGAGATCAAGGAAGACGGCGGCAACCATTCGGCCACCCGCGGCACATGGTCGATCCTGGTGAAATGCGGCGATCCGGCAATTGCCGAGGTGGGCGCACAGTGGAACCCCGAAACCTCGGAAAACGGCTGGTTCGGATCTCCCGACAACTGCGTCATCGACGCGGACGGGCGGCTGTGGATCTCTACCGATCAGGGGTCGAACTGGGGCAAGACGGGCAAGTCGGACGGGCTTTATGCGCTGGAGACCGAAGGCGAGGCGCGCGGCACGTCAAAGCTGTTCTTCCGCTGCCCCGTCGGCGGCGAGATGTGCGGCCCCTACTTCACCGACAATGGCGAGACGCTGTTCCTGGCCGTGCAGCACCCCGGCACCGACGGGACCAAGGACCTCGCGGGTTTTGAGCGCGACTCGACCTTCGAAGACCCGGCAACCCGCTGGCCGGACTTCGACCCGGCCATGCCACCGCGCCCCTCTGTGGTGGTGGTCACCAAAAAGGGCGGCGGCAAGATCGCGGTCTGAAATCGCTGGCATTGACGAAGGGGCCCTGCTTGCGGGGCCCCTTTCTGTTGGGTGCCTTGCGCAACCGGCTTTGTGTCAGATCGGGGGCCGGCCAGACCAGCAACCCATCGTTCCGCGCGGCTTGACGTTACGCAGCGTTCACAACAGGTTTTCCCGATCCTGGGTTTTTGCCTCTGTGCCCTGGGGGCCAGTAACCCCGATCAGGGATAGTCCTGAGAAATCAACGTGCCATCAAGCATCATCGGCAGGTACAGCGTGCTTCCGTCAGATGAAATATCGGCAAGCCCCGGTGCAAATTGGGCCGTCTGCGCTGCCACACCGTCACGGCCGATCTCGAACAGCCCGCCCGTCACCCAATCGCTCACGAGGATTGCGTCGTCGATCCGGGTGATGCCGTCGATATTGCCGATGCCCGGCGCGACGACGCTGATCTCCCTTGTGTCCAATGAGACGGACAGCAGCGACCCGGGCGTTTCGGTTGTGAAATCGTCGCGCAGGCCGGCGCCCCATGACCCGACAAGCAGCCGTCCTTCATCAAGGAAAACGCCGTTGGGGTAGGCAAGCTGCGGGTCGCTGAGCCAGAGCGTGAACGCCCCATCGGCGTAGCGCCACAGGCTGTCCGTCATCAGATCGCTCACAAAGGCGACCTCTCCATCGGAAGTGACGTCATTGAGAAAGACGGCCTCCGGCATGGCAATGGACCGGCGGATTTCTCCCGTGGCAAGGTCGATTTCATGCAGTCGGGTTAGATCGGCGACCAGCAACATGTCACCTACGATCGCCATTCCTTTCGGTGCGTCCAGCCCCTCCGCCCAATTGGCGTCGATCACGTCACCCTCCGGTGACAGAAGCACAAGGCTGCCCTGCCCATCGGCAACGCCCGGATTGCCGATGATGGTGCTGAGAATGATCCGGTTTCGCGCCCTATCGAACAGGGCCGATTCCGGCATGTCGAAACCACCCGCAGTCCAGTTTTCTTCCGCCAGTACGGCACCTGTGTTCAGGACCAGAGCCAGCCCTGCCAACATCGTTTTCTTGATCATATCCAAATCCTCATTTGACCTAAGTTGAGTTACTGATAATGATCGAAATGGAGAATATTTAACTTCTGGGTATCAATTTTCGATACCAGAAAGTCGAAAGCAGCATCAGAGGCCGCCGTGCAAGCGAGAATTTTCGAAACACTCAAGACAGTGTTGCGGGCGCGCAAGATCACCTACGCGGAGCTTGCCCGCAGGCTCGAAACCTCCGAGCCGACGATCAAACGCGTCTTTGCCGCACGCGACGACAAGCTAAGCAGGATCGTCGAAATCTGCGATGCGCTGGGGCTGTCGCTGGAAGACGTGGTGGCACAAGCCAGACGTACAACGGTCACGCCAGTCATGCTCGGGGACCGTATCGAGGCGCAACTGGCCGGTGATCCCTCGCTGTTCAACTTCTTCATTCTGCTGCACGATGGCATGCCCGTCGAAGAAATCGCGCGCCAGTTCAAGCTGGAGCCGGGCGATACGCTCAGGATGGGGCAGCAACTTGAACGACTTGGACTTGCTGAAGTGCAGGCAACCGGACGCATCCGCCTGTTATTGGAGCATCCGATCCAGTTCAGGCGCGACGGGCCGTTGCATCGTGCCCTGATGAAGATCAACCTCGATTTTGTCCGTCAGGTTTTTCTGGCACCGGATACCGAGGCCGCCGCCTTTCTGACCCAGTCACGCCGGATATCGGACGATACGGCCCGCCATATGATGACGGAGTTGCGCAGGCTGAACCGCGAGCTGTCCGAAATGGCGCGACAGGATCAGCTGACGCTGCCCGCATCTGCGCTCAAAAGCCATAAGCTCAGTCTGGCCTGGTCCCGCGTCCAGTTCTCCAGCCTGCTGACGATTGAGGGCAAGTGAGGGATATAGCCGGGTTTGATATGCGGTCTGTGCCACAGCAGATCTTCGCGCGGAATCAGGGCCGCAGGCCGCCGCGCTTCATGCCGGAAGCATCTCTGCGACATGACGGGCCGTCCCCCGGCCCGGGTGCCAGTGATCGACTGCAGCTTTCTCCGCAGGGCTGCGGATCAGGTGACGCGGTTGCGCACCTTGTAGGCTTCATCGTCCCACAACTTGTTCGCCATGACGTCCCGGATCACCGCAACCGCAGCACTCACATCGCCTGCATCCAGATAAAGCGGCGTAAAGCCGAAACGCATGATATCCGGCGCGCGGAAATCGCCGATCACGCCCCGGTCGATCAGCGCCTGCATCGCGGCATAGCCCTGTTCGAAGCGGAAGGACACCTGGCTGCCGCGCTGCGCGGAATCGCGCGGGCTGGCCAGTGTCAGCTGCGGCACATCACGCTCCACCTCTTCGATGAACTGCTCCTGCAAGGCGATGGAGGCTGCGCGCACGTCCTGCATGTCCACGCCCTCCCAGACTTTCATCGCCTCTTGCAGCGCGGCCATCTGCAGGATCGGCGGCGTGCCGACGCGCATCCGTTCAATGCCCCGGCCGGGCGTGTAGTTGAGATCGAAGTCAAAGGGTGCGCGGTGACCCAGCCAGCCGCTGAGGGCCGGCTCTGCCGCATCCGCAAGATCGGGGCGCACATAGATGAACCCGGGCGCGCCCGGCCCGCCATTGAGGTACTTGTAGGTGCAGCCCACCGCGAATTCGCAGTTTGAGCCCGCCAGATCCACCGGCAAGGCCCCTGCCGAATGCGCCAGATCCCAGACCATGACCGCCCCCGCCGCATGGGCAAGCTCGGTCATCGGCTTCATCTCGTGCTTGCGGCCGGTGCGGTAATCGACCTCCGTCAGCATCACCACGGCAATGGTATCGTCGATCGCCGCTGCCACCGCCTCCGGCTCGACCGTTTTCAGCGCGTAGCCCTGTTCCAGCAGGCCCACCAGCCCTTCGGCAATATAGAGGTCACTGGGGAAGTTGCCGGTATCGCTGAGGATCACGCGGCGATCCGGGCGCATCTTCACCGCCGAGGCCAGCGCCTGATAGACCTTGATCGACAGGGTGTCGCCCATCACCACGGAACCTTCCGGCGCGCCGACCAACCGGCCCACCGCATTGCCCACGTCGGAGGGCATCGCCATCCACCCGGCCTTGTTCCAGCCGCGGATCAGCATCTGCGCCCATTCAACGTTCATCACCCCGGAGACCCGTGCCGGAACATCCACAGGCATCGGCCCGAGCGAATTGCCATCCAGATAGATCACGCCCTCGGGCAGGATGAACCGTTCTTTTCTCAATACATCAGCCACTTACAGCGCTCCTCTCACGTGCCACAATTCGGGAAACAGCTCCACTTCCAGCATCTTGCGCAGATAGGCCACGCCGCTGGTGCCGCCGGTGCCGCGCTTGAAGCCGATGATGCGTTCCACCGTGGTGACATGGTTGAACCGCCAGCGGCGGAAGTAATCCTCAAGATCGACCAGCTTTTCGGCAAGTTCATAGAGTTCCCAATGGGTTTCCGGGTCTTCATAGATTTTTTGCCACAGGTCCTGCAACGCCTGGTCGGCCTGCCAGTCACCCTCGCCCGGCGCACCTGCCAATGACGGCACTTCCAGCCGCGCGCAGAGCGTCTCAATCGCAACCTGATAGAGGCTGGGCTGGGCCAGTTCCGATTTCAGCGCCTCATAGGCATCCGCCTTGTGCTGGTGCAGCTTCATCAGCGCGCCGATGCGGTTGCCCAGCAGATATTCGATCAACCGGTATTGATGTGACTGGAATCCGCTGGAATTTCCGAGGCTTGGCCGGAAAGCCGTGTATTCGCTGGGGGTCATGGTGCGCAGCACGTCCCAGGCCGAATTCAACTGCTCGAATATCCGTGCCACGCGGGTCAGCATCTTGAAGGCCGGTTGCAGCCTGCCTTGCTGCATCGACGCCCGCGCCGCCTGCAATTCGTGGATCGCCAGCCGCATCCACAGCTCCGAGGTCTGGTGCTGCACGATGAACAACATCTCGTCATGGGCCGTGCTTTGCGGATGCTGGGCCGTCAGGATGGCATCCAGGCCCAGGTAATCGCCATAGGACATGTCCCTGGCGAAATCCATCTTTGCCCCTTCGGAGGCGCTGTCGAAATCGCTCATGTTTTCTCCCGCAGTGCAAAACGCTGGATCTTCCCGGTTGCCGTCTTGGGCAGCGCATCCACGAAACGGACGTCGCGGGGGTATTTATAGGGCGCAATCTCTGCCTTAACATGATCCTGCAACAGTTTGATTGTGCTGCTATCTTTCGGCGCACCATCCACCAGGACCACATGCGCCTGCACGATGGAGCCGCGCGCCTCATCCGGGGCGGCGACGACCGCACATTCGCTGACCATCGGGTGGCTCAGCAGGGCCGCCTCCACCTCCGGCCCGGCGATGTTGTACCCGGCAGAGATGATCATGTCATCGTTGCGTGCCGCGAAATGCAGATAGCCGTCCTCATCCATGGTGAAACTGTCGCCGGTGATGTTCCAGCCGTCTTTCACATAGACCCGCTGCCGGTCGTCGGACAGGTAGCGGCAGCCGGTCGGCCCCCGCACGGCCAGCCGCCCCACTTCGCCGCGCGGCACTTCCGCGCCTGCCTCGTCGATCACCTTGGCCTCATAGCCTGTCACCGGTTTGCCGGTACAGGCGGCCCGGTGATCGTCGAAGCGGTTGGAAATGAAGATATGCAACATCTCCGTCGCGCCGATCCCGTCGAGCATCGGCTTGCCGGTCTTTTCCTTCCAGTCGTGATAGACGGGCGCTGGCAGGGTTTCACCTGCGCTGACCGCCGCGCGGAGCGAGCTGAGGTCGGCGCCCTCTTCCATCGCCTGCAACATGGCGCGATAGGCCGTGGGCGCGGTGAAACAGACAGTTGCCTTGAATTTCTCAATGATTTCAATCATATTCGGCGGGCTTGCCGTCTCCAGCAGTGTCGCGGCCGCGCCAAAGCGCAGCGGGAATACCGCCAGGCCGCCCAGGCCGAAGGTGAAGGCCAGCGGCGGCGAGCCGACAAAGACATCTTCCGGCGTGACCCCCAGCACCTCGCGGGCATAGCCATCCGCGATGATCATCAGGTCGCGGTGAAAATGCATCGTGGCCTTGGGGCTGCCGGTGGTGCCGGATGTGAAGCCCAGCAGCGCCACGTCATCCGCCGAGGTCTGCACCGCATCGAATTTCACCGGCTTTTCCAGCGCCAGCCGGTCCAGTTCCGCATCATGATTGGAGGTGCCGTCGAAGCCCACGACGGTGGTCAGGAAATCCGAGGTCTTGGCACAGGTCGTCATCTCGTCCATCAGCCGGGTATCGCAAAGCGCATGGCTGATCTCTGCCTTGTCCACGATGGCCGCCAGTTCGCGGGCGCGCAGCATCGGCATGGTGTTGACCACCACCGCGCCCGCCTTGGTCGCCGCCAGCCAGCAGGCCACCATTGCCGGATTGTTGGCAGAACGGATAAGCACGCGATTTCCGGGCTTTACGCCAAGGTCTTCAACCAGTGCGCGGGCCAGCTTGTTGGTCCAGTCGGTCAGTTCCTTATAGGTGCGCCGCCGCCCGTTCCCGATCAGGGCGGTGTGGTCTCCAAAGCCCTTTTCCACCATAAGATCAGTGAGTTCCGATCCGGCGTTCAACTTCTCGGGATAGGGAAACCCATCGAGCAGAAAATCGGGCCAGTCGCCCTGGGCCGGCAGGTTGTCACGGGTGAATGTATCTGTATGAGCCGAAACGCCAAGCATGTCAGTATCCTCCCAATGTCTGGCGGGCGATCACGACGCGTTGCACATCGGACGCCCCTTCATAAATGCGCAACGCGCGGATCTCGCGATAGAGGCTTTCGACCATCTGGCCGTGCCGCACACCGTCGCCCCCATGCAGTTGCACGGCCTTGTCGATCACCTGTTGCGCGTGGTCGGTGGCAAAGAGCTTGGCCATCGCGGCCTCGCGGGTCACGCGCGGCGCACCGGAATCCTTGGTCCATGCCGCGCGGTAGATCAACAAGGCACTTGCGTCCACGTCCACCGCCATGTCGGCAATATGGCCCTGCACCATCTGCAGATCGGCCAGCGGCGCCCCCTGCACCTTGCGGGTCGTCACCCGGGCAATCGCCTCGTCCAGCGCCCGGCGGGCAAAGCCAAGGGCCGCGGCCGCCACGGTGGAACGGAAGACATCCAGCACCGACATGGCAATGCCGAACCCCTTGCCGCGTTCCCCGATCAGGGCGGAGCCGGGGATTTTCACATTGTCGAAATGCAGGGTTGCCAGCGGGTGCGGCGCGATGGTTTCCAGCCGCTCCTCCACCTTCAGGCCGGGCGTGTCGGCGGGCACGACAAAGGCCGACAGCCCCCGCGCCCCCGGCGCCTCGCCGGTGCGGGCAAAAACCGTATAGACATCGGCGATTCCGCCGTTGGAGATCCAGGTCTTGCGCCCGTTCAGCACAAAACCGTTGCCATCGGTTTCGGCGGTCATGGTCGAGCTGGCCACGTCAGAGCCCGACTGCGGCTCGGTCAGTGCAAAGGCGGAAATCGCCTCTCCGGCCCGTGTCTTTGGCAACCAGGTCGCCTGCTGCTCGGGCGTGCCGAACAGCGAGATTGCCCCGGTGCCCAACCCCTGCATGGCAAAGGCGAAATCGGCCAGACCATCGTGGCGCGCCAGCGTCTCGCGGATCAGGCAGAGGCTGCGCACGTCCAGCACCTCCGCGCCCTCGGCACCGGAATGGCGCAGCCAGCCGCCCGCCCCCAGCCGCGCCACCAGATCGCGGCAGGCCGCATCGGTGTCGCTGTGATCCACCTCGCCCAGCGCCTTGCCGGCCCATTGGTCCAGCGCCTCCGCCAATTCGCGATGCCGGTCTTCGAAGAACGGCCAGGTCAGAAAACTGCGGTCAGACATTGCACATCACCTGTTTCTCTTTTTGGTCAAAAATATCCCGGGGTCCGGGGCAGCGCCCCGAAGGGCGCCAGATCACACCACTCAGTTCCCTTCGAAGACCGGGCGTTCCTTGGCCACAAAGGCCTTGTAGGCGCGCTCGAAGTCGCCGGTCTGCATGCAGATCGCCTGGGCCTGTGCCTCGGCCTCGATCGCCTGTTCGATGGACATGGACCATTCCTGCGCCAGCATGGTCTTGGTCATCATATGGGCAAAGTTCGGCCCCGCCTGGATCTGTTGGGCCAGCTTCAGCGCATCGGCCTCCAGCACCTCCGCTTCGGTCAAACGGTTGAAAAAGCCCCAGCGCTCGCCTTCCTCCGCCGACATCGACCGCCCGGTATAAAGCAGCTCAGCCGCCCGGGTCTGGCCGATGATGCGCGGCAGGATTGCGCAGGCCCCCATGTCGCAGCCCGCCAGCCCGACGCGGGTGAAAAGAAACGCGGTCTTTGCCTCGGGCGTCGCCAGCCGCAGGTCGGAGGCCATGGCGATGATCGCGCCGGCACCGACGCAGATGCCGTCGACGGCAGCGATCACCGGTTTGCCGCAGTTCACGATGGCCTTGACCAGATCGCCGGTCATCCGGGTAAACCGCAGCAGATCCTTCATGTTCATCCTGGTCAAAGGACCAATGATATCATGCACATCCCCGCCGGAGCTGAAGTTGCCGCCGTTGGAGCCAAAGATCACCACGTCCACGTCATCGGCATAGACCAGATCGCGGAACCAGTCGCGCAGCTCGGCATAGCTGTCGAAGGTCAGCGGGTTCTTGCGGTCCGGCCGGTCCAGCCGCACTGTTGCGATCCCGTCCTTGATGTCACAGATGAAATGCTTCACGTCACTGCGCATTTGCAGTCTCCTTTTCTTCAGATTCGGCAGCGGTCGCAAAGGCTTGCAGCCGTTCGGCCATCTCGCGGGCATCGGCGGGGCTGACGCCGGCCAGCATCTTGTCGATCCATTCCTCATGCGCCCGCGCCTGCCGGGCAAATTCCTTTTGACCGGCCGTTGTCAGGCGCAGGATGATGGCGCGGCGGTCGCCCGGCACCGGGGTCCGCTCGACCAGACCTTCGTCGCTCAACCGGTCCGCGATGCCGGTCACATTGCCGTTGGACACCCGCAGCACCCCGCTCAGCTGGCTCATCTTCAGCCCTTCGGGGTGGCGCGACAGGGCTGACATCACGTCAAAACGCGGCAGCGTCGTATTGTGTTCGCGGCGCAGTTTCTCGCGCACTTCCTGTTCCATGCCCCGCACCACCTTGAGCAGGCGCAGCCAGAGGCGCAAGCGGTCCTTGGCGGCGCTCATATCTCGCCCCCCGAGAGGGACAGCGTGTGGCCGTTCACGGCGGCAGCACCGTCAGACAGCAGGTAGAGCGCTGCGGCAGCGACCTCGGAGGTTTCGACAAAGCGGTTTTGCGGGCTGGCCTTTGCCAGGATGGCGCGCGCCTCATCTTCGCTCTTGCCGGTGGCCTGCACGATGTTGTCGACGCTGCGGGCCAGCAGCGGCGTGTCGATGAAGCCCGGGCAGATGGCGTTTACGGTGATGCCGGTGCGGGCCAGCTCCAGCGCCAGCGCGCGGGTCAGGCCGACGACGCCGTGTTTCGCCGCGACATAGCCCGCGACATAGGGATAGCCCTTGAGCCCGGCGGTGGAGGCGACGACGATCAGCCGCCCCTTGCCCGCCTCCTTCATCCCGGTCAGCGCCGCCTGCCAGACGTTGAAGACGCCCGTTACATTGACCGCCATCATCTCGGCCATGTCCTGCGCGGTAATCTTGTGAAAGGGTGCCGAATGGGCGGCACCTGCATTTGCGATCACCCCGGTGACCGGCCCCTGTGCGTCACGCGCGGCGGCAAAGGCTGCGGCCACCGCTTCCGGATCGGTCACATCGCAAAGCTGATAGGGCAGCCCCTGCGCTTTCAGCGGCGCTTCGCGGCGGCCCATGATGGTGACGGCCACACCGGTCTGCGCCACCGCATGGGCAATCGCCGCCCCCACGCCGGTGCCGCCCCCTGTGACGATCACATGGCCTGTCATACCTGTTCCACTTCCGCCGCGCGGTCGGCCAGCCGCCAGGTCTGATCGCGGCCCGCTTCATAGGGCAGCGGCCATTTCGCGTGGCGGTCGCCAATCTCGGCCCCGGCATGCAGCGTCCAATAGGGGTCCGACAGATGCGGCCGCGCCAGACAGACAAGATCGGCGCGCCCCGCCATCAGGATCGAATTGACATGATCGGCCTCATAGATGTTGCCGACGGCCATCGTCCTGATCCCGGCCTCATTGCGGATGCGGTCAGAGAAGGGCGTCTGGAACATGCGGCCATAGCTTGCCGGGTGGTTCACCGAGGTCTGACCAGCGGAAACGTCGATGATGTCAGCGCCTGCCGCCTCGAACATCTTTGCGATTTCAACCGCTTCTTTCGGGGTCACCCCGTCATCGCCAGCCCAGTCATTGGCAGAGATGCGCACCGACATCGGCTTGTCTTCGGGCCAGACCGCGCGCATGGCGGCAAAAACCTCCAGCGGGTAGCGCATGCGGTTCTCCAGGCTGCCGCCGTATGCGTCCGTGCGGACATTGCTGAGCGGCGAGATGAAGGAGGAGATGAAATAGCCGTGCGCAGCATGCAGTTCGATCATGTCAAAGCCCGCGCGCTCCGCCATTTCGGTGGCAGCGACAAATTCATCGCGCACCCTGTCCATGTCTTCGCGGGTCGCCGCCTGCGGCGTGGCGTTGCCATCCGACCATGGGATGGCGGAGGCCGAAATCAGCGGCCAGTTGCCCTCTTTCAACGGCATGTCCATGCCTTCCCAGCCGATCCGGGTGGAGCCCTTGCGCCCGGAATGGCCGATCTGGCTGCAGATCTTTGCACCCGTCTCTGCGTGGACGAAATCGGTGAGGCGTTTCCACGCTGCCTCGTGTTCGGGGGCATAGAGGCCGGGACAGCCGGGCGTGATCCGCCCCTCGGGCGAGACGCAGGTCATCTCGGTATAGACCAGCCCGGCGCCGCCCTTGGCCCGTTCACCGTAATGGATCAGGTGCCAGTCGGTGGGGCAGCCATCGACCGCCTTGTATTGCGCCATGGGCGAGACAACGATGCGGTTGGCAAGATCCATCTTGCGCAGGCGGAAGGGTGCGAACATCGGCGCGCGCACCGGGCCATTGCTGCCCGCGCCCGCCTGCTCCATGAACCACTTTTCCGCGCCTTCCAGCCACTTGGAATCACGCGCGCGCAGGTTCTCGTGGCTGATCCGCTGGCTGCGGGTCAGCATCGAATAGTTCAGCTGTACCGGGTCCAGATCGAGGTAGCGTTCGACATCTTCGAACCATTCGAGCGAGTTGCGCGCCGCCGATTGCAGGCGCAGCACCTCAAGTCTGCGCGCGTCTTCATATTTCTCGAATGCTTTCGCGATGTCGCGTTCCTCGTGTACATGCTCCGCCAGCGAGATCGCGGATTCCAGCGCCAGCTTGGTCCCCGAGCCGATGGAGAAATGCGCCGTCGCGGCGGCATCCCCCAGCAGAACGACGTTCTTGTGGTGCCAGGTTTCACACAACACGCGGGGGAACCTGATCCAGGCGGACCCCCGGATGTGTTTGGCATTGGTCATCAGGCTGTGGCCAGCCAGATGGTCCTTGAACACGTCTTCGCAGATCGCGATGGTCTCGGCTTGCGTCTTGTCGCCAAAGCCGTAGTTGTCGAATGTCTGCTGCGAACATTCGACGATGAAGGTCGCCGTGTCCTTGTCGAACTGATAGGCATGCACCCAAAGCCAGCCCTTGTCGGTCTTCTCGAAGATGAAGGTGAAGGCATCGTCGAATTTCTGATGGGTGCCAAGCCAGAGGAACTGGCATTTGCGCACATCGATGTCGGGCTGGAAAGTGTCCTGGAATTCCAGCCGGGTCTTGGAATTCAGCCCGTCGCAGGCGACCACAAGGTCATAATCGTCCATATAGGCCGATGCGCTTTCGACTTCGGTTTCGAATTGCAGGTTCACACCCAGTTCGCGGGCCCGCGCCTGCAGGATGATCAGCAATTGCTTGCGCCCGATGCCGCAGAACCCATGGCCGGAGCTGACCGTCTTCTGACCCTTGTAGACCAGCGCCATGTCATCCCAATAGGCAAAGTGGCTGCGGATTTCGCGGGCCGAGACGGGATCATTGGCTTCGAGGTTGGCCAATGTCTCATCCGACAGCACCACGCCCCAGCCGAATGTATCGTCAGGCTTGTTGCGCTCCAGCACGGTCACATCCGCATCCGGGTTCCGCAACTTGGTCGAAATGGCGAAATACAGCCCGGCGGGACCGCCGCCCAGACAAATTGCACGCATGGTCACATCCCCTCTTCAAAGCAGTTGCCGCAAGGCTATGCGGTTTTATTTTTTACTTCAAGCAAAAATATTTTAAGGTTGAAGTAAAATGCATTCCCTGCCCCCGGACCCGCCTTTCCGTCGGATTGAGGATGGCCCTTGCCGCCCGATTGGGCCAATGTCGCGCCATGACTGACAAACAGATAAATCCCGATTGGGTTGCAGTGGATGCAGGCGCGCATGGGCTGTGGGCCTGGGCGATGCAGGGCGGCCGCGCGGTGGCGCAGGTGCAGCAGGCCGGATCAAACGCGCGTGACCTGACAGCTGACGGGCTGCGCCCTGCCCTGCAGGACCTGACCGCGGGTTGGCAGCTCGGCAGCAAGACGCCGGTGGTGATCTGCGGCCCCCTTGAAGGCAGTGCGGCCGCGCTGCGGGCGGTGCCCTGTACGCCACTGGGCGAAAGCCTGCCACGCGCCAGTGACGCCGCATCGCCGCTCTACCCGGTGCCTGGATTGCGGCAGAAGTCCCCCGCCGATGTCATGCAGGGCGGGGAAACCCGCATCGCCGGGTTCCTGGCGCTCAACCCCGGCTGGGACGGGGTGATCTGCCTGACCGGGCCACACAGCATCTGGGCCGAGGTCAGCGCGGGCGAAGTGGTCAGCTTTCAAAGTTTCATGAGCGGCGAGCTGGTCACGCTGCTTCGGCAACATTCGACCCTGCGCCCTGCCCTGGCCCAAGCCACCATCGACATGGCCGATTTTGGCGCGGCGGTGTCGGACAGCCTGAGCCGACCCGAACGTCTGGCCGCCCGTCTGCTGGCGATCCGCTCCGGGCATCTGTCGGATTCTGCGGCAGAGGGCGCGGCGCTTGCACAGTTGAACGGTCTGCTGATCGGGGCGGAACTGGCGGCGGCGCGCCCCTATTGGCTGGGTCAGAACCTGGCCCTGATCGGCGCGCCGGAACAGACCCGCCTTTATGTGGCGGCGCTGGAGGCACAGGGCGCTCCCGCAACCGTCGCGGAAGCGGCCCGCATGGCACTGGCCGGGCTGACCGCCGCCTACCGCCTGACAGAGGGCTGACATCAAGCCTGTTGACCTGTGCCGATGCCGCGCTTACTTAACATGATAAGTTAAACGGGGAGAGCGGCTGTGAACTGGGAAGAGTTTCGAAAGCGCGGCGCGGATGCCGCGCACTGGGCATCGGATTATCACCGCGACCTGCGCGCGCGGCCTGTCAGGGCGCGCAGCAAGCCGGGCGATGTGCTGGCGCAATTGCCGCTCTGCCCGCCGGATGCGGCACAGCCCGTCGATGACATCCTTGCCGATCTGGAACAGACCATCCTGCCGGGGATGACCCATTGGCAGCACCCCCGTTTCTTTGCCTATTTCCCGGCCAATGCGGCCCCCATATCGGTCCTGGCGGAATATTATGTCAGCGCCATCGCGGCGCAATGCATGCTCTGGCAGACCTCGCCGGCGGCGACGGAACTGGAGACCCGCGTCTGCGACTGGATGCGCCAGGCCATCGGCCTGCCCGAAGGATTCTCGGGCGTGATCCAGGACAGCGCCAGCACCGCGACGCTTTGTGCGGTGCTCAGCATGCGGGAACGCGCGCTGGACTGGGCGGGAAATGCCGAAGGGCTGAGCGGTCAGCCCACCCTGCGCATCTATTGCTCGGCCGAGGTGCATACCTCCATCGACCGGGCGATCTGGATCAGCGGCATCGGCGAGGCAAATCTTGTGCGCATCCCCACAGGCGGCCCCACCCGCGCGATGGATGTGGCTGCCCTGCGCGCCGCTATCGCGGCGGACCGGGCGGCGGGGATGCTGCCTGCCGGGATCATCGCCTGTGTCGGCGGCACCAGTGCGGGGGCGACAGATGACATCGCCCGCGTGATGGATCTGGCCGAGGCCGAGGGGCTTTACACCCATGTGGACGCGGCCTGGGCGGGCTCCGCCATGATCTGCCCAGAATTCCAGAACCTCTGGGCGGGGGTGGAACGCGCGGATTCGGTGGTGCTGAACCCGCACAAATGGCTTGGCGCGCAATTCGACTGCACCACCCATTTCCTGCGGGACCCTGCGACGCTGGTGAAAACGCTGGCGATCCAGCCGGAGTATCTGAAAACCCATGGCGCAGACGGGATCATCAACTATTCCGAATGGTCCGTACCGCTGGGCCGCCGGTTCCGCGCGCTGAAGCTGTGGTTCCTGATCCGGGCGCATGGGCTGGACGGGCTGCGCCAGATGATCCGCAACCACGTGGACTGGACCGTGGCGCTGGCACAGCGGCTGGGCGGGGTGCCGGGTTTCGAGATCGTGACCCAGCCGATGCTGTCGCTCTTTACCTTCCGCTATGCGCCCCCCGGTGCCGGGGACCTGGACGCGCTGACCCAGGACCTGGTGAACAGGATCAACGACGACGGGCGGATCTATCTGACACAGACCCGGATCGACGGCGCGCTGGTGATCCGCTTCCAGGCCGGCGCCTTTACCGCAACAGCCGAAGATGTGGAGATGGCGTTTGACGTGATCACGGAACTGGCGGCGGATATGCACCCCGCCTGAGCCGGAACGACCTCAGGGCGCGACGACAGTCACACCGGGAATGCGCTGGATGGTCAGCAGATCCTCGTCATAGATATCCGTCATCTGTTCGACCAGCTCATCGGTCCAGCCGGGCATGTCGAGCTCTTCCTCGATCTCCTCCTCCAGCGCGAACTTGTCGAGGAAGGCCGAAATCACCCGGCGTTTCTGCATCTCGGACATGCCGGGGTGGCTGTCGATATAGGCCCGGAAGCGCTGCATGCCTTCCTTGCTCATGATCGCCGCCAACAGGTCGAAACCGCCTGCAATCTTCTCGTGATGTTCGACACCCGCCATCTCGCGGATGATCTGGGACCAGATCAGCGGCATGTCCTCGTTGCACCAGACGGTGATCGGGATATCAGGTGCGGCCTGACGGATCGCCAACAGGGTTTCGGACCATTTGACATCCAGCGGCCCGCGCCCGCCCCAGAAGGCGGTATCGGATTTCTCCAGGGCAACGGAATGCAGCACCGGCAACAGCGCCGCCGGATTGCGGATCGCCAGAAAGATCTCCACCTCATCGTCGGGGAAAATCTCGGACATGTTGCGCATCCGCGCTGCCGCGTCGGGATAGAGCCTTCCCTGCCGCACCGCCGTGCCTGCGGTGCGAAAGAAATTGGGATCGGAGAGGATCACCCGGTCGGCGGGGTCATCATCAAGGATGACATCCAGGAGCACCGCGCGCGCATCGGGCCCGGCCGGCGCCCGGTGCATCGCGTTCAGCGTATCGCGCACCAGCTTGCGGTAGGTCCCCGGACCGGGGATCATGATTCCACGTTCCCGGAACTGGGCGGCATTGCGCAGCATGGATTTGATCAGCCGGTCCTGTTCGGTGTAATGGGCGCCAGTATGCAAGATCAACTGCATGGTATTTGCTTCGCACTTTCCTGATTTCGCCCTTCCTTATCCCGTTGCGGCATCTGTGTAAAACTGCAAATGCGCGCCCCGTCCGGCCCGGTGAAAACCGGCCGGATCACCTGCCGCCCGGCCTGCCCGCCCGACCGGTCGATCACAACGGCACCGCGGGGCAAAAGATTTTTCACCGAGCCTCACGGACCCGCTTGCATCCGCAATCGCGATCCACTAAAGAACGCCCACGCTTGAACGGACATCCCCTTCAACGCGTCATCGCCTCAGGCGACGGCCCCTATAGCTCAGCTGGTAGAGCAACTGATTTGTAATCAGTAGGTCCGCGGTTCGAGTCCGTGTGGGGGCACCATTTAATTCCAATAAAATCTTGTAATTAAACGGCTTTCTGGAGCGAACTACAGTTCAATCCACCCCAGAACCACCTTTGACGGGTTCATGGCGCTGTCGATCAATTGCTCAGAAGGTCAAAGCGCGTCTGGAAGTATCCGACGAAGGCCGCATCCGACGCGGCCTCGAAACGTTCAATCTCGGCTGTAAGGCGGACAAAGGTGCTTTGGTGCATGCCCTTACCCGATCAGCAGTCAACTCCGGCAGGGTGCGGCGCGACACCGCCATCGTTGCCGAGATAGCGACCGGGACAACCTGTGCCAGCCTTTTCGATTGGCATTGACGCTGAACCCGTTGATACTGAGCCATGCTGTCAACATCCCTGAAATCAGTTTTGCATCACGCCAGATACTTCCCTTTGTGGTCGGCGCTGACCATTAATCGATGGCGCGCCTTTGATTTGCAGTCTCGCGCATTGGGGACAGCATGTGGAACGGTAATGCGTTGGTTTCCGCCCGCAAGACACCGGTTTGACCGCGAAGCCAGACGGGTTTTTTCCGATATGAAGCGCAGTGATCGCGCCAAGCTAGGCCAGCGTATGGGCCGCCAGATGGGGCGGACACTCTTTGAGATCTATCACGATGCCGAATTTCAGACCCAACACCACAAATTCAGGAGCTCAGGCCCGGGCCTTGATGCTCTGAAAGCGGCGAACGCGGCAGGCAAGGGAGCAATCATTGTTTCCGGCCATTTCGGGCAGTGGGAAGCTGTTCGCGCTGTGATCAGGATGCATGGGCTCGAAAGCGGGGCTGTGTATCGGCCGCACAAGAACCGTCATTATGCGCGACGGATTCTTGCCGGTATCGAAGCGGGGGGAAGACCGATCCTGGCAACCGGCCGTGTGGGAACCGGGGGGCTTGTTCGACACCTGAGAGATGGAGGCATTATCTCCATCTTGTTGGATGAAAAATATGCCGAAGGTGTACGAATACCGTTTCTTGGGATTGATGCGCTGACATCCTTGGCCGCCGCTCAGCTTGCGCTGAAATATGATCTGCCCATGATTCCCGCCTATGGTACGCGCGTTGACGACGGCAACGCATTTCAGGTGGACTTCGAAGCTCCGATCCCCCACTCCGACAGCGTAACCATGACCCGCGCGTTCAACGACAGTCTATCTGCGCGGATCATGGCAAACCCGGAACAGTGGTATTGGATGCTAAGGCGTTGGGGGGTGGAGTAAGCGAAGGTCTGAGCCTTTCTGCTTCCTGCCTTTGAAACTACTCCGTTAAATGTTCAAAGTCCGCTTTCGGAGAGCCCGGCCCAACTCAGAATGTACTGCCGAAGGTCCGTTCCGGGCCGTCCATGAAGATGGCCCAAAGCCTTTGACCTGCCCCCCGCTCGTCCTTCGTTCATAGCGAGAGTCCGGCGGTTTGGACTTACCCTCGCCCCCCGGATAAAAGTCCTGCATGGGATGGCTTTTGAAGGTTGCCCGGACCGCGGCTATCGAGTAGGAACGAATACAGAACTATTGACGTGGACGCGGGGATGACAGATCGTTTCCATCACGATGAAGAGGGCCGACAGCAGTGCTGACATCCGTAGAACTTTGCGCTGGTGCCGGCGGTCAGGCCCTCGGGCTTGAGAAGGCCGGATTTGCCCATACCGCATTGGTCGAGATCGACAGTCATTGCTGCAACACGCTGCGCCACAACCGGCCCGGCTGGAACGTGCTTGAAGAAGACATGCGTCTTTTCAAGGAGGGTGCCGAGGCCTACAAGGGTGTGGACCTTCTGGCAGGCGGCCTGCCCTGCCCGCCATTCTCCATCGCCGGGAAACAGCTTGGCGAAAAGGACGAGCGTAACCTGTTCAACGATGCCATCGACATTATTGACGCCGCCCGCCCCCGCGCGGTGATGATCGAAAACGTGCGCGGTTTCCTGGGCGCGGTTTTCCATGACTATCGGGAGCGGCTGAAAACACAGCTGGACAAGCTGGGGTATCAGACGGACTGGCGGCTGCTGAACGCCTCGGACTATGGCGTTCCGCAGCTGCGGCCGCGTGTGGTGATTGTGGCAATTGCAAAGGACCGTGCGGAATACTTCGATTGGCCGGAAGCGAATGTGCACAACCCGCCGTCGGTCGGGGAAACATTGCAAGACCTGATGGCGGCGCGGGGCTGGCCGGGTGCGGCGGAATGGGCTGCAAAGGCCGATGAAATTGCGCCGACCATCGTGGGCGGTTCCAAGAAACATGGCGGCCCGGACCTTGGCCCGACACGCGCGCGGGCGGCCTGGGCCACTTTGGGCGTCGAGGGGCGGACCATTGCGCCCGAGGCACCCGATCGCTTTTTCACGGGGATGCCGCGCCTGACGGTCCCGATGGTGGCGCGGATTCAGGGTTTCCCGGACGACTGGCACTTTACCGGGGCCAAGACCAATGCCTATCGCCAGGTCGGCAATGCCTTTCCGCCGCCGGTTGCGCAGGCGGTATCGGGTCAGATCGCAAAAGTGCTGCGCAAGCGCGTGCTGCGCGTGGTCAACGGCTAGGCTTTCCACAGCCGCCCGCCTGTGACAGCGTGCTGAGACACAACCGAAAGTCAGAGCGGCGGGCCTTTGAAAAAGACCATCCCAGAAAGCATCGTTCTTGCGGGTCACCGCGATTACGACCTGCTGAGCGCAATCGCGGATGAGATCACGAAACGCGCGGGCGGGGCCGGGGCGCTGGCCGCCGGGTTCTCGGCCATGCTGCGCCAATGCGTCGATGATGTGATCATGACCCCCAAGACGGGGCGGCGCTCTTACGATGAGCTGGAAAAGACCGAAAAGACCTATATCGGCACGCGGGTCGAGATTGAGCTGCGCGCGATGCTGTCACTGCCCAAAGGCAGGCTGGACACTGTCATTCTCGGGCATGACGTGGACATCAAGAACACGATGGGCAGCAACTGGATGATCCCGACCGAAGCCATCGGCCATCCCTGCATCCTTGTGGCCGCCGATGAGCTTCGCGCGCGCTGCTACCTCGGTCTGATCGTGGCACGTCCGGAATATCTGACCCTGGGCCAGAACAAGGATTCCAAGAAAAGCGTATCGGCGCCGGGGTTCGCCAATATCTTCTGGATGCTGCTGGATCATCCCTATCCGCCGAACTTCTGGCGCAGGGTTCCCGCCGATGTGATCGAAGGCATCTTTGCAGGGACGTCGGGCAATCAGCGCATGGCCAATCTGTTTCGCGCGGTGCAGCGCGCGCCGATCACCCGCGACGTGGTCGAGGCGGTGGCCCAGCAACAGGATTTCATGCGGCGCATCCGGTCGGACAATGGCAGGGGCACCCGGGATCATCTGGCCCGCGAGGGCATTCTGCTGCTCTCCGGCCAGTATGACGCGCCGCTGATTGCCGCCCTGGGGCTGCCCGCCTGTTCGGGCAGCGAATTTGTCTCTTACCGGCCGGTGTCGCAGGGCGAGGCCGATCTGGCGGCGGCCCATGGCATTGCGTTGGTCTGGCCGCCTGACCCCGATAGCGCTTCGGGATATACCTGAATCACTTGTTCGCTGTCTCTCCCTGCACTCGAACGCGAAAAGTGATGTTGGATGTTTCAAGTTCATCCCGAAACGCTGTAGTCACCCGGACTCAAAGTTCGGTTCATTGAATACAGCGCTCAACGGCAGGTTCGCGCCCGACCCCGAGGGCGGCCTTCCCTTTGGCGAGGCATTTTCACTTTTTGATACTTCGCAGCATCTTGCGAGGTCAGAGTTTCGCACCCGCCGTATTGCCGAAGGCAAAGCTGCGGTTTGACGGGGGCGGGGCCGGGTGCGAACCGGATCGCAAGCCATCCGGGGGCAGTGGAAAATGGTGCGCATTTCGTTTCCGCCATTCTCGCGCAAGCTGCGCCGTGTGGAATCGGCACGCCTTTGGCGTGACGGGAGGGCGATTTTGTGCCCTCTGCCAAATCACGACCGGAAATCACGACCGGATTGAGTGTTTAGGCTCTGGACCGCACATTGGTCCAGAACGCCCTCCAGGTCGGGCGCTCCCCGGCCTGCACCTCAGGTCACACGCGGCCCGTTGAGGGCGGAAATCCCGGTCAGAGCACCACTTCGATCAGGCTGGGGCCCTTGCGGGTCCGCCCGTCTTGCAAGGCGGCTTCCAGGTCTTCACATGTGGTCACCCGGACGGCATCCACCCCCATGGAGTGCGACATCTGCACCCAATCCAGCGCCGGGCGGTCGAGGCTGAGCATGTCGATAGCACGGGGCCCGGGGTTGCCGACGCCCACATTGGTCAGCTCGCCCCGCAGGATCTTGTAGCTGCGGTTGGCAAAGACCAGCGTCGTGATGTCCAGGTTTTCCCGCGCCATGGTCCAGAGCGCCTGCACCGTGTACATCGCCGAGCCGTCCCCGGTCAGCGCCATCACCCGGCGGTCCGGACAGGCAATCGCCGCGCCGATGGCGGCGGGCAGGCAATAGCCGATGGAGCCGCCGCAGTTGTTCAGCCAGGTATGGCGCGCCGTCCCCATGGTCGCGGGGGAAAACGCCCGGCCCGTTGTCACGGATTCGTCCACCACGATGCCATCCTGCGGAATCGCACGGGCGATGCAGGCCGCCAGCTTCTCCAGATCAATGGTGCCGCTGGGCGCATCGGGCAGATCATGCCGGGCCACATGGGCGGGGGGCGTGTCGGACGCCGCCAGTGCCGTGCAGAGGCTACTCAGCGCCGCGCCCAGATCCGCGCCTGCGTCGGCCAAAGTCACGATCTCGGCCCCCTCGCGGGTCAGGATCGCGGGCTTGCCGGGATAGGCGAAAAAGCCGATGGGTGCGCGCGCCCCGATCAGGACGATCCGCTTGAAGGGCTCCAGCACCTTCAGCGCCATGTCGATGGGATATGGCACGCGGCCAATGGCCACCCGCCCTGCCCCGCGTTCCAGCCGCGCGTTGGACCATTCCGACAACAGCATGCAGCCGGTTTTCGCGGCGATCCGCCCTGCGGTTTCAAGGTTCTCTTCGGTCAGCGCCGTGCCGCCCAGCAGCAGCAGGGTTTCCGGCCCGTCCAATGCGGCAGAGGCCTGCGCCAGCATGGTTTCGTCAAAGGGCGCCGGTGCGGGGGCCTCCAGCGCCGCCGCCGGGCTGCCGCCTGCATCCCAGGCGGTGTCGCTGGGCAGGATCAGGGTCGCGATCTGTCCTGGTGCTGTCATGGCGGCCTGCACCGCTTCTGCGGCATCCCGGCCCACGGCCGCGGCAGAACCCGATGTGCGCACCCAATGCGAAACCGGGCGCGCGATGCCTTCGATATCGGCGGTCAGCGGCGCATCCAGCGCAATATGGCCGGAGGCATGTTCGCCAACGATGTTCACCACGCCGGAACCGGCCTTTTTCGCGTTGTGCAGGTTGGAGACCCCGTTGGCCAGCCCCGGCCCCAGGTGCAGCAGCGTCGAGGCGGGTTTGCGCGCCATGCGGTAATAGCCGTCAGCGGCCCCGGTGGCGACGGCCTCCTGCAGGGCCAGAATGGAACGCATGCCCGGAATATGGTCCAATGCCGCGACAAAATGCATCTCGGAGGTGCCGGGATTGGTGAAACAGACCTCCACCCCGTTGGCCAGCAGGCTGTGCACCAGGCTCTCGGCGCCGTTCATGTGATCGTCTTTCACGTGTTTTCCTTTTCTGCAGCCCAATAGGGGGCCCGCAAGTCCTTCTTCAGTATTTTCCCGATGGTGCTGCGCGGCAAGGCATCGCGCAGCTCGACCGCCGACAGGCGCTGGCTTTTGCCCAGTTTGGCATTGGCCCGCGTCAAGATCTCTTCGGCCCCGCGCGATGCCCCCTCGCGCCGCACCACAAGGCCCAGCGGGGTTTCTCCCCAGGCCTCGGACGGCACGCCGATCACGGCGGCATCGGTCACATCCGGGTCATCCAGCAGCACCAGCTCCAGATCATTGGCATAGATGTTCAGCCCGCCCGAAATGATCATGTCCTTCTTGCGATCCGACAGGGTGAGAAAGCCGTCTTCGTCCAGATGGCCCATATCGCCGGAACGAAAGTACACATGGCCTGCGGCGTCACGCCAGATGTAATCCGCCGTCAGGTCGTCGCGGCCAAAATATCCTGCCATCATGGTGGGGCCACGTCCGCAGATTTCGCCGACCTGCCCCGGCGGCACCTCGTTCCCCTGCACGTCGATCAGTCGGATTTCATTGCCCGGCGCGGCTTTGCCCACGGTATGCAGCTTGTCGGGGTGCTCATCCGCGACCAGAACGGTGACGCCGCCGCCTTCGGTCAGCCCGTAGTATTCGATCAGCTTGCCGGGAAAGCGCGCCAGCACATCGCGTTTGACATCCGCGCGCAGCGGTGCGGAGGTCGAGAATTTCATCCGCATGGAGGACAGATCGAAACTGTCGAAATCGGGCACATCCATGATGCGTTTGTATTGCACAGGCACCAGCATGGTATGGGTGATCTGTTCGCGCTGCACGATTTCCAGATAGCGGCGCGCATCGAATTTCGGCATCAGGTACACGGTCGATCCGCCGAACAGGGTCGGGACAAAGGCCACGATTGTGGTGTTGGAATATAGCGGCGTGGACAGCAGCGTGCGGGCCTCCGCGTCATAGCCGTTGGGCGTGACCCGGTCCATCTGGGCGGCGCGCATCAGGTGGTCGTGCACGATGCCCTTGGGGGTGCCGGTGGTGCCCGAGGAATAGATCAGGTTGAAGGGGTCCTTCATGTCGATGGGCACCATCGGATCAGAGGTCCCGGCCCCCGCCAGTGCGGCCTCATAGCCATCATAGCCCGCCGCCGCGAAATCCAGCGCGAAGCGGTGAAGTTCCATGTCGCCCAGAAACCCGTCCAGCAGGCCGCGGTAGGCCTCCGCGACAAAGATCGCCTTCGCACCGCAATCCGCGATCATTTTCTGCAGCGCCTCGGGCGAGGCCATGGAGGAGAGCGGCGTGACGCATCCGCCCGCCCGCAGGATACCCATGAAAAGCGTGGCATAGGGGATCGAATTGGGCGACAGGATCGCCACGTTGTCCCCCTTTTGCAGCCCCCGCCCCAGCAGCAGATTGGCCACCCGGTTGATCCCGGTATCAAAGGCGCCCCAGGTCAGTTTCTCATCGCCACAGACCAGCGCCATCCGGTCGGGATGGGCGGCGGCATTGGCGCGGACACGCGCGACGATGGTTTCGGTGGGGGGCGTGTCGCCAACAGGTGGGTTGATGGGTATCATGACGGTCAGGCTGTTGTTGGTTCGGTCTGTCTTGCGCGCCATGCCAGCAGGATCGGCAGAGCACAAAGCGCGGCACCGACGATGAACGACAGGCTGTAGCCCCAGTCCAGCAGTTCGGTGTGCGGTGCAGCAATCAGGACACCGCCAAAGAACAGCAGGACCCGCAGCGGCAGTTCGAACTTGCCGCGCAACGGGCCGATCAGGCTGATGTAGCCCTGGAGTGCCGAGGCAATCATCGCCACGCCGATCAGCGCACAGCTCAGTGCGACCGTGACCTCCCATGCCGGGGCCTGGCCGATCAGCGCAGGGTTCAGCACAAAGAAGAAGGGCGCGATATAGATCACCCCACCCAGGCGCATCGCCTCGAATCCAGTGGCGATGGGGTTGGACCCGGCCATGGTGGAGGCCGCGAAGGCGCCCAGCGCCACGGGCGGCGTGATATAGCTGACCATGCCCCAGTAGAGGATGAACAGGTGCACCGCGAGCTGGTTCAGCCCGCCCGCCTCAAGCGCGGGGGCCAGCACCACGGCCAGAAAGATGTAGCAGGCGGTCACCGTCATCCCCATGCCGAAGATAAAGGCGGTCAGCGCCCCCATCAGCAGCAGGACAAGCGTGTTGTCCCCGGCCAGGAAGACCAGTTCATTGACCAGCGTGCCGGCCAGCCCGGTGGCCGAGAAGGAGCCGACAATCAGGCCGACACCCAGCAGGATGGCGGTCAGCTCTGCCAGCCCCATGCCGACGCCCACGATCATATTGCCCAGCCGCTGCCCGTTCAGGCGGAAGCGGGCGCGGAACTGGTTCACGATCAGCAACAGGACAGTGGCATAAAAGGGCGCGGAGGATTCCTTGCGCAGCCCGATCATCATGTAGAGCAGCAGCGCGAAGACAAAGATATAGGGCCAGCCCTCGATCATCACTTCCTTGAGCCGCGGCAGATCCGGCTTGGGCAGGCCACGCAGACCGCGCCGGGCCGAATAGGCGTCGATCTGGGCAAAAAGGCTCCAGTAATACAGGATGCTGGGAATGGCGGCGGCCAGCGCGATCTCCACATAGGGGCGCGACAGGAAGGACGCCATGACAAAGGCCGTGGCCCCCATGATCGGCGGCATCAGCACCCCGCCGGTGGAGGCGCAGGCCTCTGTCGCGGCGGCGGTCTTGGCGGAAAAGCCGGTCTTGCGCATCGCCGGGATCGACACGGCACCCGTGGTCAGCACGTTCGAGATGACAGAGCCCGACATGGACCCCATGAAACCGCTGGCAAAGATCGAGACCTTGGCGGCACCGCCCCGGTAGCCGCCGACCAGCCCAAGCGCCAGATCGTTGAAGAACTGCCCGCCGCCGGTGCGTTGCAGCACCGCCCCGAACAGGATGAAGCCGATGACGACGCCGCCGAAGGCCTTCATCGGAATGCCGAAAGAGCTTTCGGCGGAATAGATGTGATAGGGCACGGTCTGCATGAAGGTGCTCTGGAAACCCGAGAACGGGTCCGGCACATGCCCGGCAAAGGTGGGGTAAAAGGCAAAGAGCGTCACGATCAGGAACAGGATCAACCCGCCCGCGCGGCGCGTCGCCTCAAGGATCAGAAAGAAGAAGACAACCGAGACATATTGCGCCGTCTCGGGGGCGGCATATTCCCAGCCCTGCGACAGGTTCGCCTGTGCGGTCTGGGTCAGATACCAGGTAGAGGCAAGCGAAGCCGCGAAAAACGCCCAGTCCAGCAGGGAGGGCCTGCCGCCCTTGCCACCGCGCATCTGGAAAATCAGGAATGTCAGGGCCAGGAAAATCCCGCCCAAAAGATACAGATAGCGCCCCTCGATCAGCACCAGCCCGAAAAGCTGCGTGTTGAACAGCTGGTTGACCACCAGCACCAGCGACAAAAGCGTGCCGGTGATGACGACCCAGCGGGCGGGCCCGGTGATGCGCTCTGCCGGGGTCTCCCCGTCGATTGCGACTTCTTCGACCGCTTTTGTGGCGGTGTTCTTGTTCTGCTCGGTCATCGGCTGGCTCACGAATTGGGGGAGTGCGCAGGGCAAACCGGCCGGCGAAAACGCCGGCCGGTTCAGTTACATGTCGCGAGGATCAGAAGACGACTTCGAAACCGCCATCTGCCAGCGCCTTGCGGCGGGCTTCGGCCCAGGCTGCTTCCCAGTCAGAGGGGTTGGCGGCCTTGGTTTCTTCCCAGGCTTTTGCCAGGGCGGCCTGACGGGCAATCAGCTTGTCGTTATGCGCCTGTGCCGCATCGGTCCAGACACCCGCTTCGGTGTAATAGCGGATTGCACCCTCGTGGTAGGGAACCACCCACTCCATGTCCTGCTTGTCCATGGCCCAGCCGCCGATGCCCGGTGCCTTGCCGTCATACTGCGGGAAGAGTTCGACCATCGCCTTGGTCATGTTGTAAACGAGATCCGCATCGGTGGCCTCGATCGCGGTCAGAACCGGATAGGCATAGCCCGCCCCCTGATAGCCGTCGGTGCCATCGATGGTGGCCCCGACCATGGCCTTGTTCGGCGTAAAGAAGGGCGCGATGGCGGTCATCCGGGCCAGACCTTCGGCATTGTCGGGGTCAATCGGCGGCCAGAACAGCCCGCGCGGCCCCGCTTCGGCCTCATAGGCCTTGCCGGAGTTGGTGGAGGCGAAGGCCGCATCGACCTGGTTTTCGATCAGCCCGGTCCAGCTGGCGCCGAAACCGCCGAAATCGACCCGCTCCACGTCATCCCATGTCAGACCGCCATAGGCGAGATAGGCTTCGGTGTTCACGTTCAGCGCGGGCGCGCCGACGATATAGGCCACGCGCTTGCCCTTGAGGTCGGAAAATTCCTTGATGCCAAGGTCGTTTGCCACGCCGACAGCGAGGTTGATCGCGCCGCCGTTGTTGGCCATCAGCACGCGAATGGGCTGCGGGCCCCAGTTCTCCGCACCGAAGTCAAACACGCCCTCCTGCGCCATGAAGCTGCCGCCAACGCCGGTGGCAGAGAATTCCACCCGGCCCTGCCGCAGCGGCTCTGTCCGCGACACGTCGTTCTTGCCCGGCAACACGCGCAGGTTCACCCCCGCCGCATCCTGAAGCGCTGCCCCGATGGCAACGGCCTGGTTGTAACCGGCCGAACCGGTGTCATAGGCCGTCCAGCTCATTTGCTTGGGCAGATCAAAATCCTGCGCGGTCGCCATGGTGGCCGTCAGGCCCAGCGCCGCGATCGTCGTCTTGATGTAGTACATAGATTCCTCCCCGGAATGTCGTAACGCCCCCACAGCAGAAAGCGTTCTGAACTTGATTTGGTCTTGTCTCTCCCTCGTGCGAAATTCAATTCCGCCATACGGAACAAGATATGAAGCATGGCTTTCGGGAGTCAACACCACATCGCAGCGTCCGGAGCACATCACGGGGCCCGGCGGACGCCTGTTTCTGTCGCACCTCGACCCGCCGCCGCCCCTGGCCTATGCAGGGCATGTCACCAGTTTTGAAGGGCCCGATATGACCGCAAACCTGAAAGACCTGCCCCAGATCGAGGCACTGCTGTCGCAGCCGAGCATTGCTGCGCTGTCGCAGGGCTTCAGCCGTGCCGAAACGCGCGCCGCGTTACGTAGCGTCATTGCCGATCTGCGGGCTGCCCTGCTGAGCACGGATCCGCCCGCCGCCCTGCCCGATTTTGCCGGGGCCGATTTTGCCGCCTCGGTGGCGCAGCGGATCGCGGCAGCGCGCGCGCCATCGCTGCGCCCGGTGATCAATGCGACCGGGATCATCATCCACACCAACCTGGGACGCGCCCGGCTGGCACCACAGGCCATTGCGGCGCTGGCGGCGGCCGGAGCGGATGCGAGCAACCTTGAACTCGACCTCGAAACCGGCAAGCGCGGCTCGCGCCATGCCCATGTGGAGCGGCTGATCCGGGAGCTGACCGGCGCAGAGGCCGCCGTGGTGGTCAACAATTGCGCCGCTGCCGTCCTGCTGAGCCTGATGGCCACCGCAGGCGGGCGCAATGTGGTGGCCTCGCGCGGGGAGCTGATCGAGATCGGCGGGTCCTTCCGACTGCCCGACGTGATCGCGCAAAGCGGTGCGCAGCTGCGCGAGGTCGGCACGACCAACAAGACGCGGGTGGCGGATTACGCCAATGCCATCGACGACAATACCGCCGTGCTGCTCAAGAGCCATACCAGCAATTTCAGGATCGTGGGCTTTACCGCAGCACCCGACAGGCAGGCGCTTGCCCGACTGGCCAGGGAGCGCCGGGTGATCCTGATGGAAGACCTTGGCAGCGGCGTGCTGGTTGACCTCACCCCCTTCGGGCTGAGCGACGAGCCGGTGGTGGCCGATGTGCTGAAGGCCGGTGTCGATCTGGTCATGTTCTCGGGCGACAAGCTGCTGGGGGGGCCGCAGGCCGGTATCATTGCCGGGCGGCAGGACATCGTGGCAGAGCTGAAGGCGCATCCGCTGATGCGCGCGCTGCGCATCGACAAACTGTCGCTTGCCGCACTTGAGGCGACCCTGCGCCTTTACCGCGCGCCGCATGATCCATTGCAGGAGGTGCCGGTGCTGCGGATGCTGTCGGCGCCGCAGGAGACGGTCGCCGCCCGTGCCGCCGCCCTGGCGGAAAGGCTGGCCGCCGCTGGGGTCACCGATATCGGGACAGAGGCCACCTCGGCCCGCGTCGGCGGCGGCACGCTGCCCGAGCAGGACCTGCCCAGCGTGGCCCTGTCCCTGCGTCTGGAAGGTTTCACCGCAGCGGCGCTGAGTGCTGCGCTGCGCCGGGGCAGGCCGCCGGTGATCGGACGGATCGCGCAGGACCGGCTTTTGCTGGACCTGCGCAGCGTTGAGGACGATGAACTGCCCCTGATCGCGGATGCCTTTGCCGCGATCCTGCGCTGATGGCGGCCCTGTGCCTTGTGGTGATCGGCCATGTGGACCATGGCAAGACCGCTCTGGTGCAGCGGCTGACCGGGATCGACACCGACCGGCTGGCCGAGGAGAAAGCCCGCGGCCTGTCCATCGTGGCAGGCTATGCCCATCGCACCTATGCCAGCGGCACGGTCGATTTTGTCGATGCGCCGGGCCACAGCGATTTCGTGCAGGCGATGATTTCGGCGGCAGCGGGCGCGCGGGCCGCCCTGGTGGTGATTTCCGCCGTCGATGGCATCGCGGCCCAGACCCGCGAACACCTTGAGATTGCGGGCCTGCTTGGCCTTGCAGATGCCGTCATCGCGGTGACCAAATGCGATCTGCTGCCCCCCGGCACATTGGACGCGAGGCTGGACGCCATCCGCAACGGGCTTGCCGGGACCGCCTTTGCCGGGGCGCCGATGCTCCCCTGTTCCTCGGTGACCGGCATCGGGGTGGAGGCGCTGCAGGGGGCGATCGAAGCCCTGGCGCGGCGGGTGCCCATCGGGCCCCTGCCGACCGATCCCTATCTGCCGGTTGACCGGGCCTTTTCCCTGCCCGGCCGCGGCACCGTCGTCACGGGAACGCTGCTGGGCGGCGCATCGACGCCCGGGGCGGCGTTGCTGCTGCAACCGGGTGCCCTGCCGGTGACCATCCGGGGGCTGCACAGCCGGGACCAGGCGCAGGAGGAAGTCACGGCGGGTGGGCGCACGGCGGCAAACCTGCGCGGGGTTGCGGTTGAGGATGTGCCGCGCGGTGCGGTCCTCTGTGATGCGGCGGCGGGTCCTGCATCGACCTGTATGGATGTGCAGCTGACGCTGCTGGAAGCGGCAGGGCTGAAACATATGCAGGAGGTGCGGATGCATGTCGGCACCGCCCATGCCGTGGCGCAGATCCGGCTTTTTGGTGTGGGCCGGCTGGCGGCGGGCGCGCAGGGCTTTGCCCAGTTGCGGTTCCGGCATCCGGTCATGGCCCGTGCCGGGCAACATGCCATCCTGCGCCGCCTGTCCCCGCCCCTGACCCTGGGGGGCGCGGTTGTGCTCGACCCGCAGGCGGCCCAGGCGCGGGCCGGAGACGGGGCGCGTCAGCAGGTGCTCCGCGCCGCCCTGGCGGGTGATGTGACGGAACTCGCCCTTGCCCTGATTGCCGCCCATGGTGGTGCCGCGGACCTGCAGGAGGTGGCAAGGCTCGCGCGGAAAGATGCCACAAGCCTGCGCGCGGCGCTTGGCCCCGGGGTGGTTGCGTTTGCCCCGGGCAGGATCACCTCAGCCGATGCCATCGCCGATTGCCGCAGGGCGATGCTGGACGCCATTGCCGCGCATCACGCCCGCCATCCGGCAAGACCGGCAGTGCCGCTGTCAGCGCTCAGCCCCCGCACCCGCGCGCCTGACCTGCTGCGCCATGTCCGGCAGGGGCTGATCGGTGATGGCACCTGCCGCCAGTCGGATCGCGGCCTGGCCCTGGCGCAGCACG
Organism: Sulfitobacter sp. G21635-S1; assembly: GCF_027213915.1. Taxonomy (NCBI): domain Bacteria; kingdom Pseudomonadati; phylum Pseudomonadota; class Alphaproteobacteria; order Rhodobacterales; family Roseobacteraceae; genus Sulfitobacter; species Sulfitobacter sp. G21635-S1. Next base: position 138,491 of record NZ_JAPWGV010000012.1, read on the forward strand.
ATCCGATGGCAGCGCTGACGCCTGCGCAGCTGGACCGGCTGGCCGGGATCGGGCAGGCCTTCCGCAGTGGCGGGCTGACGCCGCCCGCCTTGTCGCAGGTTCTGAGCGGATCGGAGGATCAGGATCTGCTGGATCTGCTGGTCGCGCGCGATGAGCTGGCCGCCCTGCCCAATGTGGCACTGAAACAGACCGTGGTGTTGCACGGCGAGACCCTGCGCGCGGCGGCAATGGCCCTGCGCACGGCCTTCCCGCCGCCTGCCTCCTTCACCACCGGCGAAGCCCGCGCGGCACTTGCGACAACCCGGCGTGTCATCGTGCCCCTGCTGGAGCATTTCGATACCCTTGGCGTCACCATCCGCGCGGATGACCGGCGCGGGATGGCGGAAGATCTTGCCCGGTTGCGCGACCTCGGCCCCGGCGCGGATTGAGGGGATGGCGCACCGGGGGTTTCACACCCCCGGACCCCCGTGGTATATTTGGGGAACAATGAAACTGGCGCTCAGGGTCAGGGCCATACGGAGGTGACAGGAGTCTGGTGGCTTCCCTGGTCTTCAAAACCATGGACGCGTCGCAACGGCGTGTGGTGGGTTCGATTCCCATCCACCTCCGCCACTGGACATCGCCGCAGGATAGGCCACATTGAGCCCCGACCAGAGGGAGGGGCCGGGATGCCGAACGAGACAGCAGAGTTTTCACCACCCGGCTTTTCGCTGGCGGATCTGGCAGGGGATAGCCACAGCTTTCCGACCGGGCGCCGCGCCCTTGTCTGTTTCGTCAAGGAAGACTGCGAGACCTGCAATACGGCAGGCCCGGTGCTGGAGGCCTTTTACCGCGCCCATGGGTCGGCTCTGGATGTCCTGCTGGTGTCGCAGTCGGGCGATGACAGCACGGTTTTCGCCCGGCGCCATGGGCTGAGCATGCCGGTCCTGGATGACCGCGCCTGCAAGACGGCCTTTGCCTGGGACATCGAAAGCGTCCCTTCGGTATTCCTTTGCGATGCCGGGGGCAGCAGCACGACCCGTTTCGAAGGGTTCGTGCGCAGCGACTGGGAGGCGCTGGGCGCCGAACTGGCAGCACGGACCGGCACGCCGGTCGCTCAGGTCGACTGGCAGGGCCTGCCCGCCTGGCGGCCCGGATGCGGTTCCAAACACCTGGACCCCGAAATGTTCGACAAGCTGCGCGCCGAGGCGGAGGGCAGCCCGATCCGTGCGCGGCGCATCGAGATCGCCAGCGGCGATGATGTGGCGGAGTTCATGTTCGACCAGGGGTTCTCTGACGGGTTGCCGCTGGTGCCGCCCACGCCCGAAAGGGTGATGCGGATGCTGGCAGGCACCCACCGCGACGCGCAGGAGGTGGTGGCCATCGTGCCGCCCAACATGGGCGAGGCCACGGTGGAGAAGATCGCGATCAACGCGGTGATGGCCGGGTGCAAACCGGAGTATCTGCCCGTGGTCATCGCGGGGGTCGAGGCGGTCTGCACCGATGCCTTCAACATCCACGGTGTCACCGCGACCACGATGGGTGCGGCCCCGGTGATGGTCGTCAACGGCCCGATCCGGGAAAAGATCGGCATGAACATGAAGCTGGGCGCGCTGGGGGCGGGCAACCGCGCCAATGCCACCATCGGGCGCGCGCTGCGGCTGGTGGTGCGCAATGTCGGGGGTGCCTCGACCGGTGGCGTCGAACGCTCCACCCTGGGCAATCCGATGAAATTCACCATGTGTTTCGCGGAATGGGAAGAACGCGCGCCCTGGGAGCCGCTGCATGTGGAACGTGGGTTCGACCGGGAGGATTCGGTGGTGACCGTCTTTGCCATGACCGGCGGGCCGGTTCATATCGTGGACCAGACCTCGCGCAGCCCGGAGCAGATCGCGGGGTCGCTGGGCATGGGGCTGGAAGGGGTATTCCTGCCCAAGATGCACAATCTGCCCATCGATGCGCTGCTGGTGATCTGCCCGGAACATATCGACACGCTGATGCGGGACGGCCCATGGGACAAGGGCTGCCTGCGCGACCGGATACAACAGGTCACGTCGCGGCCCCTGCGGGACATGCTGGCCGATGACCGCTCCGGTGCCGGGATCCTGCCCGCTGCCGCCGCCGGGATGACGCCGGAGATGCTCGACCGTCCGGCCCCGAAATTTGCCGGTAAAGAGTACATCCATATCGTGGTGGCCGGGTCGGATGCGGGCAAATTCTCTTCCGCGTTCCACGGCTGGGCCACGGGGGAGGTCGGCTCCATCTCGGTTTCCAGAAAGATTGATCTGGGTTAGGCTACGGACAGAGGAGAACGCCTATGACGACAATTCTCGACCCCACGGACGAACGCACCCCGGTAGAGCGGCAGGTGGCGGAACGTCCGGACAGCCTGTCGGGGGTGATCGGCCTGCTGGACATCAGCAAGCCGCGCGGCAACGTGTTTCTGGATGCGCTCGAAGGTCTGCTGGCGGAAAAGGCCCCTGGCATCGCCACGCGGCGCTATACCAAGCCCACCTTTGCCAAACCCTGCCCCGATGCGCTGCGCCATGAGATCCGCGACGAATGCGACTTTCTGATCGAGGCTCTGGCCGACTGAGGTTCCTGTACGACGTGCAGTATGCACGACAACGTCTGGTTTGAAATCCAGGGAATCCCGGCAGTCGCCGTCGCATCGAGCGAATTCGGACAGGCCGCAGAATCGCAGCGCCGCGCATTGGGCATGAATGACGCGCGTTACGTGCTGGTGCCGCATCCGATCCAGGATGCGAATGACGAAGAAATGCGCGCCAAGGCGGCAGCGGCGGCGGATCAGATCATCGCCGCGCTCACCGCGGGCTGAAACGCGTCGCGCAGCCCTTCGTCGTGGAAGGGCTGCGCGACGGTTCATTGAGCTGACTTTGAAGATTGGGCCTTTGAGCGCGGTGCGGCACCGGCCCGAAAGGGCGCGGCGCAATATGAGGCGCAGGCCGGGCGGGAGCCTGCGAGTTCGGTTCCGCGGCAGCGCGCCGTTACAGCTTCATCCCGCCCATTTCCGCAACGCCGGTAAAGCTGCGGTTCCAAGTGGGGCTGATCAGCACCTCGTTGATGCAGACATGGGGCGGGGCTTCGGCGATGTAGCGGACCATCGCGCCAATGTCCCCGGCCTGAAGCATCCGGGCCATGTCTTCCTCTGACGGCGGTTTGGGGCGTTGCTGCATGATCGGTGTCGCCACCTCGCCGGGCATCAGGGCGGTGCAGCGGATGCCGTTCACGCCCTCGTCCTGGTTGATCGAATGGCTCAGCGCCACAACCGCGTGTTTTGACGCGGTATAGGCAGGCCCCGTCAGGCGCGACGGGTGCCGACCCGCCCAGGAGGAGGTCAGGATCAGCGTGCCCGCCCCCCGGGCGCGCATCTGCGGCAGGACGGCGAGGACACCGTTCATGACGCCGTTCAGGTTGATGTCCACCACCCTGGCGAAATCGGCAGCGGTGATGGCGTTCACCGCGCGGTTGGGCACGTTGATGCCTGCATTGGCCATGAAGATGTCGATCCGCCCGCGCCGGGCCATCACATCATCGCAGATCTTTTGCGTTGCATCGGCGTCAACCACGTCCAGGCTCTGCGCCTCCGCCGCGCCGCCCGCCTGGGTGATCGCCGCCGCGACGCGGTCAAGCTCTGCCTGCCGCCGCCCGGAGAGCACGACATGGGCACCGCTGGCCGCCAAAGCCCTGGCCGCCGCCTCCCCGATGCCGCCACCGGCACCTGTGACCCAGGCGGTCTTTCCTGTCAGTGTCCCCATGGTTTCCTCCCTCATGCGATGTTCGGGCCAAGACAGCCACAGAAGTCCGCCCATGTCCATTGCGCTGGCAGGACCCGCATGCTGTTCTGGGCCGAGCCAACGGGAGGATGAGATGGATGTGAAGCTGACCAGGGTTTGCGAGGGGCTCGACTTTCCCGAAGGGCCGATCGCCATGGATGACGGATCAATTATCCTGGTGGAGATACGCGGTCAGCGCCTGACCCGTGTTCTGCCGGATGGGCGCAAGGTGGTCATTGCCGAACTGGGTGGTGGCCCCAATGGTGCGGCGGTGGCGCCGGACGGGATGATCTATGTCTGCAACAATGGCGGTTTCATCTGGACCGAGGGTGATGAGATCACCCGCCCCATCGGCACGCCGGATGCCTATGTCAGCGGCTCGATCCAGCGGGTCGACCCGGCGACCGGCGCGTTCGAGACGCTGTATGACGCCTGCGACGGCCAGCCCCTGCGCGGCCCCAATGACATCGTCTTTGACAGGGAGGGTGGCTTCTATTTCACCGATCTGGGCAAAACCACGCCCGAATATGTGCATCACGGGGCCTTTTACTACGCCATGCCGGATGGCAGCCGGATCACGCGGGTCCATGCACCGATGATCACGCCCAACGGCATTGGGCTCTCGCCGGATGACAAGACCGTGCATGTGGCCGAAACCCGCACCGGACGGGTCTGGAGCTATGATCTGCTGGCACCCGGCAAGATCGCGCCGCATCCCTACACCATGCCGGGCAGGTTGCTCACCACCCTGCCCGATTACCAGTTGCTGGACAGTCTTGCGGTGCAGGCAAACGGGGCGATATGTGTCGCCACCCTGATGCGCGGGGGCATCAGCATCGTGCCGGTGGACGGCGGGCCGGTGCGCTATGTTGCCGGACCGGGTGATCCCTATGTCACCAATATCTGCTTTGGCGGGCCTGACATGTGCGACGCATGGATCACGGCGTCAGGCACCGGCTGCCTTTACCACGCGCGCTGGCCCGAACCGGGCCTGCGGCTGAACTTCAACGCCTAGGATCGGGTGCCCGCCGTCACGCGACGAAACGCAAGCGGACTTTTCAAAAAGTCCGGACCGTTTTCTTCAAAGAAAACGGATCTTCCCCCGTGTCCGACCGTGGCCACGTGCCGGAGTTTTCAAAAACTCCGGACCGATTTTTTCAAAAAAATCGCTGCCCAGACGCCAAAGGCTGCGCCGAGACCCGGGCAGGCGCATGTCATCCACGGGCGTTTCGACAATGTCCGGCCGGACCGCAGAGCAGCCCGTTTTCCTTTGACCTCTCTTCCGGCCACGGGCACAAGGCTGCATGGCAAAACCAAGCAAGACCTTCTCCTGCACGGCCTGCGGCGCGACCTACAACAAATGGTCGGGGCGCTGCGATGGCTGCGGCGACTGGAATACCATTCAGGAGGACCGCGGCATTTCCGCAGGCCCGCCCAGCAAATCGCTGGGTGCGCGGCGCGGGTCCGCGATGACGCTGACCGATCTGAGCACCGAAGAGGCCCCGCCGCCCCGCAGTGAGAGCATGATCGCCGAGCTTGACCGGGTACTGGGGGGCGGTCTGGTCGCAGCCTCGGCCATTCTGGTGGGTGGCGATCCGGGCATCGGCAAATCGACGCTGCTGTTACAGGCGGCGGCGCAATTCGCGCGCAACGGGCTGAAAACCATCTACATAAGCGGTGAAGAGGCCAGCGCACAGGTCCGCATGCGCGCCCAGCGGCTGGGGCTGTCGGATGCCCCGGTGAAACTGGCGGCAGAGACCAACCTGCGCGACATCCTGACCACGCTGGATCAGGAACGCCCGCAGCTGGCGATCATCGATTCCATTCAGACCATGTGGGCCGACAACGTCGAAAGCGCCCCCGGGTCGGTCAGCCAGGTGCGCGCCGCCTCGCATGAGCTGACGGCTTTTGCCAAGCGGACCGGCACCTCCGTCATCCTGGTGGGCCATGTCACCAAGGATGGCCAGATCGCGGGGCCGCGCGTGGTCGAACATATGGTCGACACGGTGCTTTATTTCGAGGGCGAACGCGGCCATCAGTTCCGCATCCTGCGTAGCGTAAAGAACCGCTTTGGGCCCGCGGATGAGATCGGTGTGTTCGAAATGACCGGCCAGGGGCTGGCCGAGGTCACCAACCCCTCTGCCCTGTTCCTGTCCGAACGCGGCGAACCTTCTGCCGGATCGGTCGTCTTTGCGGGCATCGAAGGCACGCGGCCCGTGCTGGTCGAGTTCCAGGCGCTGGTCGCCCCCTCGCCCCACAGCCAGGCCCGCCGCACGGTGGTGGGCTGGGATTCGGGGCGGCTGGCGATGATTCTCGCCGTGCTTGAGGCGCGCTGCGGCATCCCCTTTGCCGGGCTTGACGTCTATCTGAACGTCGCGGGCGGCATGAAAGTGACCGAGCCTGCCGCCGATCTGGCGGTTGCCGCCGCCCTGCTGAGTGCGCGCGAAGACGTCGCCCTGCCTGCAGAAACCGTGGTTTTCGGCGAAATAAGCCTCTCTGGTGCGCTGCGGCCCGCCAGCCAGACTGAAAACAGGTTGAAAGAAGCGCAAAAACTTGGTTTTACCTCCGCAATCGCGCCCGCAGGGGGCAAGGCGGTGGGGACAACGGGCATCACGATCAATCAACTGAGCGATCTGACCGGTTTTGTCGGTGAAATTTTCGGCGCTGGCTAGCGCCCTGGAACGAAGGCAGGCAGCAGATGGACGGGTTTACCATTATTGATGGCGTGGTCGCGCTGGTCATCGTGCTTTCCGCGCTTCTGGCCTATGGCCGCGGGCTGGTGCGCGAGCTGATGGCGATCGTCGGCTGGATTGCCGCCGCCGTGCTGGCCTATCTCTTTGCCGCGCAGGTCGAACCGCTGGTGCGCGAACTGCCTGTGGTGGGCGAATTCCTGGCCGACAGCTGCGAATTGTCCATCATCGGGGCCTTTGCCATCGTCTTTGCCGTGGCGCTGATCGTGGTTTCGCTGTTCACGCCGCTGTTTTCCTCGCTGGTGCAGCGCTCGGTCCTGGGCGGCCTGGACCAGGGGCTTGGCTTTGTCTTTGGGGTCGCGCGGGGCATCATCCTGGTGGCAATTGCCTTTTTCGTCTATCAGACGGTCATCCCGGACCAGCAGTTCACCATGGTCGATGAAAGCCGGTCGGCCACCGTTTTCGCGCGGTTCACAGGGCAGATCGAACAACAGAACCCCGAGGATGCGCTGGGCTGGATCACCACGCGCTACGAGGAACTGGTCGGCAGCTGCGGCGCCTGATCCCTGCCGGGACTTAACATTCTGTTATCCAAGTAACTGTAGGTTGCCCCCGTAAGGGAGCAGCCACATGTCCGATGCGGAGCAATTCACCTATCTGGATCATATCGCCACCCCCGTCTTTGTGCTGGAGGTGGCAGCAGGCGGGCTGCCTGTCTATTGCGCCTTCAACGCCTGCGCCCGTGCGATCAGCGACCGGCCGCTTTCGGATTACCTGGGGCGCACGGCCGCAGAAGTCTATGACACCGCATACGGGCGCAGCGCATTGTCGCGCCATTGCCAGGTTGCCCGCAGCGGCAAACCCCTGACCTACGAATTGCAATTGCCGCTGGCCGGGGCGGTCCGCCAGGTGCGCACCACGCTCTCGCCGGAAACGGATGCGGAAGGCCGGGTTTTCAGGCTTTACGGCACTTCACTTGACATCACGGAGGAATGCCGTGCGCGGGAGGCAAGGCTATCCTTTCACACCGCCGCATCCGAAATGGAACAATTCGTGGCAATGGCAGCCCATGATCTGCGCGCCCCGATGCGCAATGTGACCATGCTGGCCGAGGTGCTCAAGGACGGTTTCGTCGACCATGGCGACGGCAAGCTGGACATGATCAACATGATGGACGGCATTGCCGACAAGACCATGAAGCTGATCGATGACATCCTGATGCACACCCATCTGATCGAGGCGCAGGAGGCCGAAACGCTTTTCGACCTCACCGAACTGACCCGGCTGATCTGCGATATTCTGGATCCCGAAGAGCGGCACCGCGTCAATGTCACCCCCGCTATGCTGCTGACCGACAAGACGGTGATGCAGATCGCCCTGCGCAATCTGATCGAGAATGCGGTGAAACATGCGGGCAGATTGCAGATGCTGATGGATCTCACGGTCGAGCAATTGCCCGACGACAAGATCGCCGTGACGCTGGAGGACAATGGCAAGGGGTTCAGCGCGGCCGCGCTGGAACTGATGAACGGTGGCGGTTTCCGGGTCGACAGCGGCTATGGGCTGTTCGGGGTCAGGCGCATGATCCGGGTCCGTGGCGGCACGATCACCGCTGGCAATTCCCCCACGACGGGCGGTGCGACAATCCGGTTCACCCTGTCGGGGCGGATCGCGGCCATGGGGGCGCAGGCGATCCCCCCGCAACTGCCCCCGCATCCATCGCCGCAACAGCAGCCGGTCTAGTGTGGAACGTCGCGCAGCTTTGGCACAATGGGGCCTGAACCTAGCATTTCTGCCCCAAACGGTGCGTTGGGCGCGGTGTGGGGCAAGGGCCGCTATGCGGACTTTGCTGCCGTTAATCATTGGCAACCAAAGCCCGGAGTCAAGGTGCGCAGCACCGCCGGGCAGCGCCCGACCGCCCCATGGGCGGGCGCTTTCTCACCGTATTGCGGTTCATCATCCCCACGCCAAAGATTAGAAATAAAGTGGCACCCACGGACGTTCCGCTGCCCACCCGCGGTCAGGCGCTGCCCTGTGTGGTTAAGTCTCTTTGGACTCTTTCCGGTCCTTCGCTGCGATCTGCGTGTAGATCCGGTTTCCAATTTTCGGTCAGCTTATGACGTGAAGGCCAAAGCCTTCTAACGTTCATCACCCGGACAGCCATATCGCCAAAATGATGCACCTGGGTCACAAACCTGACGATCAGGTCGTTTTCGTGTGATGTTCATCATCAAGGCCCAATGGGGCCTGAGCCTGAACCGCTTTGCCGCCAAATATATCCGATCCACGTCACATGATCGAAACAAACCGCATGCTACTGCGGGCTGCGGGGTGACACTGCGCCCCAAGAGCCCTACATAGGCGGCACATCCACCCGGATTCGGAGCTGCCCCCCGTGACCAATCCCACCACCAAAATCATGCCACCTGCCCATCCTTTCGACACGTCGTACCTTCGCGATGGCGATGACGAAGACAAACTGAAGGAGGAATGCGGCATCTTCGGCGTGGTCGGCGTGGCTGACGCCTCCAATTTCGTTGCTCTGGGGCTGCATGCCCTGCAACACCGCGGCCAGGAAGCAGGCGGTATCGTCTCCTACCAGCCGGAAGCCGGATTTCAATCGGCGCGGCGGTTTGGTTATGTGCGCGACAATTTCACCAGCCAGGCCGTGATGGAAACCCTGCCGGGCGAACTGGCCATCGGCCATGTGCGTTATTCGACCACCGGATCGAAAGGGCAGACCGCGATTCGCGACGTGCAGCCCTTCTTTGGCGAATTTGCCATGGGCGGGGCGGCGATCGCCCACAACGGCAACATCACCAATGCCAATGCCCTGCGCCGCGAGCTGATCGAGCGCGGCTCGATCTTTCAGTCCTCCTCTGACAGCGAATGCATCATCCATCTGATGGCGCGGTCCCTGCAGCGCAACATCCCCGAACGGATGGAAGACGCCCTGCGCCGGGTCGAAGGTGCGTTTTCCATCGTGGCCATGACCCGGACCAAGCTGATCGGCGTGCGCGACCCGCTGGGGGTGCGCCCGCTGGTGCTGGGCCGCGTCGGCGACGGCTGGGCGCTCAGCTCGGAAACCTGTGCGCTGGACATCATCGGCGCGGATTTCGTGCGCGAGATCGAGCCCGGCGAGATGGTCGTGATCACCGCCAATGGCGTGGAAAGCCATTTCCCCTTCCGCCGCCAGCCCTCCCGCTTCTGCATCTTCGAACATGTCTATTTCAGCCGCCCCGACAGCATCCTGGGCGGCCGCAGCGTCTATGAAACCCGCGAGGCGATTGGCCGCGAACTGGCCAAGGAAAGCCCGGTGGAGGCCGATCTGGTCTGCCCGGTGCCCGACAGTGGCACACCCGCCGCCATCGGCTACAGCCTCGAATCCGGCATTCCCTATGCCATGGGGATCATCCGCAACCAGTACATGGGCCGCACCTTCATCGAACCGACAGAGCAGATCCGCAACATGGGTGTGCGTCTGAAGCTGAACGTGAACCGCGCCCTGATCAAGGGCAAGCGCGTGATCCTGGTGGATGACAGCGTGGTGCGCGGCACCACCAGCCGCAAGATCAAGGAAATGATCCTGGATGCCGGCGCTGCCGAGGTGCATTTCCGCATCGCCAGCCCGCCCACGGCCTGGCCCTGTTTCTATGGCGTCGACACGCCGCAGCGTGAAAAACTGCTGGCCGCGACCATGTCCGAAGACGAAATGTGCGAACATCTGGCGGTGGATTCCCTGCGCTTCATCTCGCTAGACGGTCTGTACCGGGCCGTGGGCGAGGCGGAGGGGCGCAATGCCAAATGCCCGCAGTATTGCGATGCCTGTTTTTCGGGGGAATACCCGGTGACCCCGGCGGACAAGGTCAAGGAAGGTTTCAAGATGAAGACGGCGGCAGAGTAACCTGCTGCCGTTTTCTGTCATGAGGTCCTGCCATGATGGCGGGATGGACCACGCCCCTGCCCCGCTTTTGCATCTGATGACCTCCTGGTCGGAACCCGCGCGCGACGCGCTTTGGGCCTGCCGGAACCTGTTTCATGACACGGCGGAGCAGGCGGAAATCGGGCCGCTGGACGAAAGCCTGAAATGGGGCCAGCCCGCATGGCGGCCCCGCGCGCCCCGCACCGGCAGCACCCTGCGCATGGGCTGGTCGGCAGGCCAGCCGCAGCAGCTGATGCTCTTTGTCGATTGCAAGACAGATCTGGCCGCCAGGATGCGCGACATCTACCCCGATGTCGGGGAAAACGACGGGCGGCGGCGGATTGCCCTGGATCTGGAGGGCCCGCTGCCCGAACAGGCCATCGCCCATCTGGCGCAAATGACCTTCTGCTACCATCTGTCGCGCCGTCTCACCCGCACCGTCGGCTGAAGCCCGCGCAGCGCTCGGCAGGGCTTGGCTGATCGGACCGCGCCCCCTTCTCCTTGTCCTGCAGCCTTGTTAGCTGACCGTTCACCTACGAATCGGCAACACGCGCAAGGCGCGAAGAGGCGTTAAATGAGCGACACGGAACCGCAACAACCCACCCCCCGCAATGTGGCCGACCTGGCCACCTCGGCGGCCCGTCTGGACCGTACAGCCCTGATCGGCATTTTCGGCAGCGAGGCCGCGCCCGGTGCGCTGGTCCGCACGCGCAATGGCCGGATCGCCCGTGTAGGCATCGGCGACAAGGTCGCAGGCGGCACTGTTGCCGCGATCGGAGGGGACCAGCTGGTGCTGAACGTGGGCGGCCGGGCGAAGGCCCTCAAACTGCCCAGAGGCTAGGTCGTGTTGACATTCATTGTCGCCCACCCGTTTCAGTCCAAAATTGCTCAGTTCCAGGCAAGAGAGCGCAGGA
>NZ_JAPWGV010000013.1:0-147003 GCF_027213915.1 Sulfitobacter sp. G21635-S1
TAGATCAGACATGTTCACCGCTCGTTTTTGAACCGTGAATCATGCCGCTATGCAGAAATCAATGGGTCCAGAGCCTAGGCAGATTTCTGCGGGTTCTGCGGAAAGCGGCGCTCAAAGATGCCCTCGGCAATGCGGTTCTTGAGGATTTCGACAGAGCCGCCGGCGATCATCCATCCCCGGGTACGGCGCAGGCAATATTGCGCCGTACTTTCCTCCGAAAAGCCAGCGCCGCCCATGATCTGAAGCGCCTCATTGGCGGCGAAATATCCCGCTTCGTTACATGCCAGTTTGGCCAAGGCCGTGTCCCGGGCATCCGGCAGGCCGTCTCGCGCATTGACGGCGGCGCGCATCAGCAAAAGCTGCGCGGATTCCAGTTTGAGCGACATCTCTGCGAATTTCCATTGCAGGCCTTGAAACTCGCAGAGCGCACGACCGAATTGTTTGCGCTCTGCGGCGTGATCGCGGGCAAGGTTGAAGGCATGCCGCCCGACTGCGACGGCGCGGGCGGCGTTGCCCAGCCGTTCGATGTTGAAACCCGCCATCTGCTTGCGAAAGCCGCCGGGGCCCAGCACCAGGTTTTCGGCCGGAATCCGGACGTTGTCGAAAAAAAGCTGTGACCAGTCTTCACCGTTCATGAAGGTCGAGGGTTGTCCCACGACGAAACCCGGCGTTCCCTTTTCGATCAGCACGGACCCGATGCCATCCGGACCCGGACCAAAGCGGACATAAACGAGAAAGACTTCGGCTTCACTGCTGTGCGTGCCGAAGATCTTGGTGCCGTTGATCAGGTATCCGTTGCCATCTGGTGTGGCGGAGGTTGTCATCTCGGTCGCGGCGGAACCCGCCTGGGGTTCGGTCATCGCCAGGGACATCACGGCACGGCCCTGGAGGATCGGCACCAGATAGCGGGCCTTCTGATCTGCGGTGCCGTATTCGGCAAGGGTACGCATGGGACCGAAGTTGCCGGCTTGTATCACGTCGCCGCTGCGCGGGCAGGCCTCGGCAACGGTCTGCAAGGCAATCAGCGCATCCACAAGCGTGCCGCCGATGCCGCCATCGGTTTCGGGCAGGGGGATGCCCATCAGGTCAAGCTCCGCCATGCGCCTTGCAATTTCCCAGGGATAGCCGGGCGCGCGGGCGCGTCTGGCCGCCTCCGGCGCCAGTTCGCTACGTGCAAACCGGGCAACATTGTCCCGGAACATCTGTTGATCTTCCGTGAGGTCAAAATGCATGTTGCAACCTTCCTTGTGCCTGTTTGGCTTGCAAAGTAACCTGATAAAAAGTCTGTTGAACTTGCTATTTATCATATGAGGCAAATCTGAGGTTATGGAACGAGGATTGTCGCGGTTGCCTTTGAATCCGATGCGTGCCTTTGCAGTGGCATCACGGCACCGCACATTTACCGCAGCCGCCCAGGAGCTGGGGGTGACGCAGGTGGCGATCAGTCGCCAGATAGCTTTGCTGGAGGATTACCTCGGCGTCCCGCTTTTCGACCGGGATGGCCGGTCGGCGAAACTGACCGATATTGGTCGCGCTTACGGGCAAGAGATTGCCATGCATTTCGAGGGGCTGGAAACGGCAACGGCCCGTTTGCTGAACATAGAAACGGCGAATACGATCCAGTTGCGGATTTATCCCAGCGTCGCGCATTACTGGCTGTTGCCGCGTTTGTCCCGCTTTACGGGTCAATATCCGGGCCTGCGGGTGCGGATGGATACGCAGGTGGCGCCGCTGGATTTTAGGGGCACGCAGCTTGACGTGGCAATCCAGCTGGGAACAAGCCCCTGGCGCGATGCCCGCTCACGCAAGCTGTTCGACGAGCGGGTGGATGTGGTTTGCGCACCGGACTATGCCACGCGGATGGGGCCATTCGTTGACCCACAGGCGGTGGCGGGTGGCGATCTGCTGCATTCGCATTATCGGCGGCGGGCATGGGACGATTGGGCGCGGGCCTGCAATGCGGCGCTTGATCAGGCCTCGGGGATCGAATTTGACAGCTCGCTTTTGACGTATAGTGCCGCCGCACAGGGCTTTGGACTGGCGATAGGTCAGGTGGATCTGCTGGCAGGAGAACTGGCCGCAGAAAGGCTGGTTGCGCCACTGAACCAGCCGGTTCTGACGGGACAGGCCTTTCATGTTGTGTGGCCCACGACATTGTCGGTCAGCACAAAAACCCGTCGATTCATTGATTGGTTGCTGAAGGAAGCGGGTGAAATGCCGGAGTTCTTCAAGCGGGGGGCCTGAATTCCCGCTTAAGTCATTGATTCATAGTCATTAAATCTTGACTAACTGAATGGGTGCTGTCGGCTAACCAATGCTCAGTTCAACTATCGTCCGCTTTGCGGTCTGTATGCTGCCGGAGGAGACGCAGGTCTGAACGAAAGTTCGGGGCTGCGAAGGGAGGAATACATGGACGATATTTTGAAGAACGACAAAGGCTGGCGGTTTCAGCTGGGCCTTCTGCGTGGTGCATCACCGGTTATCGACTTGATAGGTTCTGTGGCGTTGTTCGGCATCTTCTGGGTTTACCTCCGGTCGTCGCTGGCGCTGCCACCGCCGCTGAACGATATCGATATCGGCGCGGGCGGTTTCCCCCGGTTGTTGGCTCTGGCGACGCTGGTTGCCATTGTCGCCATGGCGATCAGCGCAATTTACCGCCTGCTTGACCGTGTGCCGGTCAGCTGGGTCTCGGTGCGCCGTCCGGTATCTGTGGCGCTGACCATTGGTCTTCTGATCCTTCAATCCGTTTACTTTGAACAGTTGGGTGCGCTGCCCTGCGTGTTGCTGTTCGGCCTGCTGACCATGCTCGCCTGCGGCGAACGGCGCGTGCTCCATCTGATCGGTGTGCCGATTGCGCTGGCTGCTTTCATTTATGTGGTCTTCGTGCTTGCGCTGCACGTCAACCTGCCCTGAGGAGTGATGAATATGCTGGCTAATCTCGCACTTGGCTTTTCCGCTTTTGGTGATCCGATGGTTTGGGGCGCGCTCGTTTTCGGAGCGCTTGTGGGCTACCTGATCGGGGCCATCCCCGGCCTCGGGCCAAGCCTTGGGGTGGCCTTGCTGATCCCTTTTACCTATGGCGTCGATCCGGTGGTTTCCATCGTCGGCCTTGTCGCGCTCTATGCGGCGGCAGAATATGGCGGTGCCATTACCGCCGTGCTGATCAACTCGCCCGGGACCGCAGCCGCAGTTGCAACAGCCTGGGACGGCTATCCCTTGACCCAACAGGGACGCGCTGGCGAGGCGCTGACCGTCTCGATCATCTCGTCCGGCGTTGGCATCTTCGTTTCCACCGGTCTGCTGATCCTTACCGCGGTGCCTTTGTCGGAATTCGCGCTGAACTTCGGACCGGGAGAATACTTTGGTCTTGCTCTGGTGGGCCTCAGTCTGGTTGCCGGTCTGTCGGACGGGTCGCCGATCAAGGGTATGGTTGCCATGGGCATCGGTCTTGCGATGGCGACAATCGGTCTGGATGTGCAAATCGGCGTGCCGCGTTTTACCGGCGGGAACTACGAATTGTTCGAGGGCCTGCCCTTGGTGCCGGTTCTGCTGGGGCTCTATGCACTGTCCGAAGTGCTGTTCATGATCGAAGAAGGTGCATCCGCCAAGATCAAGAGCGCGGCAGTCGGCGGGTTGGCGTCCATCCCCTACAAGGCCGTAAAAGGGCTGAAGGTAGTGATCGTGCGCAGCTCTCTTCTGGGGTATGTGATCGGGGTCATTCCGGGGGCCGGGGCGTCCATCGCATCTTTCGTGTCCTATGCGGTAACCAAACGCTTTTCGAAGAAGCCGGAGCTTTTCGGAAAGGGATCGCTCGAAGGTGTCGCCGCTTCCGAGGCTGCGAATAACTCGGCCGTTGCGGGGGCCATGGCACCGCTGCTTGCCCTGGGCATTCCCGGTTCGGCCACCACCGCCGTGATGATCGGTGCGCTGATGGTCCAGGGCATTCAGCCCGGCCCGTTGCTGTTCACCCGCACCCCCGAGATTCCCTACACGGTGTTTGCATCGCTGTGGATTGGTGTGCCGGTCATGATCTTTATCGGCCTGGCGGGTGCGCGGATCTGGGCGAAAGTGGCCAATATTCCGCGTCCGGCGATTGCGGCCATCGTGGCGGGCATCTGTTACGTAGGCGCTTATTCGTCCGAAACCACCATGTTCCCGGTTCACGTCATGACCGCCTGCGGGATCATGGGATATGTTCTGCGCAAGCTGGGCGTGCCGCTGGCACCGATCATTCTGGCGATGGTGCTGGGCGAAATGATGGAGACCAACTTCCGCCGTGCGCTGATTTCGAACCAGGGCGAGTGGGACATTTTCTATACCTCGCCGATGACCGTCATCCTGCTGCTGATCGCTCTGCTGGCCTTTGCCGTACCGGGCATTGCAGCGCTGCGCGCCAGACGCGCAAGAGCCGAGAAGGCTTGATGTAGAACCCAGGCGATTTGCCCAAGAAAAAGGTACGGATCGCCTGACCAACCCTCAGTTCACACCGGGGATCAAACATTCGAAACTAAAGACACGGCTCGAAAAAGCCACGCTAGAAAGTTCAGGGAGGAACCAAGCATGTCAGTCTTCAATTTCAAATCCGCGGCCATCGGCCTTGTCGGCGCTGCCGCCTTCGCCATTGGTATGTCAGGGGAAGTAAAGGCCCAGGACGGATGGCAACCCGAAGGCCCGGTGAACGTCGTTCTTCACACAAAGCCCGGGGGCGGTGTGGATGTTTTCGCCCGTACCCTCGCCAAGGAACTGGAGCCGCTCATCAACCAGACAATCGTCGTGGTTAACACCCCCGGTGGGGGCGGGGCCTCGCAAATGGCCAAGGTCAGGGCCGCCAAGCCCGACGGGCTGACATTGGGTGTGAACACGGTAACGCATTTCACCGGCATGCTGACCAACCTGCGTGGCACGTTCACCTCGGAAGATTTCGAATGGATCGCCCTGGCACAAGAAGATCCGATCATGTTCTTCGTTGCCAAGGGTTCACAATTGAACGACCTGAAGGACCTGGTGGCGCTGGCCAAGGAAAACGGCGGCGAGGTCAATATTGGCGGCTTTGGCCCGGTGGGCTCGATGCAGAACATCGGCATGACCATGCTGGAAGAATCCGCAGGCGTGAAATTCAACTGGGTTGCGTTTGAATCCACCCCCGACATCATTGCTGCCGTTCTGGGCGGGCATGTGGATGTGGGCGTTTCGAACCTTGGCCCGGCCCTGACCTTCTTCGAGGCCGACCGTCTGAAAGGACTGGGTGTTCTGGGAGAGAAACGTCTGAAGACGCTGCCCGACATGCAAACCTTTGGCGAGCAGGGTTTTGACGTCGATACAAGCTGGATCCAGGTGCGCGGCGTCTTTGGCCCGAAAGGTATGCCGCTGGAACTGCAGCAGCAGATTGCGGATGCAATTCACAAGGCGATGGCCACCGACAGCTACCAGACCTACGCCCGTGCATCAGGTGTCGAAGACAGCGACTACGGTCCGGAAGAATACGCAGCTTTCGTCAAGAACCTGACCGCAGTGGCCGAGGCGCAGCTGACTGCCGCCGGGTTGCTCAACAACTGATACGGCGTCGCCCGTCGGGCAGTGGCCTGGCGGGCGGCACATGCAGAATTTTCCAAAGGTGCGATGGGTCAGATGAACGGTGCTTTTACAGGATTGCGGGTGGTTGATACGACCCATGTGCTCGCAGGGCCCTTTGCCAGCTACCAGCTGGCACTGCTGGGGGCCGAGGTCATCAAGGTTGAATCGCCAAGCGACCCGGATCAGGCGCGTTTTCAGGGGTCTGATCGTGACCTTGTCAGGGCGGGAATGGGCACCGCCTTTCTTGCGCAGGGCGCGGGCAAGAGCGCACTTGCGCTGGATCTGAAGACCGAAGCGGGGCGTGATGCCCTGCGGTCTCTGATCGCCACTGCGGATGTTTTTGTCGAAAACTACCGGCCGGGCGCATTCGACAGTCTCGGGTTGGGATATGAAGAGCTTTCGCAACTCAATCCCAATCTGATTTACTGTTCGATTTCGGCTTTTGGGGCCATGGGCCCGCGCCGGGAACAGACTGGCTATGACAACGTCATACAGGCATTTTCCGGCATCATGGACCTGACCGGACACGGCGACAACCGCCCGCTGAAATGCGGCGCACCGGCGGTGGATTATGCGACTGGGCTGACAGCGGCCTTTGCCATCACCGCCGCCCTGTTTCAGCGCACAAGCACCGGTCGCGGCCAGTTTATCGACGTGTCGATGCTGGATGTGGCGCTGACCTTGCTGACATCGCATGCCACGGATTTCCTGTGGTCGCACAAGCATCCCACCGCCAAGGGCAACAAGTTCTCTTTCGCGACATTGGGGATGTATCATACATCCGACACCGAAATAATGATCGCGGCCTCGAACCTGACGCAGCAAAGGCGGCTTTGGATCGCGCTTGGCCGTGAGGACCTGGTGAAAAAGAACAACATCGAGCGGCTGGAAGATTTCGAGCGCGAATACGATGCTTTGTCCACCATCATCAAAAGCATGCCCGCCGCCTATTGGGAGACCTTCCTGAACGAGCGGCGCATTCCGGCGGCCCGCATACGTCGTATGGAAGAGGCACTTTGCGACCCCCAAGTCGCGGCACGCGGACAGTTTCAGCGGCTGGCCGATCCGCAGGGGCCTGTTGACGGGCTGCGCGTCGCAACCTCTGCCTTCCGCATGTCCGACAGCCCGTCAGGCGTGACGCAGCCACCGCAGCCGGTTGGTGCTCAAACCACAGCCATCTTGCGCGAACTCGGTCTGAAGGAGGCCGAGATCGAAGCCCTTTGTGCCGCCGGGATCGCCAGCCAGGCAGCAGTGGCGGAGCGGCATATGAAAGAGCATGAGCAATGACCCCGCTTGAGAAACTGGCCGGACTGGCGGCAGGGTGGCAAACCTCTCCGCTGAACGATGAGGTGCTTGGCGCAGTGCGCCATGCGACGCTGGATTGGTTCGCGACGACATTGCCGGGCACGGTTCGCCCACCTGCAACGTTGCTGGCGGCGGGGTTGCTTGGGGCGGGTGCAGGCAATGCGGTGTGCTATGTGACCGGTGCCCGGGTCAGCGCGCGCGCGGCTGCCTTCATCAACGCGACGGCCAGCCATACCGTCGAATTTGACGACATCTTTCGCGATGGCGGCTATCACCCCGGTTCGCCGACCATTGCGGCCGCGCTGGCCGTGGCGCAGGAGATCGGGGCGACACGCGAAGAATTCGACCGGGCAGTGATTGCGGGATACGAAGTGGGCTGCCGTCTGGCGATGGCGCTGCAACCCAGCCACTACGAGAAGTGGCACATCACCGGCACGGTTGGAACAATGGGCGCGGCGGTTGCGGGCGCAATGCTGTTGAACTGTGACAGCGCGGGCATTGCCAATGCGATTGCCATCGCGTCAAGTTTCGCCGGGGGTCACCAGCAGAACCTGCAAGGGCAAAGCATGGTCAAGGCCATGCACCCCGGACATGCCGCCGATGCCGGACTGCTGGCCGCCTATGCCGCCGCGGCAGGTGCCACCGGGGCGCCTGACAGCCTGGATGGCGCCAAGGGCTATGCCGCGGCCACCAGCACCGGCACCGGCAACTGGGAAGCGGCCTTTGAGGGGGCAGGCGACTGGACCCCGATCACCCGGATGACGGTCAAGATCCACGGGTGCTGCGGCCATATCTTTGCCGCGCTTGACGCATTGGACAGCCTGCAAAAACAACACGGGTTCGGGGCGGGTGACATCGCCAGTATTCATGTCGAAGGCTATGGCCCCACCAAGGATATCTGCGACCGCCCCGACCCGCAGATCGCGCAGGAGGCGCGGTTCTCGCTGCAATATTGCCTGGCGGCGCAGTTGGTGCTGGGACAGGTCCGGCTGGCGGCCTTTGAGCCTGACGCGCTGGCCAACCCCGAAATCCGCGCGATCATGCCATGTATCACGGTTGAACGCGCCGAGGATCTGGCGGCGGAATATCCGCGTCGCCGCATGGCCCGTCTGCACCTGACCCTGACGGACGGACGCAGTTTCAGCCAGTTTCAGCCAACCCGGCGGGGCGACCCGGAACAGCCCATCCGGTTGGACGAACTTGTTGCCAAATACGTTGAACTTGCCGGGCCGGTCCTGCCGCCCGGTGATCTGGATCATCTTCGAGATGTCATTTTGCAGGGTGAAACCCTGCCAATGGACCTGCACGCAAAAACCGCCGTCGCCTGACGGAAAGAAAATCAGACAGAATAGGAAGCCGACATGAATACTGCAGTGAAAGCGCCCGAGTTTATCGCAGTCTCGCATCGCGATGGGGTCGCAACGATTACCCTGAACCGCCCCGATGTGCGCAATGCCATCAACGACGTGATGCGTGCCGAACTGATAGCTGCCTTTGCCGAAGCAGATGCCGATGCCACGGTGCGGGCCATCATCCTGACAGGTGCCGGCAAGGGTTTCTGCTCGGGTGGCGACATCGCGGGGATGCGCGCACGTCTGGATGCACCGAGCGGCGAGGTCGCTTTTAACGGCTGGAAGCGTCAAAAAAGCACGCACAAGGGCGTCGCGGCCATTCACGGTGTCTCAAAGCCGGTGATTGCTGCGGTGAACGGGGCGGCCTTTGGCCTGGGGCTGGACATGGCCTTGTCCTGCGATTTCATCATTGCGGCGCAAGGCGCCAAGATGTCGATGAGCTTTGTCAAACGCGGGCTCGTGTCGGATGGCGGCGGCATGTATTTCCTGCCCCGCCGTGTCGGTCTGGCCAAGGCCAAGGAACTGATCTTTTCGGCCAAGATTGTCGAACCGGAGGAGGCGCTGTCGATTGGGATGATCGACAGGATCGCCGCGCCAGAGGATTTGCTGGAACAGGCACACACCTGGGCCAAGGAACTGACCATCGGTTCCGCCACCGCCATCGCCCTGACCAAGGAGATCATCGACAAGACGTTCGAACGCAGCGACGAAGAGATTTTTGCGCTCGGCCGCGAGGCTCAGGCGGTTTGCTACACCACCGCCGAACACCGGAAATCCGTCGAAGATTTCCTTAACAAAGTTTCGAAGTGAGATCAGACAGATGACAACCATCCAAGCCATCCTGAATCCCAAAAGCGTTGCCGTCGTCGGCGCGTCAAATGATCCGGCCAAGCTGACAGGGCGTCCTATTGCCTATTTGCAAGAGCAGGGATTTGACGGCGATATCTACCCGATCAATCCACGTTATGACGAAATTGCGGGCCTGAAATGCTATGGCAGCGCAGGTGACCTGCCGCAGGCACCCGATCTGGGGCTGGTGCTGGTGGGGGCAAACCGCGTGATCGACGCGGTGCGTGATCTGTCGGCCAAGGGCACCAAGGCTGCGGTGGTGCTGGCGTCGGGCTTCGGCGAGGCGGGGGAAGAGGGGCGCGCGCGCCAGGAACAGCTGCGCGAAGCCGCGGGCGCGATGCGTTTGCTCGGGCCGAATACCATCGGACTTGTGAACATCACCGACAAGATTCCACTGACGGCAAGCGGGGCTATGGAATCCGACAACTTCCCCGAAGGATCGGTGGCGTTGTTGTCTCAATCGGGTGGCATTCTGGGCTCGCTTCTAAGCCGTGCCGTGGCGCGCGGTATCGGGTTTTCGAAACTGGTCGCTACCGGCAATGAGGCTGATCTGGAGGTCTCGGACTTTCTGGGGGCATTGGCCGAGGATGACGCGACGCAGGTCGTGGCGTTGTATCTTGAGACAATCCGCAATGTGTCGAAATTCCGCGAAGCAGCGGCCAGGGTCATCGCTGCGGGCAAGAGCATTGTCGCCTACAAGGTGGGGCGTTCGGAATCCGGTGCGCAATCTGCCGTGTCGCACACCGGTGCACTGGCGGGCGCTGACGAGGTTTACGATGCCCTGTTTGCGCAGCTTGGCGTGATCCGGGCGCAGACCTTCGCGGACCTGCTGGATATTCCTGCCGCATTGGCCCAGGGCCGCCGCATGAAAGGCCCGCGCGTTGCAATTGTCACATCGACCGGCGGTGCTGCGACTGTGGTTGCCGACAACGTGGGCCTGATGGGATTGGAAATGCCCAAGCCGGACAAGGAAACCAGCGAAAAGCTCTTGGCGCTTGAGCTGAAAGAAGCCGAACTGGATCGCAATCCGATTGACGTAACGCTGGCTGGTTTGCGGCCGGATCTGTTCCGCTCGATCCTGAAAATCCTGGCGGAAAGCCCGTCGTTTGATGCAATTGTCGTGGTCGCCGGCTCGTCGTCTATTGCCCAGCCGGATCTGGTTGCGCAGCCGGTGCTTGAATCCATGGCCCTGACCGAAAAGCCGATCCTGGCCTATGTCAGCCCGGATGCGCCCAACATCGTGCGCCATCTCAACAGCAGCGGCATTCCTGCTTTTGCGGCCCCGGAAAGTTGTGCGTCGGCGTTGAAGGGGTTGCTGCCCAACAGTGGCACGGTGAGCGTGGCCACCTCCAACCTGCGCGATGTGGATTGTTCCGACATCGCTGCCGGGTCGCTGAACGAGGCCGAGGCCAAGAAGCTGTTCGCCCGCTTCGGCGTGCCGGTCACGCGCGAAGTGACAGCGGCAACACCCGAAGAAGCAGCAGTGGCCGCCGCGCAGTTTGACGACCCCGTGGTCATCAAGATCCTGTCCAGCGAAATTCTGCACAAGTCAGAGATGGGTGGCGTTGCGCTGAACATTGCACCTGCTGACGTTGGTGCCGCCTGTGAAACGATGCTGGCGCGGGTGCGCGCAGCGACAGACGCCAAGATCGACGGCTTTCTGGTGCAGGAGATGATCCAGGGCGGCGTCGAAATGATCCTGGGGTTCAACCGCGATCCGCAGCTTGGGGCCTATGCGCTGCTGGGCGCAGGTGGTGTGACAACAGAGCTTTACAAGGATGTGGCGATCCGCCTGCTTCCTCTGGACCGCGCCAGCGCCCGCAGCATGATTGACGAGATCAAGGCAGGCGCGCTTCTGAAAGGTTTCCGGGGCAATCCGGTTGCGGATGTCGATGCTCTGGTCGAGACGATGATGTCGTTCTCGGCGATGGCAGAGACGCTGGACGGACGTCTGGATGAGGCCGAGATCAATCCTGTCTTCGTTCTGCCTGAAGGGAAGGGCGCGCGTGCGGGTGACAGCCTGGTCGTGCTGCGCTGACGGGTTATTCATCTATTGAAATGGTCTGCCAATGTGCCCTGGTTGCGGTGCATGTGGCAGACATTAGGGGGGCATCATGACCGACGTATTTATCTGTGACTATGTTCGTACACCGATTGGCCGTTTTGGCGGCGCGCTGGCTTCTGTCCGCGCTGACGATCTGGGGGCGGTGCCCCTGCGCGCCCTGATGGCGCGTCATGATCTGGATTGGGCGGCGGTCGACGAAGTGATCTTTGGCTGCGCCAACCAGGCGGGCGAGGACAACCGCAACGTTGCCCGGATGTCGGCGTTGCTGGCCGACCTGCCCGACACGGTGCCCGGCACCACCATGAACCGTCTGTGCGGTTCGGGCATGGATGCGGTCATCACGGCGGCCCGGGCGATCAGGGCGGGTGAAGCCGATCTGATGATTGCGGGCGGGGTGGAAAGCATGTCGCGCGCGCCCTTCGTCTTGCCCAAGGCCGAAAGCGCTTTTTCCCGTTCGGCTGAAATTCACGACACCACCATCGGCTGGCGCTTTGTCAATCCGGTGATGAAGGCGCAGTATGGCGTCGATTCAATGCCGGAAACGGCCGAGAACGTGGCCGAGGATTTCGACATCTCGCGCGAGGATCAGGATCAGTTTGCCCTGCGGTCGCAGCAAAAGGCAGGCGTGGCGCAACAGAACCTTCGTCTGGCACAAGAGATCACGCCGGTATTGATACCTCAGCGCAAGGGCGACCCGAAAGTGGTCGACCAGGACGAGCACCTGCGTCCGGACACGACAATCGAGGGGCTTGCCAAGCTGCGCGCGCCGTTCCGTTCGGGCGGGTCGGTGACGGCGGGCAATGCATCTGGCGTGAATGACGGCGCTGCGGCGCTGATCCTTGCAAGCGCCGCAGCCGTCAAGGCGCACGGGCTGACGCCTGTCGCACGTATCCTTGGCGGCGCCACCGCCGGGGTGCCACCCCGTATCATGGGGTTCGGACCTGCGCCTGCGTCGCAAAAGCTGATGGCGCGGCTGGGCCTGAACGTTTCCCGGTTCGACGTGATCGAGCTGAATGAAGCCTTTGCCTCGCAAGGACTTGCGACATTGCGGGCGCTGGGAGTTGCGGATGACGATCCGCGGGTAAACCCCAACGGCGGAGCGATTGCGCTGGGGCATCCGCTGGGGATGTCCGGAGCACGTATCGCAGGAAGTGCTGCGCTGGAGTTGAAAAACAACGGGGGCAAACTGGCCTTGGCGACCATGTGCATCGGTGTCGGGCAGGGTATCGCAATCGCGCTGGAGGCGGTCTGATCCTGAAGGCAGCGCAAGGATGCCTTGTTTATTGGATTTGGTGAATGCTGCTGTTAAGGTGTTGATCTTGGATGGCTGCACGTCTTGCCGGTTTCGTTGGTGCAAGCTGTTCACAGGCAGCATCCGTGGGTCGGTGCTATCAGGAATTTGATCTATAGATGTCCAGTTCTATCCCGCCACTGAACCCCTTGCGCACCTTCGAGGTCGCCGCACGGCTGTGCAGCCTGACGCTTGCTGCCGACGAGTTGAACGTCAGTCAGGTCGCGGTCAGCCGACAGGTCAAGACACTTGAGGATTATCTGGGCGTGACGCTGTTCCGCCGGATGCACCGGGGCGTGGAACTGACCGATGAGGGGCGTCAATTGTACGAGGGGGTGACCGGTGCCTTTCAGGACATCGCCAACGCCTCGCGCCGGGTGTCGCGCCGGGGACGTCGCGATATTCTGGCGATCCAGTCCTATACCACGTTTTCGCAACGGTGGCTGATTCCAAGGCTGACGCATTTTCACGATCTCTTTCCCAAGATCGAAGTACGCCTGAGTTCGTCAATTGCGCCGGTTGATTTCGAAACCCAGAATCTGGACGCCGCCATTCGCGCAGGCAAGGGGGTCTGGGACGGGTTGCATTCCGAAAAGCTGCTTGATGTGGAACTGATTCCGATCTGTTCCCCTGACTACCAGCGCGAGAACCGGCTTGAAACACCTGACGACCTGGCGCGCGCGCGCCTGCTGCATTCGATGGCGCGCCCGACGGATTGGGGCGCCTGGATCAAACGTGTGGGGGCCAATGTGGATCCGGAACCAGGCATACGGTTTGAAAGTTCGGCCCTGGCCTACGAGGCCGCGTCGCTGGATGGTGGTGTTGCGATTGCGGTGAAACTGTTCGTACAGCGCCAGTTGCAGAACGGCAGTCTTGTCGCGCCGTTCGCTGACACATGCTACAGCGGAGAGGGATATTTCCTGACCTGGCCGCGCAACACGACGCCGTCGCAGACATTGATGAAATTCCTGAACTGGATCCGGGAACGGATTGATCAGGAAGGAAAATCAAGTTCCGAATAACCAGCGGTTTTGTCTGGTCGCGCCCAGGCAAATGTCTCATTCCATTCTCGCGGCCCGGCTATCGCTGACACCGCACATGTGATGCCGGGCAATGATGGTGCGGGCACCATTGCCGAGGCCGGGATGCATGATGTGACGTCAGCGGGGCGAAGCCTGATGACCTCGCCATCGACAATACTGCCGATTGCCGAACGCGTTTGAATACGCCTTGATTGTCCGAAAAATAACCATCCCGGATAAATATCAAGGAGCCACCAACATGGACCGCCGCAACTTTCTGAAAACAACCATTGGCGCATTGGCCGCAAGCCAAATCGCATCGCCGACCTGGGCACAGGGCAAACCCCTGAAACTGGGTTTCCTCATCCCCAAGTCGGGGCCGGCCGGTATCTTTGGCCCGTCCAGCGAAACCACCACGACGATGGCAATCGAGGAAATCAACGCATCGGGCGGCATTCTGGGCCGCCAGGTCGAGGCGCTTTATGGCGATGCGGGCGGCGCGCCTTCGGATACGGTTCAGGCGGCCCAGCGGCTTTGGCGGCGCGATGGGGTCGAAGCCCTGATCGGCCAGCACGACAGCGCCTCGCGCGAGGCGGTTGCCGCGATGCTGCGTGGCCAGCTGACCTATGTCTATACGCCGGTGAACGAAGGCGGCTATTGCCACACGAACACCTATTCGCTTGGCGAGACGCCGGATCAGCAACTGGCGCCGGTCATCCCGTACCTCGCCAAGGAACATGGGCTGAAAAAGTGGTATCTGATCGGCAACGATTATGTCTGGCCGCGCGGCACCAATGCGGCGGCCAAGACCTATATCGCGGAAACCGGCGGCGAGATCGTCGGAGAGGAATACCATCCCTTCACCGTCGACAACTTTGACACTTCGCTGACGCGGATCCGGGAAAGCGGCGCAGATGCGGTGCTTATCACGCTGGTGGGCGGCGCCTCGGTGACCTTCAACCGTGCTTTTGCAAGCTTCGGATTGGACAAGCAGGCGATCCGTCTGGGCACGCTGATCGAAGAGAACACGCTGGCCGGGATCGGCGAGGCGAACAGCAACCGTATGTATTCGACCGCGGGCTACTTCGACGCGCTCGACACGCCGGCGGCGCTGGCGTTCCGCAAGACGTATTACGACCGCTTTGGCGCGGATGCGCCCGTGCTCAATACATTGGGCGAGGGCTGCTACGAAGGCGCCATGGCCCTGCGTGCGATGTTCGAGGCGGCAGGTTCGACGGAGACCGATGCTGTCGCGGCAGCGGCCAATGGCGTCAGCTACACCGGCCCGCGCGGCACGACCACCTTGTCCGAGGGGTTTGCGGCATCGGATATCTATCTGGCCACGGCGAAAGGCGCGGTTTTCGAGATCGTCCAGCGATTTGAAAAAGTCGCACCCGGCAACGCCTGCACCAACGGCTGAATACGATGCAGGAAGCGATCGTCTTCTCGTTGAACGTCAGCTACGGCATCATCAGCCTTGCGCTGCTGGTGCTGGGGCTGGCGATCATTTTCGGGCTGCTTGGCGTGCTGAACATGGCGCATGGTGAGCTTGTCGCCATCGGTGCCTATACCGCCTGGGCGGTTCAGTCCGCCGGCCTGCCCCTGCTGCTTGCCCTGCCCGTCGCGGCAATTGCGGCGGGGGCCATCGGCTGGCTGATGGAGATTTCGATCATCCGTCATCTCTACCGGCGTCCCTTTGATACGCTTCTGGCGACATGGGGCATTTCGATCCTTCTGCGGGAGGCGATCAAGATCTGTTTCGGGCTTGAGTACAAGTCGGTGATCGAGCCTGTCGGGGGCAGCATAACGATCTTGGGCGCGGATTATCCGACCTACCGGATATGGCTCATGGTGGCTGTGGTGCTGGGGTTTGTCGGGCTGTTCCTGTGGTATCGGCGTTCGCATGCGGGCACCCGCGTCAGAGCGATGGTTGCAAATCCGATGCTGGCCTCGGCTGTTGGCATCGAAACGGCGAAACTGGCGCGACGGGCTTTTGTGCTGGGGGCAGCGTCCGCCGGGTTGGCGGGCTGTCTGATGGCACCGCTGATCCGCATCGATCCCTATATGGGCGTGGACTACCTGCTGTCGTCCTTCTTCGTGCTCGTGGTCGGGGGGCTTGGCAGCCTGCAGGGTGTCTTCATCGGCTCCGGCGTCATCGGCGGCGCGGAAACCACCGCCTCGACGATCCTTGGCGGTACGGGCGGCTATGTCACCGTGCTGGTGATCTCCATTCTGTTTCTCTGGCTGAAACCGGGAGGGCTCTATGCGCGCCGCTGATGCTTTCCTGCTTCCTGTCTTTGCCCTTCTGGCGCTGGTGCCGTTCAGCTTCGGCGACTTCACGGCCTATCAACTGAGCCTGTTCATTCTCTATGGCATCGTAGGGCAGGGGATCGCGCTATGCTGGGGCCGGGTCGGCATCCTGCCGCTGGGTCAGGCGATGTTCTTTGGTCTAGGTGCCTATCTGGGCGGCGGTGCGCTGATCTGGGCCGAGGGCAATTGGGCGCTGCTGCTGCCCTGTCTCGTGCTGGCCATCCTGCTGCCCGCGTTGCTTGCCGGGCTGGTGGCGCTGGTCGTCTTCCGCCGTCAAACCGGCAGCGGGCCGTTCTTTTCGCTGATCACGCTGGCCCTGTCGATGCTGACCTATCAGATCGCCCTGACCGCCAGCGAGTTGACCGGGGGCTTCAACGGGCTGACAGGTATCCCGCCGCTGCCGGGCACCGACCCCTGGGGCAACCTCTATTGGGTCATCCTTGGCACGCTTCTGGTCACGACGCTTGGCACCACATGGGTGCTGCGCGCGCCCATCGGCACGCTGTGGAGCGCCGTGGCGCAGAACGAGGCGCGGCTTTCGTTCCTTGGGTACAATGTGGCGGGGTTGAAGGCGCTGGCCTTTGCCGGTTCCGCGGCACTCGCGGCACTGGCCGGGGCGCTTTATGCCAGCCAGCAGGGCATCGTTTCGCCACAGACGCTGGGCTATGTGCTGTCAGGCGAGCTGTTGATCTGGACCGCCGTCGGTGGCCGTCAGACTGTCCTTGGGCCAGTGGTCGGTGCGGTGCTGATCGGGTTCCTGTCCTCCGAGCTGCGCGATGGTTTCGCCCTTTGGGAGGTGCTGCTGGCCGCGATCTTTATCGGTGTTGTGCTCTTGATGCCCCAGGGCTTGGGCGGATTGGCCAGGCCGCTTCTCGATAAACTGTCGCGCAAGCGCAAGGCACCCGCGCGTGACGTGATAATCCCGCTGTCCGATGCGCCGTCGCAACCGGACCTCAGTTTCTCTGATGTTGAGGTGACCATGGGGTCGGTTCACATCCTGCGGGGACTGTCCTTCGATATGAAAGACCCGGGCCTGCATTGTGTGATCGGCCCGAACGGGGCGGGCAAGACATCATCGTTCAACGCCCTGTCCGGCCTGTTGCCGGTGTCCAGGGGGGCGATCCACTGGAACGGGCGGGACGTGACCGGGATGCTGCCGCATCAGGTCGCCCGGCTCGGGATCGCGCGGAAATTGCAGGTTCCGATGATCTTCCACGATCTCAGCGTGGCCGATCATCTGAATATCGCGATCTGGGCGCAGAACCTTTCGGCCCGCGATGCCCTGCGTCCCTCAAGCTTTTGCCGCAGGAACCCCGTCATGGACGAGCTGTTCACCCTGTTTCCGTTCCTGCGCGACGAACAAAAGACCGCCGGAGAGCTTTCGTTGGGTCATCGCCAGATGCTGGAGTTCGCAATGTCGATCATGAACAAGCCGACGCTTGTCCTGCTGGATGAACCCTGTGCAGGCCTCTCCAAGCTGGAGACCACGGACATGACCGGTGCGATTGCCCGGATGCGGGAAAAGTTCGGCATCTCGGCATTGATCGTGGAGCATGATTTCAGCGTCGTCGAGACATTGTCGGATCACATCTATGTCCTGCATCAGGGTGAGCTGCTGGCCGAGGGCACGCTTGATCAGATCCGCGCCAACACCGAGGTGCAGGCCGTCTATGCCGGAGGATCGAAATGAGCGAACCGCTTCTGAAGCTGGACAGGATCAGCGCAGGTTATGGCGACCTGACCGTTCTGCGGGACATTTCCCTGACCGTCGCGGCGGGCGAGGTGCTGTGTATCTCGGGCCGAAACGGGGTCGGCAAGACGACCCTCATGCGTCTGATCTCGGGCGCCCTGCCACCGCAATCGGGGACCATCGCGATGAACGGTCAGGACATCGCGCCGCTGGAACCGCACGCCCGCCAGCACATCGGGCTGAGCTATGCGCCACAGGATTCGGTGACCTTTGCGCCGCTGACCCTGCGCGAAAACCTGACCCTGCACCACAAGGACCACAGTCTTGACCGATACCAGAGTCTCTTCCGCCGCTTTCCCCGGATCGAAGAACGCCTTGGTCAGGTTGCCGGGACTCTGTCGGGCGGTGAGCGCAAGATCCTCGCCTTCTGCCGGGTGATGGCCGAGGGCGGAAGCCTGCTGTGCCTCGACGAGCCGACCGAAGGGGTGCAGCCGGAAAACATCGCCCATATGGCCGAAGAAATTCGGGCAGCCGCAGAGGCGGGGCGCGGCCTTGTTGTCGTGGAGCAGAACCTTTCCCTGATCGAGCAGGCCGCGGACCGGGTCATTGTGATCGACCACGGCGAAATCGTTCACCAGACGCGCAACGGCCCGGACATGCGCGCGGAAATTCTAGAGAAGCTGAAGGTATGAGCATGAACAACGGTGAACAGAGCACGGATGGTCCGATGACCCTGACCCAAACGCGTCAGGTGATTGTAACCGAAGGGCTGTCCGGTCTGATGCAACGGCTTGAAGCCCGCGCGCTCGCCCCGGGCCATAATGCGGTCATCGCCTGTGATTTCTCCGATGCCGGTTCGACCGGACCGTTGGCGGGCATTCCGATTGGCGTGAAGGACAACATCGATGTGGCGGGGTTTGCTACGACCGGCGGCTCGCCTGCACTGAAGGAGTATCGCCCCGGCTCGGATGCCCCCGCCGTGACCGCCTTGCGAGAGGCAGGGGCGATTGTGGCCTGCAAGCTGAACATGCACGAACTGGCTTTCGGCATCACCAGTGACAACGGGTGCTTTGGCCGCGTCTTCAACCGCTTTGACAGCAACAGGACAGCCGGAGGCTCGTCCGGCGGGTCCGGTGCGGCAGTGGCCCGGGGTATCGTGCCCGCAGCACTTGGGACGGATACGGGCGGGTCGGTTCGGATACCCGCCAGTTTCTGCGGCGTTGCCGGGTTCCGCCCCTCGACGGGTCGCTATCCCGGTGGCGGCGTTCTGCCCTTGTCGCAGACGCGGGACACGGTCGGCGTTCTTGCCGCAACCGTTGCGGACATATGCGAAGTTGACGCCGTGTTGTCCGGATCGCAGGTGCCGCTTCCGGATTTGCCCGACCGTCCGCTGCGGCTCGGGCTGCCTGCTGATGCGGTGCCCGGTTTCTGCGCACCGGTCGAGGAGGCCTTCCGCGCGGCGCTGTTTGATCTCGCGGCGGGGGCGATCATCGATTTGATCGACTTGCCCGAACTGGGGCTGGGTGCGATGGAGGCCGAACTTGGCTTTCCCGTTGCCCTGACCGAGGCGGCAGAAACCTGGCGCAGGCTTTGCCCGGATAAACTGGGGTGCGAACTGGCCGAGTTTGTTCCGCGCCTGGGTGACCCGGCTGTGCGCGAAGCCTTCCATTCGATGCTGCAAGACGACGATGACCTACTTCGGCGTTACGAAGCCTTCCGCCACAAGGGACGATCCGACCTGCAACGTCGCGTGCAGGCGTGTTACGACCGGTTCGACATTGATGCCATGGTGATGCCGACAGCGGTGGTCCAGCCGCCACGCTGGGAAGAAGCCGAGATGATGCAGGTAAAAGGCATCGAACGTCCCACGTTTTTTACGGTGGTCCATAACACCACGCTTGCAACGCTTATCGGGGTGCCGTCCCTGTCACTTCCTGCGGGCGTCGACCGGGACGGCCTGCCGGTCGGACTGATGATTGAAGGGCCTGCCGGTGCGGATCTTTCCGTTCTGGCATGGGGCACCGCGATTGAGGAGAAGCTGCGTGAAACACGCGCCGTGCCGGCATAGGTCCTGCATGTTTGCGAATCAGGCGGGCATTTCTTGATTCTCTTGCATTGCAGCCGGAGAGCGCGCTAGACTCTGCCGATGGCAATCCAGAGGACTGCAGATGAACGACTCTTCATGTGTTCTGACCTCCGCCGAACTGGACACTTTCGCCGGAGCGATTTTTGATCTCGGCCAGAGCAATACGGACCGGTCTCCGCGCGAGATCGTTGCCCGTGCTTTGTTCGATCTGACTCATGCGGAACGCTTGGCATCCTACCGTTGGGATGCAAAAACCGGGAAGTATCACAAACCCCTGCTGATTAACCTCAACCCGCAGCACAGCCAGCATTACATCGACGTGTTACAGCACGACGACCCGATCACGCCGATGATGCGGAACCAGAGGACTGCAACGCGTATTCAGGACGTGGTGCCTTTGCAGGATTTCGAACGGTTGGCCTTTTACAACGAATTTCTGCGCCCCGATGAGATGTACCACGGGGTCAACGTGTTTCTGCGGACGGGAAGCGATGTGCTTTGCGATTTTCGCTTGTTTCGCGGCCCGAAGAGCCCAGCCTTCAGCCGTCGCGACTTGCTGATGATCGACTCGATGAGCCGCTATCTCGTCAAGACCATGGAACTGGAACAGTCGAACGAGGGTGCCCTCGATATCCTGACCGCGCGCGAACGCGAGCTTGCGAAACTGGTTGCACGCGGATGTACGGACGCGGATATCCAACGCATTCTCGGCATCAGCTTTTCAACGGTGCGGACGCATATGGCGCGCTGTTTTGAAAAGCTGGGTTGCGCCAACCGCAGTGAGCTGGCTGCGTTCATCTCGCACCGCCACAGGCACTGACGGGCACGTTCCGCAGGAAATCAATGCCCGGTCGACAGAACACCTGATGTTGTGTCGGAGACCAATTGCCTGATCTCGCGGCGCAGGGTGCGGGTAAGTGGTGTGTTGCGGGTGTATGGCGACATCGCCAGCAGCAGGTCGCGGTTGAGCGTGGGGTCGACCAGACGTGAACAGCTGACCATGCCTTGTTCGAGTTCGGATTGAATCAGGCTGACCGGCATCAGGGCATAGCCGTAACCTTGCAGAACGAGGTTGCGGATTGCCGCAATCGAGTCCACCTGGCACCGGATATTGACCTTCAGGTTGCGCTGGCTGGCAATGTGTTCGACCCGCTTGCGCAATGCATGGGCGGCAGAGGACAGGATCAAAGGTTTGCCCACGGCCTCATCGAAGGGGATCGTTTCCGGAGCCGGGATGCCATCGTTTGCCCACACGAGATAAATCTGGTCGGACAGGATGAATTCGGAGAACAGGCTGTTGTTAACGCTGGGCATGTAGAGCGCGGCAAGATCGAGGTCACCCCGAAGCAACCATTCGTAAAGATGACCGCTGAGGCCTTCGACGAGGCTGAGCCGGACCAGCGGATAGGAATCCAGGAAGCGCTTGAGCAGCGGGGTGGTCAGCGTCGACCCCAGGCTGGCGGGAAGGCCACAGGTGATCTCGCCCGCGACCGACTTGCTGAGTTCGGACATGTCGGCGCGGGCGACCTCGATCCGTTCGGTGATGTCGCGTGCATGGTCCAGAAGTTGCCGCCCGGCCGGCGTCAGCACGATGCCGCGCCCGTGCCTGAGAAAAAGCTGCGCGCCCACTTCCGTTTCAAGGAGCTTGATCTGTTTGCTGATGGCGGATTGCCCGAGGCCCATAGCCCGCGCAGCATTGGTGAAGCCCCCCATGTCGGCGACCAGCAGAAAGTACTTCAGCTGCTTGATGTCCATCGTGTCAGTTCCGCGGAACCGGCATGGAAGTGTCTGGGGGTTGCATCAGACCTGGCACGCGCGATCAACGAAAACAGGTTCAGCCGCCGGGG
Source organism: Sulfitobacter sp. G21635-S1 (assembly GCF_027213915.1). Taxonomy (NCBI): domain Bacteria; kingdom Pseudomonadati; phylum Pseudomonadota; class Alphaproteobacteria; order Rhodobacterales; family Roseobacteraceae; genus Sulfitobacter; species Sulfitobacter sp. G21635-S1. Next base: position 21,392 of record NZ_JAPWGV010000013.1, read on the forward strand.
TTCCCTGCGCATGGTGATGGTGATGGTGGTGATGATCGTGATGTACATGATCCTGTCGGGGCAGAGTCAGGCAAAGTTCGATGGGATCGCCATGAGGTGTGGCGAGGTACGACCGGCGCCAGTGCTCTGCCATTTCCGCGACCTGCGCATTCCCGATGTCCGACTTTTCGGAAATCAGTGACTGCAAGGTATCCATCCAGATATTGAAATAATCGTCCAGCGTCTGGTTCTGCGGTCCCGCCGCCAGATTGGTGGAGAAGCGTTCACCCCATTCGCTCCAGCTAAAGAGGTTGTGACGGCTGGCGTCGACGGTCAGGGCGAAGAGAGACGCCTGTGCAGGATCGTTGAATGTCTGGGTATCGAGTGCTGTGGAATACACGGCTTCATCACCGGCTTCAGCTTTCATGGGCCACGCGCTCCGATATGTAGGGTTCGTAGATTTCGATCTGAACGGATGTGTTTTCCTCGCAGCCGCTGCCCCAGATCTCGTCACCGGTGAAACGGACGGAATAGACATGCTGGTTTTCCGGACGGTCCGAGGCATAGGCGTCGGCAAAGCGAAAGATGCCTTTGTAGTCTTCTATCCTGCCTACGCGACCGCGCAGGAAGTGTGGCAGGCGGGTATGTGTCGGGACACTGTCGCGGCGCATTCGGACACTTTCGCCAACGTTGTAGATCGGGGCAGGAAGCGGGGGCGGTTCCGGGATCCGCAAGCTGCGGAAACCATCCCATAACTTGTCGCCTGGAATCCGGCGCGCCCCGGGTATCTCTGACTGATCCGATTCAGCGGTGATGCCTGCTTCGCGGTACAGCCGTTCGACCATGCCCAGCCAGCGCTCCCAATAGGGAGTATTCAGGTAATCGGATGGGTCCACGTTTTCCATGTAGTAACGGGTCTTGTCGATGTTGTAGACGCCCTGCATGACCGACAGCATGTTGATGGCGAAAATTCGTCTCTGCGCATCATTGGCGAAGGTGGTTTCATTGGTCGTGTCGACGCGCCCGAAGCCGTGAAAGCCGCCCATATCATGTATGCCGTCCATCAGGTTGCCCCCACTTCGCCGGGGGTCAGCGGGCGCCCGGTCCCGATCATGGAATTGCGCGTCACCAGCTTTTCAAGGTCAGTTTCCGCCATCCCTTCGGTGCCTTCGGGCCGCATGGGAAGCACGAGATAGCGCAGTTCGGCATTGGAATCCCAGACCCGGACCTCGGTGCTTGTGGGCACGGTCAAACCGAACTCGGCCAACACCTTGCGCGGCTCGCGGACCACGCGTGACCGATAGGCGTAGGATTTGTACCAGCCCGGCGACATGCCGAGCAGCCGGAAGGGGTAGCACGAGCAGAGCGTGCAGACGATGACGTTGTGCACATCCGGCGTGTTCTCCAGCACGATGACATTGGCACCGGTGATGTCGACCAGCTCTTCGGTCACCTCCTGGGCGTTCTCCAGCAGGCGGCGTTTGTAATCGGGGTCCGCCCAGGCACGGGCAACGATCTTTGCGCCGGTCCGCGGGCCGATCCGGGCCTCGGCAATGTCGATCAGCTCGTCCAGCGCGGCGGGATCAACAAGCCCCCTTTCAGAAAGCAGGGTCTCCAATGCGCGGACACGCAGCGCGAAATCGGATGGGGGATCGGTGTGGTTCTGGTCTGACATGTCTTCTCCGGATTTGGCTTTGGGACAGTCCGGTCTTTCGCGCGTCCCTGCAGGGTCTGCCGAATTCAGCGAGCCGGAGCCAAAAAAATTTGCGCAACCGTTTATCGAGCATAGCGCAAAGCCGGAATCGGCACTCATGCCGAATCCGCATAGCGCGACCGGTGCTGCATCATGGAAAATGACGCCGGTTCTGGCCACGAAGCCCAGTCCAAAAAGTCATCTCTGGTATTCCGCCCAAGCATCACAGCCGGTGCTATCCCGAACAGGACAATACGCAACTTTGACGCTCTGAAGAGGGGAACGACGTGCTGGACCAACAACAGTTCAAGAAGATTGCAAGCCATTGGGCCTCCGGGGTCGCGATCGTGTCTGCTGCGGGCGGAGCGGAAGGGGCCTCTGGCCTGACCATCACAAGCGTGACCTCGCTGTCGCTGGATCCGCCGCAATATCTGATCTGCCTTGACCAGAAGTCCGCAACGCTTGCCGCCATTCGCGAAAGCGGGATGTTCTGCATCAATTACCTCAAGCACACGCAGCAGGCTGTCTCTCAGGTCTTTGCGACGAAAAACCCCGAGAAGCTGGAACAATTGACCGGCCAGACCGCACGCGGCGTGCCTTGCGTCGAAGATGCGCTGGCGATCATCGAATGCGAGGTCGATACCATCCACGCGGGCGGCGACCACGCGATCATCATTGGCAATGTGCTGTCCGCCGAGTCCGAAGGCGGTGACCCGTTGGTCTATTTCCGGGGCGGGTACCGCGAACTTACCCAAGCCATCTGAAGCACTCAAATAACGAGCGGAAACACCCATGTCCAAACGCCAGATCAAACTCGGTCTTTTCCTTTTGCCAACGGGTCAGCATGTCGCCGCATGGCGCCTGCCAGAAACGGTGGCGGATATGCACATGAATGCGGCCCATTACGCCGAGCTTGCGCGGGAACTGGAGGCAGCGAAATTCGATCTTCTTTTCCTTGCGGACGGGGATGGCATTCACGGCGGCTGGCCACTTGAAGCGCTGTCGCACACTGCCAACAGGGTTGTCGCACAGTTCGAGCCGCTGACGTTGCTGTCGGCGCTCAGCCAGCATACCAGCCATGTGGGGCTGGTCGCGACGGCCTCGACGACCTATTACGATCCCTACCGCGTTGCCCGGCTTTTCGGATCGCTCGACGTGCTCAACGGCGGGCGGTCGGGCTGGAACGTCGTGACCACGGCCAATACCGATTCAAGCGAGAACTTCGGCTACACCGAAACGCCGAGCGCGGAAGAACGCTATGACCGCGCCGAGGAATTCGTCGAGGTGGTCAAGGGCCTGTGGCGGTCCTGGGACGAGGGTGCGTTCCTGCGCAACAAGGCCACGGGAGAGTTCTTTGACCCTTCCAAGCTGCACAGGCTTGACCATCACGGCAAACATTTCACGGTCAAGGGACCGCTCAACGTGCCGCGTTCGCCGCAAGGGCATCCGGTAATCGTGCAGGCGGGATCGTCGGGGCCAGGCAAGGCACTGGCCGCCCGCACCGCCGAGATCGTCTTTACCGCCCAGCCCGACAAGAAAAAGGCGCAGGATTTCTATAGCGAGATCAAGACGCTGGCCGAAACCCACGGGCGCAGCCCGGACGATCTGAAGATCATGCCCGGCATGGGGGTCACCGTGGCTGAAACCGAGGAAGAAGCCAAGGCCAAGGTGGCGGAGCTGGAGGCGCTGATCGACCCGGTGGTGGGGCTGACGCATCTGTCCAGCTTCCTGGGCTACGATGTGACCGGCTATCCGGTGGATGGCCCCCTGCCGGAAATCCCGGAAGCCAGCGCCAAGATCATCCAGAGCCGCCAGAAACTGTTCATCGACATGGCCCGCGAGGAGAATCTGACCCTTCGGGAGACATACATCCGCGCGTCGGTGTCCAAGGGCCACCTGAACGTGGTGGGCAGCCCCACGCAGGTTGCCGACCTGATGGAGGAATGGTTTGCCGACAAGGCTGCCGATGGCTTCAACGTCATGCCGTCGGCAATGACGGGCGGGATCGCCAACTTTGCGCGCCTCGTGGTGCCGGAGCTCCAGCGGCGCGGGCTTTTCCGGGAAGAGTACGAGGGCGCGACCCTGCGCGAAAACCTTGGCCTCAAGTGTCCGGAATGACGCGTGACCCATACCACACCGACGGGAGGGTCGACGATGAGTGAGAATATCCATCAAGGCGGGCAGTCCTGGCGTATGGCGCATCTTTTGACACCGCGCAAAGTCATCACCGGCCTCGCTGTGCTTGTGCTTGCCTACCTTTTTGTCTGGCCCTTCGTCATGCTGGTGATCGGCGCTTTCCTGACCTCTCCCTATGGTGGCGGGGAGTGGACGCTGGATGGGTTTCGTACCGTTCTGAACGATCCGCGCGCGTTGCGCAGCACATTGTCTTCCTTCCTGTTCTCCGGCCTCGTCATGGTGATCTCCATCGCCGGAGGGCTCTTCTTTGCCATCATCACCTCGCGGTTCAAACTGCGGTTCGGCTGGCTGGTGCTGCCCGCAATGGTGCTGATTGCCTGCACGCCGCGGCTCTTTTATGCCTTCGCCTGGGGCATGATGGGCAATCCCGGCAGCGGCTTTGCCGCCAATATCCTCAGATACTTCGATATTGCCAATCCCGCCTGGCTGACCGTCTACAGCTGGCCGGGGCTGGTGCTGGTGAGCAGCATGAAGGTTACTGCGGTGGCTTACCTTCTGCTGTCCGGGCCGGTGCGGTTGCTTGACCGCAGTCTTGAAGACGCGGCGGTCATGTGTGGCCAAACCCGCCTGCGCGCGTTTTTCAGCATTTCGCTGCCGCTGCTTGCCCCTTCGTTGCTGGCCATCGGCATGTTGCTTTTCGTCGAAGGCATACAGGTATTCGATTTTCCTGCGGTTCTGGGCAGTCCGGCAGGCATTACAACCCTCTCGACCCTGATCAACGACTTCATCAACACCGATGTCACGCCGAAGTGGGGGGCGGCCAATGCCCTTTCGCTCGTCGTGGTTGTTGTGATCGCCCTGTTGATCCTGTTGCAGTCCCGGCTGCTGGGCGGGCGCGATTTCGCAACCGTGGGCGGCAAGGCGCGGGGGGCCGACACAGCCGAGATCGGCAAACTTGCGGTGCTCTTCGATGTGATCATCGTTGGGTTCTTCGCAGTGGCCTTCGTGTTGCCCTTCCTGCAGATCCTGATCGGTTCGTTGCAACCGTACTTCGGTCTCTACACCAAGCTGACGACCGCAAACTACGTTGCGGTGATCGAGGACCGTGACACGCTTGATGCGCTGGTCAGCTCGCTTTTGATTTCGGTCGGCGGCGGGTTCCTTGTTGTGACGCTTTCCTTCGTGATGATCTACGTGATGCAGCGGTCCAAGTCCCGACCGACCGTCGCATTGTTGAAGATACTGTCGTGGCTGCCCGCCACCGCCCCCGGTATCGTCCTGAGTATTGCCTTCGTCTGGGCCTATCTTTCCACGCCACTGGTCCGCAGCCTCTACGGCACGCCATTCCTGATGCTGATCGCGCTTGTCATCGCGCATGTGCCGATTGCGGCCCGCGCCTGCGAGGGGATCATCGTGCAGGTCAGCACCAGCCTGGACGAGGCGGCGCGGGTCTCGGGTGCGGGGCCCTGGCGCGCGGCTGCCGAGATCACCGCGCGCCTGTGTACGCCCAGCCTGCTGGGGGCGTGGTTGCTGATCAGCCTTGCGATTTCGGGTGCGCTGGACGTGGTGATGATGCTTCAGACCACCAACACCCAGATGGTAGCAACGCTGTCCTACAGCATGTTCAACAACGGCGACGTGGCTGAAGCGGCAGCGCTCTACGTGCTGTTCATCGGCCTGCTCATTGCCTTCATGGCGGCCTTGATCGGGCTGATGATGTTGCTGCGCACCGCGGCGTCAGGATTTCACTGGTCCGGCAAAGCGGCCCGACCCCTTGCAATGGAAAAGACGGATGTTTGACATGGACACAAGAACCGCAACCGGGCTGTCGTTCTCCGGTATCGAAAAGTCCTATGGGACACAGACCGTTCTGCACGACATCAGCTTTCGGATCGAACCGGGCACCTTCCTGTGCCTGCTGGGTCCCAGCGGCTGCGGCAAGACCACCTTGCTGCGCAGCATCGCAGGGCTGGAGGAACCGGACCGCGGCACGATCACGATCGGGGATGTCACGGTTTTCGATGCAGGCGCGCGCAAGATGGTGCCGGCCAACCGCCGGGGGCTTGGCATGGTGTTCCAGCACTACGCGCTCTGGCCGCATATGTCGGTGCGGGAAAACATCGCCTATCCGTTGCGCCAGCGCGGCATCCGTGCCGGGGACCGGGGCGGCGACGTCGAGCGGCTGGCGCGGCTGGTCGGTCTGGAGCCCTACCTGGAGCGTCGGCCAAATCAGCTTTCCGGTGGTCAACAGCAGCGGGTCGCACTGGCCCGCGCGCTTGCCGGGGATCCGCAACTGCTGCTGCTCGATGAGCCGCTGTCGAACCTTGATGCGGTGCTGCGGCATCAGTTGCGCCGCGAATTGCGCGCCCTTCACGACCGCCTGGGCATGACGTCAATCCTGGTCACCCATGACCAGGAAGAGGCCGCGGCCCTGGCCGATGTGATCGCCGTCATGCAGAACGGCATGATCATGCAATCGGGCAGCCCCGAAGATGTGCTCGACCGGCCCGACAATCGTTATGTGGCTGAATTTGTCGGCTACGAGTGTTTTCTGAAAGGCACCGTTACCGGGCAGAGCGCGGGCAGTGTGAGCGTCACCCTGCCCAATGGCGAGACTGTGGCGGTCGCCACCAATCTGGCCGTGACACAATTGGAACCGGTGCTGATCGCCGCACGGGGTGACCAGCTTGAGATTTTCGATAAGGCGGGTGGTGCCGCCCCCACCAATGCGGTGTCGGGCCGGATCACGGACCGCGCCAAGCTCGGTTCGGTCATGGAATACCAGGCCGAGGTATCCGGAAAGACGCTTTGGATACGCGACAAGGCCGATACTCGCTTTCGGACCAACCAGGACGTCTGGATCAGGATCCCGGAAAACTGCCCGTTGCTTCGGGACAATTGAACCACATCAAAAACAAACAGGAGAGGAAACAAACAATGAAAACCTTGAGCCGCGCAATCGCGCTTACCTTTGCCTTTGGATTGTCGGCATTGCCCGCCGCCGCGCAGGACACCGATGTCTATCTTGACGGATTCTACCAGCAGGCCGTCGATGCGGGTGAATCCGAAGTCATCATCTACAACCCGACGACACGCGGCCTTGAGCCGGTCATCGAGGCATTCGAAGCACGGTTCCCTGAGATCCGCATCAAGGGTGTGGACCTCTTTGGTTCAAAGCTGCTGGCGCGGGTCGATAGTGAATATGCGGCCGGCGGCCCCTTGGGTGACGTCGTCGCCTCGACGCCAGCCGATACACCCGAAGTCGGCAAGGCCGGTCGGCTGATCTCGTTCCGTCCCGAGACCGCCGCCGCGCTGCCAGAAATCTATGTCGGGAATGAGGATCAATGGCTGGACTGGGGCATGACCATCGGCGGCATGTTCTACAACACGTCGAATGTCACTGCAGAGGATGCGCCCAAAAGCTACGCGGATATTCTGGACCCGAAGTGGAAAGGCCGCATCTCGATGACCTCTTTCCGCATCATCAGCGGCACCGGACAGGCCTTTGCAGCGGCCATTCGTGACGGGGTTGTGGACCGCGCGTGGTTCGAAGGGCTGGCGGCCCAGGAGCCTTTCGTCACCGAACGTGCGTCGGCCGCAACCCTTGCCGTGGTCAACGGCCAGTCTGACATCGGACTGGACATTCCCTTCCACTACTATGTGGAAGCCAAGGCCAAGGGTGCGCCGATTGAAATGGTGTTCCCGGCGGAGGGTGGCATTTCCATCCCCCGGAATGTGGGCATCTTCGAAGGGGCCAAGAACATCAATGCAGCCAAGCTGTTCGTGGCCTGGATGTTCACCCTCGAAGCACAGGCAGCAATCGCGCAGTCCGGCCTGCAGGGAACAATGCCTGGTGCCCCGGGCGTCGACGGTACGCCGGAAGGATTGACACTGCATGCCATCGACTGGAAGACGCTTCAGGAAAACTATGGCGGCTACCTGACGATGTTTCAGGAAGTGTTCAGTCAGTAAGGCCGGATCATCCGTCTTGAAAATTGGGGTCATCCGGTCGGCATGACTGGGTGGCCCCATCATCATTCTGCGAGGCTGCGATCCGTCGCGTCACAGCAACAAGAAGGTTCACATATGCCCATAGACGACAGGCAGCTGCGTTACTTCGTCGATGTCGCAACCTTTCGCAGCATCAACAAGGCGGCAGAGCATCGCAATATCGCGCAGCCGGCGCTGAGCCGCCGCATGCGGCAGCTGGAACACGACCTTGGGGTCAAACTGTTCAACAGATCCAACGCGGGCATATCCCTGACCGAAGCGGGCGGGCGTCTGCTGGAACATGCGGCCAAGCTGATCGGGGATTTCGACCGCATCGGCGCGGTCCTGCGAAGCAGCGGAGAGCCCACATCCGGCACCCTGTCGCTGGGCATGCCACCCGGTGTCAGCCTGATGCTGCTCGACCGGATCACCCGCGGGATCTATGGCGGGTCGCAAGGCGTGCTCCTGCAGGTCAGGGAGGGCGGGACGCAGGACCTGCTGGACCGGCTTCTTGAGCGGGAGATCGACATCGCCATCGTCACGGAACGCGATTTCGCAGCACCACTGGACTCTGCGTTTTGCTATGCCGAAACGCTGTTTTTTGTTGCCGGCCCCGGCGCGCCAGAGGCACCTGCCAAGGTTGCCTTGCCCTTCGCGCTGCCGGATCTGGATCAGGATTTCCTTGAGACGGCTTATGATGCTTTGACAAGGCTCGGACGTCCGACGGAAGTCGATATGTTCATGGCCACGATCTCCAGCATCAAGCTTTTGGTCGCCCGGAGGCTGGCATGTACCATCGGGCCCTATTCGGCCCTTATCGGCGAGCTTGACAGGGCAGAATGGAATTTTACCGCCGTACCTGAAATGCCACTCAGGCGATATGTTGTCTGGCGCCGCAACGAGAGCGATTCACCCGTCATCGCGCGCAGTATCCGTGTCATTCAGGATGCCGTCGCGGATGCGGCGCAGCAGGACACCCATGGGTTTCTGACCTTGCCTTCAGACTAGGCCCGGGGCCCTGACAGCTTTCGCGCCACTATGCCGCGATGGTATTATCGGCCCGCTTCCCTCCCGCGATAGGCTCAGCCCGATGAAGGAGGAAACCCATGACAAACATTACCCTGGAGCCCAACGGCAAGCCGCTCGGTCCGAAAGTTCTTGGTCTGGACCTGGGACAAGAGGTGCCGGAGGCTGATTTCGCCGAGGTGCAACGGCTGTATGAAGAATACGGCGTGATCGTCATTCCCGGACAGGACATCTCGCCGCAGGATCTGATCCGTTTCAGCAAGCGGTTCAGCGAGCTGGTGCGCTTTCCGATGGTGCAGTTCAACCTGCCGGAGGAGCCTGATATTCTGGTGGTCTCGAACGTGATCGAGGATGGCAAGCCGATCGGTGTCGGCGATGCGGGCCGGTGCTGGCACACTGATATGTGGTACACGGATAATCCGCCGCGCGGCTCCTTGCTGCATGCGCGCGAAGTTCCGGTCAAGGACGGTCGCGCCCTGGGGGACACGATGTTCGCCAGTACCGCACATGCCTATGACACCCTGCCTGCGGATCTGAAAAAGCTGGTCAACGGGCGGACGGCGACCTTCAGCCACGACTTTCATGCCGAATGGCGCGCTGCCAAAGCCGCGGAGCAGGCGGACGACAAGTCTGCGGCCCGGAAAACACGTAGCGCCACCTCAATTCCCGACATCAAGCATCCTCTGGTGAAGACCCACCCGGTCACGGGCCGCGATTGTCTTTACGTGAGCGAGGGGGCCATCGTGGGTGTCGACGGGATGGAACACGCCGAAGCGATGGCGCTTGTCGATGAACTGCTCGCGCATGTGACGCGCGAGGAGGCGGTGTATCGGCACAATTGGAAGGTGGGGGACCTGGTCATGTGGGACAATTATTCCTGCCTGCATTGCGCGATAGCAGATTTCCAGTCCAGCATGCGGCGGCGCATGTACCGCACCACGATCCGCTAATTGCGCCATCCTGGCGTGGTCGCCGACAAGTCGGCGGACAGGTGGGCTCAGCAATAAGGTCAATATGAAGTAAAGTGGCCAGCGCTGCCGGGGCGGCGCTGGCCAAAGTGTTTACAGCGTTCAGAACGGATAGTGCTGGTTCGGATCTTCGATGGTGATCCAGCGCAGGTCGGTGAATTCCGCAATCGCTGCCTTGCCGCCGAAACGGCCATAGCCGGAGTCGTTGACGCCGCCGAAGGGCATCTGCGGCTCGTCCCCGACTGTGGGTCCGTTGATGTGGCAGATGCCGCTTTTGATCTGCTTGGCCGCAGACAGCGCGCGCTGGATATCCTGGCTGAAGACCGCTGCGGACAGGCCGTATTCGGTGTCATTGGCCACGCGGATCGCTTCGGCGTCGCCCTTGACGCGGATGATCGATTTCACCGGGCCAAAGCTTTCCTCGCCATAGATGCGCATGTCGGACGTCACTCCGTCCAGCAGGGTAGCGGAGTGGATCGCGCCGTCGCGCTGACCGCCTGCCACCAGCTTTGCGCCCTTTGACGTGGCATCGGCGATCAACGCATCCATCTTTTCGCCCGCCTCGGGGTTCACGAGCGAGCCCAGCACGACCTGCCCGCGCGGATCGCCATAGGGCAGCTTGGACGCACGGTCGGCCAGCTTTTGCGCGAAGGTGTCGGCGATCTCTTCATCAACGATGATGCGTTCGGTCGACATGCAAATTTGGCCCTGGTTCATGAAGGCGCCAAAGATTGCGGCATTCACCGCGCCGTCGATGTCGGCGTCGGACAGCACCACCAGCGGTGCCTTGCCGCCCAGTTCCAGCAGCGAGGGCTTGAGGTTTTCACCGGCCAGACGCCCGATGATGCGGCCCACGGCAGAGGAGCCGGTAAAGTTCACATGCTTGACCTGCGGCGCTTCGATCAGCGCCTTGACCACTTCGGCGGCATCGGCGGGCGCGTTGGAGATATAGTTGACGACACCTTCAGGGAAACCAGCCTCGACAAAGCAATCGACGATCATGCGGTGCGTCTTGGGGCAGGCTTCGGAGCCTTTCAGGATCACCGTGTTGCCGCAGGCCAGCGGCATCGCCACGGCGCGGGTGCCAAGTATCACCGGCGCATTCCACGGTGCGATCCCAAGGCAGACGCCCTTGGGTGTCGCGACACCCATGGCCAGCGTGCCGGGCTTGTTCGAGGGGATAACCTCGCCGCCGATCTGGGTGGTCATTGCGGCGGCTTCGCGGATGACGCCCGCCGCCAGCATCACGTTGAAGCCCGCCCAGGGGCCGGTCGCGCCGGTTTCGGCGATCATGGTTGCGATGAAGTCGTCGGACTTGGAGTCCATGATATCCGCCGCCTTGTTCAGCAGCGCGCGGCGCTCGCCGGGGCCGGTGGCTGACCAGGCAGGAAAGGCAGCACCTGCCGCACTGGCGACAGCGGCGGCGTCGGCGGCCTTTGCGGCGGCAGCGGTGGATGCGACATCGCCGGTGACCGGGTCAATCCTGTCGAAAGTACCTTTGTCGGACGCATCCGCGTCCTTGTTGTTGACTACAAATGCTACTGTCATCGTTTTCTCCTCCTGGGATGGTTCAATGTTGGGCACATTGCCCGAGTGTCAGTTCTGGCTCTCGCGCATACGCACGAGTGCGGCGAGCAACCGGTTCATCGGCGCATCGATCCCGTGCCGTGCGGCGGCCTGTTCGACATAGCCGTTGAGCGATTCAATCTCCGTCCGGCGGCCTGCCTCGACGTCCTGCAGCATCGACGGTTTGTGACCCTTGTGTTCGCGCAGGGCAAAGTCGATCTGCTTGGCCACTGCGTCGATATCGCCGGTGACGCGCTCGGCCTTGCCCACGGCCAGCACTTCGGCGGCAATGTCCCGCGACAGCCCTGCGCCGACATGTTCGGCAATCGCGCCGACCGTGCCCGCGCCCAGAACGGCGGTGGCGTTCATTGCACAGTTGAAGGCGGCCTTTTGCCAGACCTGTGCGGCGGCAGCGCTGGTCCAGCTGAGCTGGTCTCCGTTCAGCTTTTCCGCGAGCTGTGCCGCAGGTCCGTCCGGGGTCAGTGCGTCAAACGGCGTGTAGGCCATGCCGTGGCTGGCCACGTGACCCGGGCCGCGCAGGTCGCCCGGCGTCATGGTGCAGCCGAACAGGATCTGATCGTCCGGCACCCGCACCTGCACACGTTCCACGTTGCCAAGCCCGTTTTGCAGCGTCAGCACGCAGGCCCCGCCGTCAATCAAGGACGCGATGCCCTGCAATGCCCCATCCGTATGCATCGTCTTGGTCAACAGGATCACCAGATCGACCTGCGGGGCCTGATCGGGCCGCATCGCGGGGATCGGCAGGTGCTCGGTCCGGTCGTCCCAATCGACGCGCAGCCCGTTTGCTGTGATCGCCTCCAGATGCGCCTCGTTCAGATCCAGCAGAACGACTTCGTGTCCCGCTGTATGAAGCTCTGCCCCGATCACCGATCCAAGGGCACCCGCGCCGAGTATTGCGATTTTCATCCTGTTCTCCATTCAACTAAACTAGCTGCCGAGTATCTGCGGCAGCCAAAGCACCAGCCCCGGGAAGGCCAGCAGCACGACCACGCGCAGGATCTCGGCGCCAAAGAAGGGCAGCACGCCTTTGAAGGTCTCGGACATGGGTGTGTTCTTGGCCAGGGCCGAGATGACAAAGACGTTCATGCCCACGGGAGGCGTGATCAGGCCGAGTTCCACGACGATCAGGGCGAGGATGCCGAACCAGATTTTCAGGTCCTCGGTGCTCATGCCAAAGCCAGATCCGTCGGCCCCCATGTAGATGCCGCCGTTCAACTCGACCAGAACCGGCCAGAAGAAGGGGATGACGAGCAGGATCATCGACAGGCTGTCCATGAGGCAGCCCAGCAGGATCAGCGCGACCAGCAACAGGACCATGACCATCATCGGTTCCATGCCGGACTGGATGATCCATTCGGCAGTCGCTTGGGGTAGTCCGATGCGGGACATGAAGATCTTCATCAGCTCCGCGCCCAGCAGGATCAGGTAGATCATGCCGGTGGTCGAGGCGGTTTCCCGAAGCGCGCCGATCATGTCGGGCAGGCGGATTTCGCGGGTGATCGCGCCATAGAGCCAGACCAGCGCCACCCCTATGGCGGCGGCGGGTGTCGGGTTGTACAGCCCGGCATAGATACCCCCCAGCACGACGCCGAAGATGCCCAGCACCGGGATCATGCCCACGGTCGCGGCGCGGAACTCTGCCCCGCCGACGCCGCCGTGGGCGGGGCCGGCCTCGGGCTTGATCCAGACGTAGATCGCGATGGTCAGGATGAACAGAACCACCGCCAGCAGGCCGGGCAGCAGGGCGGCGGCGAACATGGTGACGATGTTCGCCTCGACAATGATCGCGTAGATGATCAGCACCACTGAGGGCGGGATCAGGATGCCCAGCACCCCGCCTGCCGCCAATGTCCCGGTGGCAAGCGCGCCGGAATAGCGGTATTTCTCAAGTTCGGGCAGCGCAACGCGGCCCATGGTCGAGGCGGTCGCCAGCGAGGATCCGCAGACCGCGCCAAAGCCCGCGCATCCAGCGATGGCCGCCATCGCAGTGCCGCCGCGCATCCAGCCAAGCCATGCGTTGGCCCCCCGGAACAGCGCCTGGCTGAGCCCCGCCTTGGACGCGAGCGCACCCATCAGGACGAACATGGGCACAACCGACAGGTCGTAGACAGAGAACTGACCGTAGGCCAGCGTCTTGAGCTGGTTGAACACCGGCGCGATGCCGTTCACCAGCGCGATGCCCACGCCACCCACGAGGATCATCGCGTAAGCGATGGGAATGCGGATGGCGATCAGCGCAACAAGGACGACAAGCGCCGCGATGCCCAGTGTCAGGGGATCAGTCATGCAGGCCTCCGTTCGACAGATGCCGGACGTCCTGCACCAGCGTGGTCAGCGCGGCGACCGCGAGCAGGGCGAGGGACGCGAGGATGGGGACATAGGCCAGCCAGACCGGGATTTGCAGGATCGATGTCTCGTAGTCATAGGTCTTCTGGTCGAGCATGCCATCGTACATCCGCCACAGCATCAGCAGCGCAAACAGCAGCGCGATCAGCGACCCGAGCAGGCTCAGAATGGCCAGCAAGCGCGGCCCGGCCCGTTGGGTAAAGATGTCGGCGGTCACGTTCGAGCGTGTCAGCTGGCAATAGGGCAAAAAGGAGAAGGCTGCGATGGCAACGCCCATTTCGGTCATCTCGAAATCGCCCGGCACCGGCCAGCCGACCAGCGTGCCCAGCACCGAAGCGACGTTCATCAAGACCACCGCCAGCAACAGCGCGCCGCCCAGCAGCGCCCAGGCGGTCACCGCAGTTGCAACCGCCCCGTTGCCTTCGGGGCGGTCCGGATTTTGCATCACCTCGGCCAAGGTCAGTTCGCCGTGTTCTTGGCGACCAGCGCGCGCGCCTTTTCGACCAGCGCGGCGCCGTCGATGCCCTTGCCAGAGACCTCTTCGACCCAGCGGGCCACGACAGGCTGCATGGCGTCAAGGAAGGGCTGCGTGGCCTCTTCGGACAGGATACGGTGCGTGTTGCCCGCATCCGTGGCGACCTTGATGCCGAAGTCGTCGGAGGCGCGCCAGATGTCGCCCACCTGACCCCACCAGTCGCGATCCGATGCGTCGCGGAAGGCCTGCTGGATGTCTTCCGGCAGATCGTCCCAGCGGGCCTGGTTCATCGAGACCTGGAAGGTCGTATTGCCAAACCGCTCGCGTTCGTTGAGCTCGATCTGGTACTTGGTCTGGTCCTGGATCTTGAGCGGTGGAATGATCTCCCAGGGGATCAGTGCGCCATCGACCACGCCCTTTTGCAACGCGGGCGGCAGTTCAGGCACCGGCATCGCGACCGGTGTGGCACCAAGCGCCTCGATCACCCAGCCGCCTGTCCGTGTCGGGATGCGCAGCTTGGCCCCCTTGAGGTCCTCCAGGCTGGTCACGTCCAGATCACCGGTATGCAGGGCCTGACCGGCGTGCACATGCAGGAACATCACTTCGACGCCCTTGTAGTCTTCGGCAAGGTCGTCCTCGAACATGTCATAAAGCGCGAGGTTCGCGGCCCGGGGATCGTTCTTGTAGACGATCGGCAGTTCCATCACTTCGGTGCGGGGGAAAAGGCCCGGCGTATAGCCGTTCACGGTCCAGACCAGATCGACGATGCCATCGCGCACCTGCTGGATCAGCTCCGGCGGGCGGCCGCCAAGGGTCATGGACGGGAAAATCTCGATCTTGACGCGTCCGCCTGAATTCTCTTCGACCGCCTTGGCCCATGGCTCCAGCATCTTGGTTTGTGCCGGGGCCTGCTGGCCAAGGAAATGGTGCAGACGGAAGGTGAAGTCCTGCGCCATGGCGGCGGTGGACAAGGCGAATGTTGATACGGCGGCTGTCAGCGCGCCAATGAAAATACGACGGTTCATGGTTTTCTCCCCAAATTAAGTGGCTCTCCTTGCCCGGCAGGGGGCAACTCCTCGGCAAAGCCGACTGGACGATGACCGGGATATCGCATAATGTCCAAATGATAGTTTGGATATTCGGTATTCAGAAAAATGATAAACTCACGACATATTAATCTGAACCTGCTGGAGCTGCTGCTTCAGCTGCACGACACACAATCGGTCTCGGCGGCAGGGTCGAACATGGGGCTCAGCCAGCCTGCGACGTCGAACGCGCTGGCGCGGTTGCGGCAGATGCTGGAGGACCCGTTGTTCGTTCGTGGTGGGCGGGGGATGGAGCCGACCCCCTTTACCGAACGCATCGTGCCGGAAATTCGCGAGCACCTCTCGGGCATCGCCTCTGTCCTGAATGACGCGACGACATTCGATCCGGCCAACAGCAGACGCACGTTCCGGCTGTCCCTTTCCGGTCTTGGTGAACAGGTCTTTCTTGGCCCCCTGGCGCAGCGGGTTTTCGAACTGGCACCGCAGGTGCGTCTGGAGAACGTCTCCTCTCCGTTCCAGAACCTGTACCGAACGCTTGCGGCCCGTGAATCGGAACTGGCCATCGGCCTGCTTGAGTTGCAGGAACCCCAATTGCGCCAGTGCCACCTGTTCGATGAGGATTACCGCGTGATCGGCCCGCCCGGCCTGTCACCACAGCGCACTGCGGCCGTGGACCTGAGCCGCGAGCGGCTTGTGATGGCCGTGCCAAGCCTTACCTATGCCGACGACGTCGAAAAGGTGCTGAGCGAACTGGGCATGGCGGAGAATGTCTGCATGCGTATCCGCAATTTTGGCGCGTTGCCGGAATTGCTGGTCACGCTGGGTGCCTTCGCAATCGTTCCCGCATATCTTGGCCGTAGAATGAGCGCGGCGGGGCAGGCGACCCTTCTGGACATGATACTGCCACGGGGCAGGCAGAAGGTGCAGCTGGTCTGGCACATGAACACGATGCAGGATCCCGGCTGCATCTGGTTGCGCAAGCAAATTACGGACCTGTTCCAAAATCCGGATATCGGCGAAGGTGCCCTGAAAACCAAACCCCGCCGCAGCGCAGAATCCCTGCGCATCAGACCGGAGCAGACATAATGGCCACACCGCTGAACGGATCCTTGATCAAGGCGTTCGAAATTCTGGATCTGTTGTCCGAGCAGCAGCCACAGGTCACCTCCGCCGAGGTGGCAAGCGCGCTTGAGATGAGCCACAGCACGGCGCACCGGTTTCTCAATACGCTGGAAGAGGTGGGTGCGCTGGTACAGATAAGGCGCGGCGTTTACGGATTGGGTCACCACATCGCGCAATTGGGTCGCGTCGCTGAACGCACCAATCCGCTGGCCCGGCTGGTGCAGCCGGTGATCGCCCGGATCTGCGGCATGCTGAACGAATCCGTCATGGTCGGTGCATTGTCGCGCGACGGGGTCGTGTGCATTGCCACGGCCATTGCCCCGCGTCCGATCTCTGTCAACATTCAGGTGGGTCGCCTGCTTGAGCTGCACCAATCGGCGCAGGGCAAGGTGTGGCTGGCGCATATGGATGTGGTTGAGCGCGAGGCGCGACTGAGTGAACTGGCAGCGACCGAAAAGCTGACGGAGCAGAATTTGCAGGTCCTGCGCGGTGACATCGCAGGGGCTTTGGAAAACGGCTTTGCCTGCAATCGAGGCGAAAGCGAGCCCGACATCGGTGCGGTCGCGGTGCCGGTCTTTGACGCGGATGGTGCCCTGCGGCTTACCCTGTCTGCCTTCGGCATGGCGAGCCGTTTTTCAGGCCATCACGAATCCTGGATCGCGGCAAGTCTGACGGATGCGGCGCGGGACGTTGCAGAGGCGATTCCGGGCCGCTGAAAAGTCGCGGTTGACAAAGCTTCCTGAACTGCCGAATATTTATGAGATTTTAATCTCACTATATGAGATGGAATGGCGAGGAGCAGATGACGGAATCGAAACGAATGACTGCCGGAGCAGCGCTGCTGTCGCGGTTCAGCGCGCTTGGTGTCGACTGTGTATTTGCCAATTCCGGGACAGATTTTCCGCCGGTGATCGAGGGGTTATCCGAAGCGGAGGCAGAGGGCATGTCCCTCCCGCGCACGGTTACCGTACCATTCGAAAGCGCCGCCATCGGGATGGCGCATGGCTATACCCTGGCCACGGGCAAGCCGCAGGCGGTCATGGTCCACACCAACGTGGGTCTTGCCAATGTGGCGATGGGCGCGATCAACGCCGCCTGTGACAACATTCCGATGCTCGTGTTTTCCGGTCGTACGCCAACCCTGGAAAAGGGGCGTCTGGGCGCGCGGTCAGTGCCGATCGGCTGGGGGCAGGAAATGCTCGACCAGGCCAGTCTGGTGCGCGAGGCGACCAAATGGGATTACGAGCTGCGCTTCCCGGAACAGGTCTTTGACGTCACCGACCGTGCCCATGGCATCGCGACATCCACACCCAAGGGGCCGGTTTATGTCAGTCTGCCCCGCGAAGTGCTGTGTGAGACCGTGCCCGCCGAAGGCGCGCTGCGCCGTCCACAGATGCGCGCGCCGGCCGTCGGTGTCGATGCCGCCACTGTGGAAGAAATCGCCCGGTTGATTGCCGGGGCAAAGAATCCGGTGATCTTCGCGCAACACGGCGCAGGCAGCGCCGAGGCGTTTGATGCGTTGGCGCGGCTGGCGGAGCAATGGAGCATCCCGGTCTGCCAGTACTGGGCGGTTGAACTGGCGATGTCGATGACGCATCCGATGGCCACCGGCCCCGATCCGCGCCCCTGGCTGGAGAACGCAGATGTCGTCCTGTGCCTGGATGCGCTGGCGCCCTGGTCCCCGGCCGAGGTCGAGCCGCAGGAGGATGCGACCGTGATCCAGATCGGTCCTCGGCCGCTGCAGGACCGTTCCGGTGTGCGTAATTTCCGCTGCGACATCGGCATCAGCAGCGAGGTGGCACCGGCCATCCTGGCGCTGGAAGCCGCATTGAGCAGGCTAGAGGGCTCAGATGCCGCGGAAAAGCGCGGCAAGGACATCGCCCAAAGGAATGCCGCCGACCGTGCGGCACGTTTCGATGCGGCCCTGGCGGGTGAAACTGCGGCTTCCCTTACCAAGCGCTGGGTCAGTCATGAATTGTCTCTTCACTTGCGCGAACGTGACGCCGCCGTCTTCTCCGAACTTGGTTGTCAGCTGCCTTCGATGAAGCTGGAACGCCACCAAAGCTGGTTCGACGGCCCCCATGCAGGCGGGCTTGGCTGGGGGTTCCCGGCGGCCATGGGCTTTGCCCTTGCCCGACCTGACAAGACGGTGGTGGCCTCCATGGGTGACGGGTCCTACATGTTTGCCAACCCGGTCGCCTGCCACCAGATCGCCGAAGCGCTGGGGATCTCGATGCTGGTCATCGTGCTGAACAACAGCGAATGGGGTGCCGTGCGCCAATCGGTGCTGGACATCTACCCCGACGGCCACGCATCCCGCGCCAATGCCATGCCGCTGACTGATCTCTCGCCCAGCCCGAATTTCGTGAAGGTGGCCGAAGCCTCCCGCGCCTTCGCGCGTCATGCGCGCGATGTCGCTGGTTTCCGAGAGGCTCTTTCAGACGCGCTTGCCCATATTGACGCCAAAAAAGGGCTTGCCTTGATCGAGGTTGCGGTCGGGAAGTCCTGAGGTCCCATGCCATGCGTTGACAGGCCGTGTCGGCGGGTGATGCACGGCGACCTGCGGCCTTGATCCCGCGCGAGAAAACCGCCTTTGCCCAACATGTCACGAAACAGGTCAGCGTCGCGCCGTCTTGCTTTCGGGCAGGATCGTTACCGCGCCGGGCGGTCCATCCTCTGCGCAGCGTTCGATGACAGCCTGCAAAATCACGCGGGCGCGTGACACCAGGTCGCTGTCGTGCTCTCCGCTGCGCCAGGCAAGATCGCGATACAGCAGTGGCTGCCCCACCTTCTCGAATGCCCATGTCCCGGCGGCCAGTTCGGATGTGAAGGCCGAATAGGGCCCCAGGGTGCAGGCCCGTCCCTTGTCCACCAACCTTTTGATGCTGCCGATGGAGGCCAGCTTCATGTCGATGTGGGCGGGACGGCCCAGTGAGGTCATCGCCATCTTGGCGGTCGAAAAAAACGCCTCATCGGCATCGGGCAAGGCGAAAGGCGGCGCTTGCTCGCCCACGGCATCCAGTTTCGAGCTGTGAATGGCGAAATAGAGCGGCTCCACAAAATAGGGCTCGAAGGTCAGGCCCTTTTGCGGCCTGCGCCGGGACACCACGGCAATGTCCAACTCGCCCTTGCTCAATTGCTCAAGCAGCAACCAGGAATTTTCTTCCTCGATGGTCAGGATGATATCGTCGATCTCGCGGTAGACACTGCGCACGACATCGTCCAGCAGCATCAGGCTCACGCCGGGGGGCATGCCGATGCGCAGGTTGCGGCCATCGGCTTCCTCCTCCTGCGGGAGATCGCGCAGGTCGTCCAGCTGCCGGATGATCGACGCGGCCCGCTTCAGCAGCGTTTTGCCGGCTGGTGTCAGGTCCACGCCCCTGGTCGACCGGATGAACAGATCGCAGCCAAGGTCGTATTCCAATTGGCTCATCCGGCGGCTCAGCGCTGGCTGGGCGATGTTGCGGTGTTCCGACGCCTTGTTGATGCTCCGAAAGGCGGCGACATCCATGAAGTATTGAAGCTGGTTCCGGTCAATGCCCAAGGTGATGGTCCTTTCGGCGAAGAAAGCCTGCCTTGATACATACTATGACTGCCGCACCTGTTTCCAGAGTGTCAGGAGCCTAGTTCCTTGATGCAGTCTTTCGCGAATTGTGCGTAAGCCACCGACAGCCCGTCGCGGACGTCGCCGCGAATGCGCGCCAGTGTTGCCGCATCCGGTTCTGCTGTGGTCGGCACGTCCTTGGTCACGGAAAAATCGAACCCCGTCGCGTCCCTGATGGCCGCAACCGTCTGGCCGGGGTGGACGGAGGCTAATTCGAACCCTCCTGTCGCTGGATCGAACCGGAACAGGCAAAGGTCGGTCAGCAGCCATCTTGGCCCGCCCTGGCGAAAGGCACCTTCGGGTGCCTCGGGCGAGGCGGAGCGGAAATCGACCTCTTGCACCAGGCTGCGTCTGGAATGCGACGGGAAGAACAGGACGATGTTCGGGATCAGGTAATAAAGGCCCGCCGCGCCGAACGACCCGGTAAAGCGTTTCTTGGGGCGTTTCGGGTCACCGATCGAGACAAGATTGATGTTCGCCTGTCCGTCGACCTGGACACCGCCAAAGACAAAAGTGTCGAGCCGCCCCTGCGCGGCCATGTCGAAAGGTTCCACGCCGCCGTCGACAAAGGGCGTGCGGTCCGGGTCGCCGTGAATTGACACGAAAAATCCCGGTTGCTGATGTTCGTGCAAAAGCCCCGCAGCGGCGGGGATCGGTGAATTGACGCCGGAGACCATGAAGCGCCCCTCGCCGAAAAGCCCCGACATTGTGGCGATCAGAAATTCTTCTCTGGTGTATTCACGCATCATGCTGCCCCATCGGGTCCGAGGAAGTCGGCCAGCCAGCCATCGAAACCTTCGCGGGTCTTCGCGGCGTTGGCGTAGCTGTCGAGCATGGCATCATCGGGCCCGTAGTCCGGCGGCAGGGCGGTTGGTGCCGCGCCGCGCGGGGCCAGCGCGATCAGGTCAATATAAGGCGCGGTCAGCAGCCCGGGGGCCATGGCACTGTCTTTGACCAGGTTGCCGGGGTGGATCTTTTCCACCGTCACAAGAACCTGTTTTGCGGCGCGGGCCATGGTCTTGAGCTCGCGCCGGTTGCCGACCCAGACATTGCCCGCCTCATCTGCCAATGGCGCGTGCAAGGCGGTCACATCCGGCAGGATGGCCGGGACAACCACGACCGGGTCATGCGGGGGAAAGGGATTGTCGATGAAGGTCCAGTCACTGCGGTTCTTCAGCATGTCGGATCCGAAGACACCGCGTACTGCCATGAAAGGAAGACGTTTTTCCCCGGCAACAAATCCTGCATGTGTGGCGGGGCAGGTGCTGTCGATCATCTCGATCTCGCCCGCCTCGACGGCGGCGCAGAACCGTGGCGCCAGACCGCGCGGGCCTAGGCTGACCCCGGCGGCCTCGACCGATGCAACGCAGCCGGCACCAACAAGCAGGTCGATGGCAAAGCCCCCGGTCGGTCCACCGACAAGGCGCAGATCGCGCGCGCCGCGCGCGATCAGGGCACGCACGACGGCCACCGGAACGCCGGAGTTTTCGCTGGGAAGCGCCAGCCGCGCGCCGTCTTTGATCTGTTCTGCCAGCAAGGTGACATTTGTGTCTGATCGGGTCATTGGCTGACGCTCCGCTTGGGTAGAAGGCATTCATCCGGATGCAGATCGGTGATCTCGGGCAAGTCGATCAGCTCGCGGAACCGGCGGATCAATGCGTTACCTTCGGCCTTTGGCAACCGGAAGAGGCGCAGCGCCTTGTTTTCGACAGAGCGGGACAGGGCATCCATATCCGTCACCGGCTTGCCCGCATCGCCATAGGCCTTGAACACCTGCCCGTCGGTCAGGGTGACGGTCACCTCGGCGGCCTCGAACCAGAGATCCGGGTCGATGTCCACGACGACGCGGGCAGCGGTGGCCTGCAGGTCCGCGCGCGCGGTGGTCTTCACATCGAAGTTGAACGGATCAGAGGTGTCGACCCCATGCATCGCCATCGCAAGGCAGAAGGGCAGGTTGAACTTGGCCTCCAGCCCGTCCTTGGGCGGATCGGTCAGCACGATGCGGTGGCGTTCCGCCTCGATCCGGACGCGGACCTCGGCGATGGCGGAGAGGGGCAGAGCCTGCCTTGTGTTCAGTTCGTCCCAGGCCATCAGGGCAGCATGGGTCAGGAAACAGGATGCATGGACCTTGAACAGATTGCGATAGAGATGCCAGCCGCCCGTTGCCGGGACATGCGCCGCCGCGGCATCGAAACGCCCGCCAAAGGTCTCGATGAAGCCTTTGCCGCGCTCGATGATCTCTGTCCGGCCGGTGATGCCTTTCGAGGCCCAGACCGCCGCCCGCAGCCCGGCCTGCGCGGCCAGCCCGACGTTCAGGCTCTTGGTCATGGAACCGTAATTGCCATGTACGCCGCCTGCCTGCGCCACGGCGAGCGCCATGGCCATCTGGGTCTGCGTTTCATCCAGCCGCAGCAGGCGGGAACAGGCGGCGGCGGCCGCAATCGCGCCCAGCGTCGTGCCCTGCCAGCCCTGCTGGAACAGCGACCCGGCGAAACCCAGGCCGAGTTTGCACATCATTTCGAACCCGGCAATGAAGGCGGTCAGCACCTCGGCGCCGGTGGCACCGATGTCCTCGCCGAGCGCCAGAAGGGCGGGGGCGATGTTGATGGTCACATGGCCCGGCACCGCGTTGTGCACATCGTCGTAATCCAGCACATGCCCCGCCGTGCCGTTGACAAGTGCGGCCAGCGAGGGCGACACGGCACCGCATTGCCCGACCAATCGGGCGCGGGGGGCGGTTGCCTCGGCCTGGGCGTCACCGGTCAGCATTGGCACGGGTTCGATGCCCGCCCCTGCCATGGTCACCGCGTACCAGTCGAGCAGCGCGAGGCTGGCGGCGCGCCGGGCGGGTTCCGGCACGTCTTCCAGCCGAAGGGCGACAACCGAGGCGGCAAGCGCCGCAGTCACGCCCTTTGAAGCCGGGGATGCGCTGTCCATTCCGCTCACCCTTCACCCGCGTCTCGCACGCGCACCAGTTTCGTCTTGTGCGACGAGCGCGGGATCGTCCCTTCGGGCACCATGGAGACCTTGGCCGGGATGCGCAGCCTGGCCTTGATCTGGTCCTCGATCTCGGAGGCGAGGCTGTCAAAGTCCGCCGCCGCGACGCCCTCTGCGGCCTCGACCGTGACGGCCACCGGCGGCACCACGCGCGGCGGCGGCGCATCCAGCACGATCTCAAGCTGGCCATTGGTGCGGGGCCGAAGGCTTTCGACCACCTCCTTGATCGCAGAGGGAAAAATCTTGACCCCACGCACGTTCAGCAGATCATCGGCGCGGCCCTGCACCGAATAGCGCGTGCCAAACTCGCCGCAATGCGGGCAGGTGCCCACATGCAGCGTCAGCATGTCGCCGGTGGCATAGCGCAGGCCCGGCCCGGCCTCGTAGTAAAGGCCGGAATGGATGCCTTCGCCGGTCGCGCCGTCCTTCAGCTCGATGGGTTCGCGCGTGGCCGGATCGACCAGATCGTACCGGAAGCAGTATTCATCGGCCAGAAAGTGAAGCCCGTTGTGATGCTCTCCGCCACATTCCAGCGCCGCGTTGCCCCATCCGCCAAGCATGGTGTCAAAGACCTTCGCGCCATAGCCCTCTTGCAGCTTCTTGCGCACCGGCGGGATCGCGGGGCCGGGTTCCCCGCCGCAAAAGACGATGTCGACGCCGAATGCGCTGGCCGGCTTACCCAGTTCTTCGGGGGCGCGGTCGATCAGATAGCTGAGGAAAGATGGCGTGCCGGCGATGACGCGCGGGCGGCAGGCGGCAAGATATTGCAGCGCGCGGCTGACGCCCGCCTCGGCCCCCAGCGGGATCGGATGCGCGCCGTAAGCTTCGAGCGATTGCATGAAGGTCGTGCCGCCCAGCCACATGCTGAGGCCAAAGAGGTGCAGCACGGTATCGCCGGGGCGCACACCTGCCTTCTTTAGCATCCGACCGACCATCTCATAGGTCATATCGAGGTCGCGGCGCGTAAAGAGGTAGAAGGTCGGCATCCCTGTCGTGCCCGAGGTGCCGGCCACATGGATGATGGATTCTTTCGGTACGCAGGTGTGAAGGCCAAAGGAATGGCCGTATTTTTCCAGGCTGGCCTGCTGCGAGGCGCGGTGGTCGGCCTTGGTCATGAAGGCGGGCAGACGCCGGAAATCGTCCATCGTCTTGATGTCTGCGCCACGGTTGATCCCGGCATCCCGCAGCTTAGGGCCGTAGAATTCATTGCCGATGCAATGGTCGATCTGGGCGGGAATGCGCGCAAGGCGGATCGCGTCGAGCGCCGCGAGATAGGCCGGAGCGTCTTCGCGTGCGATGGCATCGTCCCTTGTCGCAAGCAGTTTTTGTATGGTCATGACGGCTCTCCCTTCCATCAGTGGCAAACCGCAGGCAGCGGGATCAATGCCCGGGTGCATCTTTTCAAAACGGTTTGCTTCGTTGCGTTCTGTGTAGATTCCGATCAGAGGACCCGCGTTATACTGTCTTGATATAGGTGGGTTCCCGGCAGCTCGCGTTAAGGATGGTGGCAGAACGGCTGGCTCGTTTCAGGCGTCATGCCTGCCTGCGGGGCTTGCCAGTGATCAGACCAAAAACGTGAGGCTCCATGTCCGAAAGTCAGATGCCCGATTACCGAACCCTTCTCATCCGTTCAGGTGTCACCCTGCTGACCGAGCAGGACCTGGCGGATCTTACCCCGGGCCTGCGGGCGATCGACGGCAAGATCGAAGCGCTTCGGAAACTGGCGGCCAGGGATAAGGGTACATTCCCTGATCCGCTTGATGAGGCGGTGCGGTCCGATGGCTGAGTTCGACACGATTGCCGCCGCCGCCGCCGCGCTGAAAGCAGGCAGGATCAGCGCCGTTGAACTGGTGCAGGACAGGCTCGATTTATGTCAGCGTGTTGAACCCAAGCTGCACAGCTTCATCACCCTGGACAGGCAAGGCGCATTGAAAGCCGCCGCCGAGGCTGATGCCGCGCGGGCGGGCGGACGGGCGACACCGTTGACCGGAATACCCGTCGGGGTGAAGGATGTGATTGACGTGGCAGGCCTGCCCGCAACCGGGCACTCGCGCCTTTACGCGGAGCGGAGCGCGCAAAAGGATGCCTTTGCCGTGGCGCGGCTGCGCGCGGCTGGGGCCGTGTTCATGGGCAAGCTGGCCACCAACGAATTCGCCATCGGGCTGCATGACCCCGATACGGCGCTGGCCCCGCAACCGCGCAATCCCTGGAACCTCGCACATAGCACGGGTGGGTCGTCTTCGGGTGCGGGAACATCCGTCGCGGCGGGCCAAGTGCTGGGGGCCCTGGGCACCGATACCGGTGGCTCGATCCGGGTGCCTGCGGCCTTCAATGGGATTGCGGGGCTGAAACCCTCGCGTGGCCTGGTCAGCCGCACGGGCACCATGCCCCTGTCGGAAACGATGGATTCGCTCGGGCCGATGGCGCGCACGGTGCAGGATCTTGCCTTGCTGCTGGACGGTATCGTCGGCGCGGATCCTGCGGAAACCGCGCAGATGGTGACGCCGGCAGGTTCCTTCGATGTGGCCAGCCGCGATTGCCCGAAGGGGCTGCGCTATCTCAGGCTGCGGCGCTACGATCATCTTTTGCCGGAGGGTCAGATTGCGGCGCTCGACACTGCAGAGGCTGCGCTGGTCGCAAGTGGCGCAGAGGCGGTGGAGGTGGATCTGCCCGACCTGGACGCTATAGATGCGGTCGGCACGCTGATGGCCACCTGCGAAAGCTGGCATTACCACCGCGAAAGGCTGGCACAACAACCGGAGAAATACGGGCGCGATGCGCGGTTGAAACTGATGATCGGCGCATTGATTTCCGGAGACGACTACCTGCTGGCTTCCCGCCTGCGGCAGCGGTTCATTGCGGAATTTTCGGCCCTGTTCGCGAAGGTGGACGTGATCCTGACCCATCCCGTGCTTGGCGCCGCACCGCCCGCGCCGGATCGTCCGAAAGTCAGCTTTGCCACATGGGCCCACGCGGGGTTCAACATGCAGATCAATGTGATCGGCGTTCCGGGGCTGGTCCTGCGGACGGGCATGGACGGTGATCTGCCTGTGGGCGCGCAGCTTTGGGGCGGCCATGGACGGGACGCGCTGCTGCTTGCCGCTGGCCGGGCGATGGAGCGATATCTGGCGGACAGGGGCGACTTGCCGAATTGGCCGCAGTTCGGTGACTGAAAAAAATGGCCATGGAAGCGGGCGGTTTGGCTTCGCCAGGAACCATGGGCCGATCGGGGTCTTGAATTGAAAGGGTTTCAAATATGAGCGAGCGGATCATCAAGGTTGCCGCCGTGCAAAGCGAACCGGTCTGGTTCGACCTGGCCGGGACGACGCAGAAAACCATCCGGCTGATCGCCGAGGCGGCGGAGCAGGGCGTCCGGTTGATTGCTTTTCCCGAGTTGTGGCTGCCGGGATATCCCATTTTCCTGTGGCTGGGGGACGAAGCCTGGCAGGCCAGCCGCCGCGCGCGCTATATCGAGAATTCGGCCATGCTGAACGGACCCGAGCATCAGGCCATTGCAGCCGCCGCGCGCGCGCACGGGATCGAGGTTGTGCTGGGCCTGTCCGAACGCGACGCGGCGGGCAGGATCTACATCTCGCAATGGATCATCGACGCCGAGGGCAAGACGGTGATGACACGCCGCAAGCTGAAACCGCCAAGCCTCGAAGGCGGGTTCTTTGCTTCGGGCGACCCGGATACGAACCTCAAGGTGGTAAAGACCGCGGTGGGTACCATCGGCGCGCTCAACTGTGCCGAGCACAAGCGCCCCATGCTGCGCCACCTGATGTATTCGCAAAGCGAGGAAATTCATGTGGCCGCATGGCCGGCATTGGGGCTGGTCCCAAAGGTAGTGATCATGAATGCCAAGACCATCATGGGCACCACAAGCGCCTATGCCGCCGAAGGCGGAATGTACGTGCTGGCCCCCACGCTGGTGATCGGCGCGGATATCTTTGCCGAATTCACCGACACACCAGAACGGGCGGAGAAGATTTCGCTGGGCGGCGGTGCGACGCATATATTCGACCCCGAGGGGCAGGATGCCGTGCCGCCGCTGCCGCATGACACGGACGGTTTGCTGATTGCCGAAATCAACCTGTCCCGCCTGCGGCTCGATTATTTCGACCCCGATCCGCTGGCCCCGGTTCCGGCAGATTAGGCCGGGGGTCGATTGTTTCACCAAAGAACCACGCGGCGATGGCGCGTTGCAGCATCCAGATGTTCAGATCGTGCAGCAGGAAGCCACCATGCTGACCTGTAATTTCGCCGCAGGATACACCAGATGGTTGTCACAACACGAAAGGACGACTTATGGACAGGACATATCGGTTCACCTACCTCTTTGATCCGCTCTGCGGTTGGTGCTATGCCGCCGCACCGGCATTGGAACGGATCGCGGAGCGCCATGGCGACAGTCTGCGGTTAATGCCGACGGGCTTGTTCACCGAACTTCGCCCGGTGGCGACCATCGCAGATCATGCGCGTGCAAATGACGATCGCATCCAGGAACTGACGGGTCAGCCCTTTACCAGCGCCTATCATCAGGGCGTGATGCGCGCGCCCGGCGGCCAGTTAAGTTCGCTGCCCCTGACGCGTGCGCTTGTCGCGCTGGGTCAGATCAACCCCGCGCTGGAACCACGGTTCCTGCACGAGGCGCAAACCGCGCGCTATGTCGAGGGGCGCGATACTTCGCGTCCAGAAATCGTCGCGGGTGTTGCCCACAGCGTTGCGCAGGCTTCAGGTTTGAAGATCAATGAGGGTGATCTGCTGGTCAGGCTCACGGAGGACCAGCACCTTGCCGCCGATACAGACAGCCGCATTCTTGAAGGCCGGAAGATGATGGAAATGCTGGGCCTTCGGGGTATCCCGCAGCTTGTCGTCACCGACAGCGGCGGAACCCGCACCGTGGACAGCCAAACACTTTATGCAGGCGGCGATGCCGTTCTGCGCGCATTTGGCGATGCCGCGTAACCAGTGACGCCTCAGGTGTCCAGCGTTGCAACGGCCGCCGACCGCTTGTGCCGGAACCTTATCAAGGGGTGAACGAGGATGACCACGCAATCAGAACCCGAACGCGCAGTTAAACCCACCGTGCTGCGGGGGCTCAGGGAACGCTGCTCTGTGCTCTCACGACGGTACTGGCCCTGCTTTTGTTGCCACGCATGAAGGGGCTGGCGGCCGCGAGGATCAGCTCAGGCGGAACCGTCGCGCGCGGTGGGCAACCAGCGCGGCACTCATCGACAACAATGCGAAAAAGCACAGAAGCAGGGCAAAGGCATAGCGGACAGAGCCGTCGCAATGCCCTGTGCATTCTGCCGCGAAGGTGTTGAGGCTGCGAAAGTAGACCAATGTGCCCAGTCCGACACCCAGGCTGGCCCCGACGGTACGGCTGAGCTGCACAAAGGCGGTTGCCCGGCCCATCATGTCAGGCGGCGTATTGGCCTGTACGCTGATGTTGACCACGTTCAGCGTCGTGCCCATCCACATGCCGGCGGTCCCAAGTGCGATGGCTGTCTGCCATGCGCCAAGCCGGTCCATGAACAGGGCCAGCCCGATCATGGAACATGCAAAGACCGCGAGGCCGACGGCAGGGAAGATCATCATTCGCCCCGTTTTGCGCACCAGCAGGCCGGTCAGGATCGAACCCACCCCGACCGCGCCGAGAAAGGGCATCATCACCAGCCCGATCTGCCGCAGGTCCAGACCGTAGTAGTCGCGGAACAGGATCGGGAACAGGCTGACCACCCCCGTGAACAGCGCCCCATAGAGAAACGCGACCAACCCGCATTTCCAGACCATAGGAATGCGCACCAGCTCCAGCGGCACCAGCGCATCCTCCCTGGCCCGCATCCACAGGATCATGCCGGCAAGCGAAAGGACAAAGCCCCCGATCCAGATCAGTGCAAGGCCAATGCGATCAGGTTCGGCCAATGTTTGCGAGGCGAGGATGATGCAACAGACCGCGATGATGAGAAAGAGCGTGCCCCACCAATCGAAGTTCAGCTCAACGGGGGGGCGGGCAGGACGACTTCTCCGCCGCGCTTGCCACAGGATGGCGGCAGCCGTCAAAGCCATGGGAATGAGCGCGTAGAAAACCGATTGCCAGCCGAAGGCGGCGATCAAGAGGCTGCCGACCACCGGCCCGAAGGTGTTGGCAAAGAAGGCGACGGCCACAAGATAGCCCTGAAAGGCCGCCCGGTCGCGCGGTGGAATGCGTTGCGCGAGGAATGCCTGCGGCAACGCCAGCAACCCGCCGCCGCCCACGCCCTGGACAAACCGCGCGACCAGCAAGACGGGATAGGTCGGTGCCTGTGCGGCAAGCAGGCTGCCCGCGGCAAAGATCAGCAGGGAATAGACCAGCATCCGCATCGGCCCAAAGGAATCGCCGAGCTGACCCAGGACGATGGTCGCAACCGATGCCGGAATGAAGAAGGCCGCCAGAATCCAGACCAACCCCGTTTCGGCACCCGCCATCTGGGCGATGGTCGTGGCGGACGTGGCCATGATGGATTGTTCCAGCCCCGCGATGGCAATGGGCAGCGCGGCAAGAACGATATAGCGATAAGGGCCCACGCGTGCTGCTCTTTCCTTGTTATCCGCCGATGGCATCTCGGCATCCGCTTCATACCGTCCACCGATGGCAGCTTGCATATGCTCATCGTCGATAGCAGCCGTTAAGCCCGCCCCTTTCGGAAGGGACGGGCCGGGCTGTCAGAAAGAGTGTCCTGCGATCACAGCCTTCCCACGAGAAACAGCGAGAGCGAGGGCACAAGGATCAGCAATGCCAGCCGGAAAAGGTCGGCCAGAATGAAGGGCATCACGCCCCGGTAGATATTGACCAGACCGATGTCGGGTGCCAGCCGGTTTAGCAGGAAGACGTTCATGCCGATGGGCGGTGTCATCATTCCAAGGTTGATCAGCACCAGCATGATCACGCCCCACCAGACCGGATCGTAACCCAGCCCCGTGACCACGG
The DNA here is from genome assembly GCF_027213915.1 of Sulfitobacter sp. G21635-S1. Taxonomy (NCBI): domain Bacteria; kingdom Pseudomonadati; phylum Pseudomonadota; class Alphaproteobacteria; order Rhodobacterales; family Roseobacteraceae; genus Sulfitobacter; species Sulfitobacter sp. G21635-S1. Next base: position 51,334 of record NZ_JAPWGV010000013.1, read on the forward strand.
GCAGGACGAAAGGCAGGGTGATCAGCATCGCTGCCATCTCGTCAAAGATCGCACCGAGGATGAGGTACAAAAGCACCAGCAAACCGATCACGGCCAACGGCGGAAAATCCATCTGCGCCAGTTGTCGCGCCAGGTCGTCAGAGACCTGGGTGAGGCCGACGAAATAGGTCATGATGGAGGCACCGATGATCGAGATATAGATCATCGCCGTGTTGGCCGCGGATTCGCGGAGCGCGCCCAGAAAGACCTCCATCGTGACCTTCGATCGCAGCAGCGAGATGACAAAGGTCAGCAGCGCCCCGACAGAGGCAGCTTCGGTCACGGTGAAGACGCCGCCATAGATACCGCCCGAAACCGTGCCGAAAAGGATCAGCGCCGGTATGCAGTTGCGCGCAGCTTCCCGCAGTTCGCTGCGCGGCGCTGGCACCGGGGTCGGCATCGCATCGGGATTGCGCCGCCCATAGATCCAGATCGCGGCCAGGTATCCCAGCACGGCGAGGATGGCGGGGATGATTACCGCTACGAAGAGGTCGAGGATAAATTGTTCGGCAATCACGCCATAGACCACAAGGATGATCGAAGGCGGCACCATGGCACCCAGAGTCCCGCCCGCAGCCACAGTGCCGGCGGCAAGGCCCGGTTCGTAGCCCCGGTCGCGCATCTGTGGCAGGGCAAGCTTGCCGAAAGTTGCCGTGGTGGCCACCGAACTCCCCGCGATGGACCCGAAAAGCCCGCAGCCGATCACCGTTGCCATGGCCACGCCGCCACGCCAGCGCCCCACAAGGGCCGAGGCCAGGCGGTAGATATCGTCAGCCAGCCCCCCGGCGTTGGCGAAACTGCCCATCAGCAGAAACAGCGGGATAACCGCGATGTCCACCGTGCCGAAGATCGACGCGGGTTCCGAGGCCAGCAGCGAAAAGGCTGCCTTGAAGTTCGCAAGCAGGCCAAAGCTGACCACGCCGACGACTGTCATCGCAATACCGACGGGAACATGAAGCATTATCAGCGCGAAGATCGCGACGAGGGAAAGCATGACAAGGATGACCGGTTCCATCAGGTTTCCTGCTTCAGCGTTTCGTGGACCGCCACGCGGTCAATGTTTCCGGTCAGAACGATCAGCAGCTGTATCGCCGTCGCCAGGCCCAGGATCGCGGATGCGGCAAACCACATCGGTGCCAGCGGCAGTTGCAGGATTTGGGTGACATCGTTGTAGCCGGCCATGCGCATGCCCTGCCGCCAGAATTGCCAGACGAAGGCCGCCAGCACGAAGAGGGTCACGATATTCCCGAACCACTCGAACCGCCTGAACCAGCGCGGCCCCAGAAATTTGCCGAAACTGTCGATCTTGATGTGATGGCCGCTGTCCACCATCAGTGGGAAAAAGCCGATCACGCCGATCGTCAGCACATAGAGAACCAGGTCGTTCGCGCCGAAGAACGGCCGGTTGATCACCGACCGCATGAAGACTTCATACAGGGTGACAACAGCCGCGACGAGGACCAGGCCCCCGGAGACATAGGCGACCAGCCTCGCCGCGTGATGCAGGCCCCGTTCGAGGAGCCTGATCATTTCCAGCCAGTCTCGCGGAAGGTCTGGACTTCAGCTTTCAGCGCCTCGACAAGGGCCGAGCCATCGGCGTTTGCCTCGATCCAGGCCTGAACCAGCGGGCCGGTGACCTCTTCCGCTTTCGCGAGATCCGCCTCCGACGGGGTGTAGACGGATTTGCCTTCGGTTGCAGCGAATTCGTCGCGCTTCGCGGCCTCGACCCGCTCCACTGTCTCGGCCCACATCTGTCCGAAATGCAGGCCGCGATGCGCATCCAGAACCGCGCGGGCCTCCTCGGGCAGGCCGTCATAGGCTTCGCGGTTCATGAACACGGCGCAGGGGCTTGCCCCCAGCGGGATCTCAAGCGCCGAGATTGCGACCTCGCTTTGCTTGAAAATGCTGGCGGGGGTGAAGCCAACCAGGTCAAAGTCAAGCTGGCCGCGCGACATCGCTTCGGCGGCAGTGGCAAAGTTGAAGCCCGAGACAGGGACCGCACCCAGTGCCTTCAGGATGTCCTGTGCCAGCGGGTTGGTGGCGGACCCGCGCAGCCCTTCGAGCGACGCGATGGTCGGCACGTCTTCCACCGACATCACGTTGGTGGGCGCAGGCGTGCACAGCAGCAGCGGCACAACATCGTCCCAGCCGCTCAGCATCTCGCGTTCGTACAGTTTCCAGTGGGCATAGGTGCCCTCGCTCGCGTTGCGGATCACCAGCGGCAAGGTTGTTACCAGGTCGTTGGGAAATTTGTTCGGCGTCAGGAACGGAAAGCCGAAGGCGATGTCGGTCACGCCGTTCTGCACCAGTTCAAGCTGGGCGCGCGGATCGCGGCCAAGCGCGCCGCCGGGGAAAAGCTCGATTTCCAGCGCGCCGTTTGAGGCGGCGTTCACTTCGTCGATCCATTGCTGGAACATCTGCGAAACCGGCGTGGTCGGGGGTTCAATGGTCGCGAACTTGAGCTGAACGGCCTCGGCCAGGGCCGATACCGGCGCAAGCACGGCGATTGCGATGGCGGTGCTGCCGAGGAATTTCTTGAAAATGCTGGTCATGGTGTTGTTCCTACTGTTGGATGTCTTGCCGGGGTGTTTCCCGGTCTGTTGTGGGAAGGATAATGATGCTTTCCATCGCCGGGACGTTATACTTTGTCTGCATAGGACCCGGGATGTTCACGCCTGCAGGATCTCGCCCAGGTGGCCTTGTCCCCACTCTGACCAGGATCCGTCGTAAAGCTGTGCCGGCCGGCCGATCCGGGCCAGGCCAAGGGCGAGAACACAGGCTGTCATGCCGGACCCGCAACTGACTATTGGTGTCGTTTCTGGCACGTCGCCGAATATGTCGTGCAACTGCCCCGACGTCGCGAAACTGCCGTCTGGCTGGGTAAGGCTGGTGAAAGGCACGCAGGTCGCGCCGCGCATATGACCGCTTTGCAAACCCGCCCGCGGTTCCGGCGCGCGCCCGTCGAACCGGTCCTGCGACCGGGCATCGAGGATGACCGGATCTTGCTGTTCGATTTCGTCGCGCAGGCTTTGACCGTCGATCACGCTTGCGGCGTTCAGGGACCAATTGCGCGGCGCGACTGGGCGCGGTTCTTCCTCCCCATTGGCCACTGCATGACCCGCCTCGGTCCAGGCTTGCAACCCGCCGTTCAGGACATAGACCTGCGAAATGCCGTAGAGCCTGAGCGTCATCCAGACACGCGGTGCGCTGAAATGGTTGGCGCTCCGGTCATAGACCACCACCGGGGTGCTGCCGTCGATGCCCAGCCGGGCCATGCCACCGGCGAAAGTATCGGGATCGGGCAGCATATGCGGCAGCCCGTTTGTCGTGCTGGCGATTTCGTCGATTTCGAACAATTGCGCGCCGGGGATATGCGCCTCAAGGTATTCGGCGCGGCTGCGTTCAGGGTCGGGCGGCAGGAAATAGGTCGCGTCCAGCACCACCGCCTGCGCCAGGTTTTCGGCAAGCCAGTTCGGGCTGACAAGAGGGTCGTAGGTCATGCGTTGCCATTCCTTTCGGGTGGGAAAATCTTCTGCGGGTTCATGAGGTCATCAGGATCGAGCGCGGCTTTGATCCGGCGCATCAGTTTCAGCGCGGGGCCGTGTTCACGTTCCATGTACTTGCGTTTGCCAAGGCCCACGCCATGTTCGCCGGTGCAGGTGCCGTCGCATTCCAGGGCGCGTTCCACCATGGCGTCATTGATACGTGCCACGGTCTCCTGCTCTTCGGCGGACTCGGGGTCGAGTGAAAAGACCACGTGGAAATTTCCGTCGCCCACATGCCCCATGATCGAGGCCGGGACCGGACAATCGGCCAGAAGCGCCTTGGCATGTTCGATGCAGCCAGGGAGGGCCGAGATCGGCACGCAGACATCGCTGGCCCAGCCCCGCGCACCCGGGCGCTGCCGCACTGTGGCGGTATAGGCCGAATGCCGCGCGGCCCAGAGGCGCGAACGGTCTTCTTCCTTCGCGGCCCAGCGGAAGTCCGACCCGCCTTGATCTTCTGCGATCTGCTGGAACATCTCGACCTGTTCACCCACGCCGGCTTCCGACCCGTGGAATTCGAGGAACAGCGTGTCGGCCTCCGCTTCTTCGAGATTGGAAAAGGCGTTCACCGCTCGGATGCAGCCCGCATCCAGATATTCCATCCGCGCGAGCGGCAGGCCGATCTGGATCGCCACGGAGGCCGCCTCGCTTGCCGACAGCGGGTCGGGAAAGGTGCAGACGGCCGAACGCACCGCTTCGGGCCGTCCATGCAGGCGCAGAGTGACCTCGGTGATGATGCCGAGCGTCCCTTCGGAGCCGGTGAAAAGATGCGTCAGGTCGTATCCGGCAGAAGACTTGCGCGCCCGGCGTGCCGTCCGCAGGATTTCACCATCCGGCATGACGACGGTGAGGCTGATCACGTTGTCCGCCATGGTGCCATACCTGACGGCGGTGGTGCCCGACGCCCGTGTGGCCGTCATTCCGCCCAGGGTGGCATTGGCGCCCGGGTCCACGGGAAAGAACAGGCCGGTCTCGCGCAGGTGTTCATTCAGCGCCTCACGCGTCACACCCGCCTCCACGGTGCAATCGAGATCGGCAGGTCGCACGTCGAGAACGCGGTTCATCAGCGACATGTCAATGCATAACCCGCCTTCGGCTGCCGATGCGTTCCCCTCCAGCGATGACCCGTTGCCATAGGCCACGATGGGCGTGCCGTAGAAGGCACAAAGATTGACGATCTGTGATACTTCCTCGGTCGACACCGGGCGCACGACGGCCTCGGGAGGCATCGGCTGGTGATGCGCTTCGGTCCCGGCATGTGCTTCCCGCTCAGCCAGGCTTTGCGAGAATCGGTCTCCCAGCATGGCGCTGAGCAACCGGGGGAGGTCTGCTGCGAGGATCAAAGCTGTTTCCTTCCGCATTCGAGGGGCTGTCGGAAGGACAGGATAAACAGGCAACCCGGAAGCCCGCATATGCCAATGGGAGATAACGGCCAGTTGGTGCCTCGGGAGCCGACCATCAGCGTCAGGAAAAATGCGCCTGCACCGTCACGGCAGCCTCAAGCCCGCCGTCGGTTGCGATGTTTGTGCCGTTGATCCAACGAGCGGCGTCGGAGCACAGGAACAGGATGGCCGGTGCAATGTCGTCGGGGGTGCCCGCGCGGCCCACGGCCTCAACGTCGGAATTCACCCGTGCGTCGCCCAGCACATCGCGGAACTGTTGCAGGATCGGCGTTTCGACCGGGCCGGGCGAGACCGCGTTCACCCGGATGCCCCGGCTCCGGAACTGCTCCTGGTACGCGGCCAGCATGGTCCAGACCAGCAGGATTTCCTTGGACACCGGATAGCCCGCGTCGTTGGGGATGTCATGCTGCGCCACGATCTCCGTCGCGTCGGGAAAGCCGGTCGTGCGGGCAATGGCCGCAGCACGCGCGCCATTCTCCCGCCAGCCGTAGCCCGCGATGGAAGCGACATTCACCACCGACCCGCCTTCGCGCAGCTTTGGTGCCAATGCCTCGCTCAGGGCGCGCAAACCGAAGAAGTTGATCGCCAGCGTGTCTGCCGCGCCGCTCTTGCCCGAGACGCCCGCGACATTGCACAGCGCATCCAGCCGGTCGGGCAGGGCGCCCGCGATGGAAGCCACGCCCTCAGCGGTCGAGAGGTCGCCTTTCAGGAACTGGCCGAAGCTTTGCTCTGGCTTGCTGCGGTCGATGCCGATCACATTTGCACCCATCTGGCCCGCCAGCTCGGCGGTGCGGCGCCCGATGCCGCTGGCCACGCCGGTGACCACGATGGTCTTTCCAAACAGCATGAGCGCTTTCCCTATTTTGAAGGGGTTTCCATCTGGACGCGGTAGCCCAGCGGCATCAGGCTGACGCCTGTCCTTGTGGCGATCCAGCCCCAGAGCCCCTTGGGCAACAGCAGCGAGAACAGCAGCGCCGCCGCGCCAAGGCCGATCAGATACCAGACGCCGGTATCGGCGAACCAGGTTTCCGCAGCAAAGAAGATCAGCGCGCCAAGGATCGCGCCCTCGAACCGGCCCAAGCCGCCGACCAGCACCATGAAGATCATATAGGCCGTCCATTGCACGCTGAAGTAGGTCTTGGGCTGAAAGGCCGAGACCTGCGCCAGCCAGAGCGCCCCGGCGACGGCGGTGCCGAAGCCCGCGAGCACAAAGAACAGCCGCTTGGTGCGCATCGGGTTGACGCCGATGGAATCCGCCGCCTCCTCATTGTCGCGGATCGCCTGCATTGCCAGCCCCGAGGGCGTGCGCAGCACCGCGAACAGCAGCGCCAGCAGCCCCACCATGCCGATCAGCGCCGCCCAGAAGATCATCATCCGCCGGTCCGCGATGGCATAGGCGTTCAGTGAAATCAGCGAGGTGCCGGTTTCACCCTGGATCAGCGGGTCGAGATTGACGCAAAGATGCGCGATGGAGGCCAGCACCCACATGCCGATGGCGAACTCGCCCGCGCGAAGGTGCAGCATGAAAAGCGACAGCACCCAGGACAATCCGGCAATGATCCCGGCACCCAGCAGCATGGCGGTAAAGGGGTTGATCCCCGCATCGGCCAGCCGGATCGTCATGTAGGCACCGAGGCCGAAGAACAGCTGGTTGCCGATGGAGACCAGCCCGCCATAACCCGCCAGCGCGTTCCACATCGCGGCGAGGATCACATAGATGAACAGCACCGTCAGCCGTTCGATCACGCTGTCTGTGGCAAAGGTCGGGACCAGCGCGAGGATCAGGATCACCCCGGTGGCCAGGGCAAAGGCCAGCTTGGACTGCCAGGTCCAGCGGTGGATGGTCATTGTGCTGCTCCTTTCCGGGTAAGCCGCGCAATCTTTGCCAGTCGCAGCGGCGCCTTGCCCTTCAGCGCAAGGCGGATGAACAGGACGATAAGAAACGCCACATGGCCGCCCAGCAAGAAGCCCTGCGGGTGGATCTGTGCGCCGACAGATTGCGCCACGGCCAGAACGATGGCCCCGGCAAGCACGCCCCAAAGCGACCTTGCGCCGCCGATGATCGTCGCCTCGAAGGCGAACAAAAGCTGCGGCGCGCCGGCATAGGCGTCGAATGTGCCGCGCAGGCCAAGTGCTGCGCCGGAGACGGCGACGGTCATGGTGGCGAGTGCCGCAGCGATCCCGGCAGCGCGCCGCGCGTCCACCCCGACCAGCCCCGCGGTGTCAGGGTCGGTCGCGGTGGCACGGATCTGCCGGCCAAGGGCGGTGCGCTTCAGCAGCAGGTCCAGTCCGCCGATGATCACGATCACCGCGATCAGGATGTAGACCGGCAACTTGCCCACATAGATGCCCCCGGGCAGTTCGAAAGCCTCCCAGCTGAGGTCGCCGACGAAGGGCGAGAGCGACCGCGTGTCAGCGCCGAACTGCTGGAACAGCAGGTTGTCCAGCACGATGGCGAGGCCAAAAGTGGACAGCACCGGCAACAGTTCACCCCCACGCACTGCACGTTCCAGCACCAGCCGTTGCAGCAACCAGCCTGCCACGCCCATAACCGGTACAACCGCCAGCAAAGCGATGAAGGGCGACATGTCGAAACTGTCCGAAAGGCTCCAGACCGCATAGGCGCTGACCACGGCCAGCGAACCATGGGCGAGGTTGATGACCCGCATGACCTGGAACATGAAGGCCAGCCCGCAGGCAATGAGGGCGTAATAGCCGCCCAAAAGGACGGCCTGGATCAGGATATTGGTCATGCGTGTTCCCCCTGCGGAGCGGTGCCGAAATAGGCCGCCGTGATCGCCTCGCGGGTGGTCGCACCCATCGGACTGTCGAGCACCACATGCCCTTCGAGCATGCAGACCACCCGGTCCGCCACGGCCATGGCGCGCGAGAGGTCCTGCTCAACGAGAATGATTGTCGTGCCCGTCGTCATCAGCCCTTCGAGCGAGGCATAGACCTGATCGACCACCAGCGGCGACAGCCCGAGGCTGACCTCGTCGAGGATCAGCACATCGGGGTTCGACATCAGCGCCCGCCCGATGGCCGTTGCCTGTTGTTCACCGCCCGACATGGTGCCGGTTGCGGCATGGCGGCGTTTGACGAGGTTGGGGAAGGTTTCAAAGATGCGCTCGACCGTCCAGTCGCCCATCCGGCCCACGGTGCGGCCCAGCTTGAGGTTTTCTTCCACCGTCATGTCGAGGAACAGCTTGCGCCCCTCGGGGACCAGCGCCAGCCCGGAGGCCACGCGCAGATGGCTGGGCATATGGGTGATGTCTGTGCCGCTCAGGTGGACGGTTCCGGCCTTGACCGGGTTGGCCCCGGCCAGCGCCCTCAAAAGCGTGGTTTTGCCTGCGCCATTGGCGCCAACGATGGCAAGGATCTCTCCCTGTTCGACGTTGAAGCTCACATCGCGCACGGCGCGGAACTGGCCATAGCGCACATCAAGGTCGGTGACGCGCAGAATGCTCATGCCGGGGCCCCCCCGAGATAGGCCGAGACGACCTGCGCGTCGGACATGACCTTTTCCGGGGCTCCCTCGGCGATGATGCGGCCCGCGTCCATGCAGACCAGCCGTTCGGCCACCTGCAAAAGGATGCGCACGATATGTTCGATCCAGACAATGCCGATGCCGCGCGCGCGCAGGGAGCGGATCGTGTCCACCAGCTCGGAGGCTTCGGCATCTGTCAGCCCGCCGCCGATCTCGTCCAGCAGCAGCAGGCGCGGCGAGGTGGCCAGTGCGCGGGCCAGCTCCAGCCGCTTGCGGTCGAGCAGACCGACGCTTTCCGCCGGTCGGTTGGCCACTGGCAACATGCCGCAGACATCCAGCGCGTCCAGCGCCAGGTCATAGGCCTCACCCTTGCGCCGCGATCCGGCATGGGTCGCGGCGACCAGGACGTTCTCAAAGATGGTGATCCCCGAGAACGGCTTGGGGATCTGATGCGTGCGCACCAGCCCCATGGCCGCCCGGTCGCGCGCGGGCAGGGCGCTCACGTCATCGCCGTTGAGCTGGATCGTGCCCTTCGTGAGACGGGTGGCACCGGCCAGGACGCCCAGCAGGGTGGACTTGCCCGCACCGTTCGGCCCGATGATGCCCACCGCCTCATTCGAGGTCAGCGAGAAATCGATTCCGTTCAGCACGGGCAGTGCCCCAAAGGACTTGTGGATGCCCGTGCCCGTGAGCCGGGCTTCCTGTCCGGCCTGTGCCACCGCCCCGCTCATTCGTTATAGGGCGCGAGCTGGGAAGTGATCGGGACATTCGGATCGGTCGCGTTGTTGACCAGAACGTAATCCAGATCGAACGGACCTTCCTTTGTCTTCACCCATTGCGAGCCGAGGATCGGGCCATGGGCCACGTTGGGCACCGGGCCGGAGGTGAAATCGACCTTGCCGCCGATGGTTTCCACGTTCAGCGTTGCGATGGCATCGCGCAGGGCTTCCTTGGACTTCGGATCGCTCGCGGCCTTCAGCGCGAGAATGCCCGCATCCAGAAGCGATAGCGTCGCGCCAAGCTGCTGGGTCCATTGTTCGCCGCTCTGGGCTTCCCAACCGTCAGCCAGTTCGTGACCTGTCTGGCCGGTGACGGGTGAGGCATAGGGGAAGTCGCGGTGCCAATAGGCGGCCGAGGCCATGCCTTCGGCGAGCGAGCCCATCGCCTCCATCTCGGAGGGGAAAAGGCCGGTCTTGGCGGTCTGCATGATCTTGATCTGGCGCGCCAGCCCCTGTTGGGCCGCCTGACGCCAGAAGGCGGCGAAATCGGGCGGGATCGGGAAGGAGTTGATGATCTCGACCCCCTCGGATTTGAACAGCGCGATCTGGGTCGAATAATCGGTGGTGCCGGTCTCATATGCGCCGGGATCGACGATGGTGTAGCCTGCCTCGGCCAGTTGCGGTGCCAGGACCGCGCGCACGGCATTTCCGTCGGCGTCGTTGGGATACATTACCCCGACTTTCTTGTTGGTCTCGATCTGCGGCCAGGTCGACGTATAGGTCTTGAAAATCTCGCCCACGCCAAAGCCGAAGTGATAGGTCCATTTGAACGGGGAGGGCTCTCCCGGCTTGGCGCCACGGCCAAAGTACCAGGCCTCCCAGGGCATGACGGTGGAAAGGCAGGGCACGCCCGCCGCCTCGCAGGCGTCCGATACCGGGTTGATCACCTCGGGGGTAGAGACGGCCAGCATCAGGTCGACGCCCTCGTTGATCAGCTCCTTGGCCAACTGCGCGGCGCGGGCCGGGTCGGACTGGGTGTCACGGTCGAGGATCTCGACGGTATAGCTCTTGCCCGCGACCTCGATGCCATCGGTCAGGGCGGCGCGGACCTGTTCCAGCACGTAACCGTCGGTCTTGCCGAAGCCCGCCAGCGGCCCTGTGCGGGGGCTGACAAAGCCGATGCGGATGGTGTCGGCATCCTGCGCCAGCGCCCCACGGGCGGACAGGACAAGCGTGGTTGAGGCCAGAAGGCCGGAGAACTGACGTCGGTTCAATTTGATATGTGTCATGATCGTTTCCCTGTTGGTTTACCCTTTGATGGGCATTGATTTTCCCGGTTTCCGGGTATGGCCGACGCCCGCGTCACCACTGGATCGGCGGGCGTCAGTTGGGCCCTGTCAGCCGTCGCATCGCCCGGGGAGAACGGCGCGAAACAGGAGACTGACAGGGCCTGGCCAACGCGGGGGCCTAGACCTCTGCCGCGTCCTCGTAGGGGACCGGCGTGAAAGCACCGGTTCCGTTCCGTTCTTCCATCACGTTGCGTTTCTCGCGGTTGACCACCAGCTTCAGCACATCGGGCCGCGCGTAATGGCCCGCCGGATCAGCGGCCCCCTTTGCAATGGCCAGCATAGCCGGATCGAGATCGGCGTAGAGAATGCCTTCCTCGTCTTCCGCCAGCGGCTCGCAGAGCGGGCGACCGTCCGGGCCGAAGATCTGGGCAAAGCCGCCGCCGGGCTTCGAGGTGCGCGGGTTCAGCAGATGCGCCTTTTCGGCGCTGTCCCCGGCGACCCGGTCGATCATCTCCTGGCTGACGATGGCGCAGGCGGCCAGAACATAGCAGGACCCTTCCACCGCATAGACCTGCGAGGCGGCGTTGTTCACTTCCGGCCCCAGCGCATAGGCAAGGTCACGGTAAACGCAGAAGCTGGGCCATCCGGCAACATGGACTTCCTCGTGCTGTGCATACATCGACATCTTGACCAGTGGCTGCACGTGTTCCCAGCAGTTCAGCGCGCCGAGGCGGCCAATCTGGCTGTCGACCACCATCAGGTCCGATCCGTCGCCTTCGCCAAAGATCGTGCGTTCCACATGGGTCGGCTTGAGCTTGCGGCGATTGAGCAGAATGGTGCCATCCTCGCCGATGATGACCTGGCTCATGTAGCGGCTGCCGCCCGCGCGTTCGGAATAGCCCATGACCATGGTGATCGCATTGTCATGGCAGATCTGCTGCAGACGTTTCATCTGGGGCGAACCTGCCGCCATGCTGTTTTCATGGTACTCGGGCAGGAAACCGACACCCTCGGCGGGTGCACCGGTCCAGATCCACCAGGGGTAGCCCGGCAGCCATGTCTCGGGGAACGCAATCAGTTTGGCCCCGGCGCGGGCCGCTTCTGCGGTAAGGTCCCCGGCCTTCTCGATCGAAGCGTCGAGATTCAGAAAGACAGGAGCGGCCTGCACACAGGCGGCCTTGAACGGTTTCATCAATATATCCTTCCTTGTTGGCATCGTCCGCCGACGTGCGGCGGGCCGTCACTTCTGGCGCTCTTTTGCTGGTTGAGGCCTTGCCGGACATCTCTGCACAACTTGTGGATCGCGACTTTGCGTGCGACGACAAATCGTTTGACTTTGGACGCCACAGGCAGATCATGCTGCATGAATTCTGACGGGGAGGGAGATCTTGCGCGGCAATTCGACAGAATCCCGGCGCGTCTGGGAGACGTGGCGCTCGCAACTCTGGTCGCGGTTTGTCCGGCTTGAAAGCTCTTCCAGCGACGAGGATTTCTTTGGCCATGTCAGCGCGGCGGTGCCCGGGTCCAACCGGCTTTCCACCGTTCATTCCACCACTCAGATCACGGAACGGACGCAAGCCAATCTGCGTCGCGATCCACATGATGACATGCTTTTCGCGTTCCAGATCGAGGGGCACGGTTTTATCGAACAGGATGGAAGGCAGGCGCGGCTCGATCCGGGTGACTTCGGTTGCTACATGACGGACCGGCCATATCGCCTCGCGTTCGACAGCCCGTTCCGGCAGGTCATCCTGCGACTGCCCCGGCACAGGCTGGCGGATCATTTGCCATGTCTCAGCCAGGAGACAGCCAGACGGTTCGACGGCAAGGCCAAGGCAGGGTTGATCGCGGCGGGCTTCATACGACAGATGACGGAACAGGGCGGCAGCCTGACAGATGCGGATCTTGCGGGCATGGAAACGGTCACGGCACAGATGCTGGCAACCGCGATCCGGCAACGCACCGAAATGCAGGGCGACGCCCAGACAAGCCGCCTGGAACGGGTGAAGCGGTGTCTCAGGGATCAGCTGCGCGATCCCGATCTCGATTTTGCGCATGTGGCGGCGGCCGAGGGGATGAGCCTGCGCACCCTGCAACGCCTGTTCCAGCTTGATGGGGTTTCGCCGTCTCAATGGGTGGCGGAGCAACGGCTGAAACAGGTGGCGCAGATCCTGCGGGACCCGGCACAGGCGAAAAGGTCGATCACGGACGTTGCCCTGTCATGTGGTTTCGGAGATCTTTCCCATTTCAGCCGGACATTCCGGCAGCGCTACGGCACCAGCGCCAGAAACTGGCGGAACCTGAGCTGACAGGCCGGGGCCTCTTGGCCCCCTTTTCATGGAAAACAGCGATTCGGATTTGTGACATTGGCTGTCGGTCACCGTCGCCGGTCCTCCGAACTCCCTGCCGCGGTTATACCGTGTTGATATAGGTGGAGCGTTCCTGGGCTGCACTAGAAGGAAACCGGAATGACCGCTGCGTGCAGTGAAGAAGCCGCGCGGCGCTGACCCTCTGACAGAATTGTCCGGGGCAGAAGGTTCCGGTGGAGGAGCGCACATGACCACAAATCGTTCAATCAGGATCGGTGCGGGGTGTTCGATCGACATGACGCTGTCCTTGCCACAGATGGTGCGCAAGGGAGAGGTCGATTACATCGTGATCGACTTCATGACCGAAGTCGCAGTCTCGAAGATGAAGGCCCGCGATATGGCGGAGCCGGGGCGCGGGTTCGGTATCGACCTGATCGGGCCGGAGCTTGAGCGTGAATTCAAGCAGATGCTGGACAAGGGAATTCGCCTTGTCACCAATGCGGGCGGCCTGCAACCTCACGCCTGTGCCGAGGCGCTCAAAGCGATGGCTGAGGGGCTTGGGTTGTCGCCGAAGATCGCGGTTGTCGATGGTGACAACGTCCTCCCGCAGATTGCGGATGGCAAGGAATCCTTCGATGACATGTTCACCGGCAAACCGGTCCCGCATGATCTGATCAGCGCCAATGCCTACCTCGGCGCCTGGCCGGTTGCGCAGGCGCTGGCGACGGGTGCCGATATCGTGGTGACCGGGCGCGTCGTCGACTCGGCCCTGATCGTGGGGCCATTGATCCACGAATTCGGCTGGAAGATGGAGGATTACGACCGCCTCGCAGGGGGTGTCCTGATCGGGCACCTGCTGGAATGCGGGGCGCAGCCCTCTGGCGGTATTTTCAGCGATTGGCGCGAGGTCGACTGGGCCGACATGAGTTTTCCCATCGCAGATTGTCTCGCCGATGGCACGGCGGTGTTCAGCAAGGTTGCGGGGACAGGGGGGCAGATATCGACCGGCAGTCTGGCCGAGCAGATCCTCTACGAGATCGGCGATCCTCAGGCCTATGCCATGCCGGAAGTGACCTGCGATTTCAGCAATGTTCAGCTGGAGGTGCTGGCCGAGGATCAGGTCCGGGTCTGGGGCGCGAGGGGCCAACCGCCGTCGGGTAAATACAAGGTATTCGCCCTGAGCGATGACGGCTGGCAGGGCGTCTTTTCGGGTGTCACAACAGGACGCAGCGCGGCTGAAATGGCGCAGAAGACGGGCGAGGCCATTCTGTCGCGCTGTCAAACGCTGTTGCGGGATCGCAATCTGGGGAACTGGACCGCCGCGGCCTCCGAGGTGATCGGCGCCGGGGCAAGCTACGGGGCGCAGCGGCCTAAGGATATGGACACCCGCGAGGCGGTGTTCCGGGTGGTTATGGACCATGCCGACCGGGCCGGCGCGGAGCTTTTGACCCGCGTCGCCGGGGCATCGCTGGCCTCCATGGCGCCGGGCACATCCAACCGGCTTGGCGCTCCGGTTGTCAGCCGCAAGATGCGTATGAGCGCCTTTTTGATGGACGCGGCAAGGGTTCCAGCCCGGATCACGGCAGCGGGTGAGACCGTGAGCGTGCCCCCGGTTCTGCCGTCGGCACCGTTCCGGCGGGAGATGCTTGCACCGAATGCGCCGCTGCCAAAGGCCGGTGATATTGCCGCTACGGTTGAGGTGCCTTTGAGCACGCTGGCGTGGATGCGCTCTGGCGACAAGGGGGACAAGGTCAATATCGGTGTGATCGCCCGCGATCCTGATTTTGTGCCCCATATCAACGCCGGGCTTACAGAAGAGGCCGTTGCCACATGGTTTGTTCATATCCTCGCGGACCCGTCCAACCCGAAAGTCCGGAAATACGAGCTGCCAGGCCTTCATGCCTTCAACTTCCTGATCGACGAGGCGCTGGACGGCGGCGCGGTGGCCTCGCTTCGCTTTGACGCGATGGGCCGGGGGCTGGCGCACCAGCTGGCTGATTTCCCGGTTCTTGTGCCCACCGCCCTTGCCGCGGCAATGCAAGGTAATGCCCCGTGAAATCGCGGTAAAGTGGGCGTGTCCCGCTTTGGAGTCATGCCGACTGGGTATATCGGCATTTCTGTCGATAGGGCCCCAAATTCCCTGCTGCTAGCGTTTTATCAGATACCGACGGAGGATTTGAGGTGACGGCCAATCAAACACCTGTTTCGCTGATCGGGCTTCCGTATCACTGCGGCGACCGTGGTCGTGTTCCGGGTAACGCAATGGCGGTGGGCCCCGAAGTTTTGATGCAGGACGAACATGCGCCCGCCGCCCTGCGCGCCGTATTTTCCGACGTCGACTGCCACATGATCGAAAACGCGGAGCGCGCCAATGACGCGGAGAATGGCGGTGACTATCGCACGATCCCCGTGGGCGATCAGATGGGCCGGATTCTGGTGCAGAACATCCGCCTTGCCGCTGTGGTGAGCGACGCCATAAGCCAGGGCAGAATACCCATCGTGACAGCGGGCACCTGTTCGGCCTGTTTCGGCATGGTCGGTGGCGTCGGTGTCGCCGAAGGGCCGATTGGCATGATCTGGTTCGATGCCCATGCCGATGCGGAAACGCCCGATACCTCCTCCAACGGGTTTATCGAAGGCATGCTGACCTCGACCATTGCGGGCCATTGCTGGCCGCGTTACCGGCAGCGGGTGCCCGGTTTTCGTGAGATCCCCGAAGAGCGCATCATCTCGGTCGGCATTCACGAGAAATATGCCGAAGGCGGCCGTACCGGCGGCGCGCGTGCGATGGGCACCATCATCGACCCTCCGGTCATTCAGAAACTGGGCTTTGAGGCAGCGCTGGGTCACGCGCTGGACGTGCTCAGCACCCGGTGCAGTCAGGTCTATGTCCACATCGACAACGATTGCATGGACCCGAGCGTCCTGCGGTCAAGCAGGCATTGCGCCGATGGCGGCCTGACGGATGGGCAGGTGGCGACGGGTCTGGACATGATCGCAAAGAGGTTCCGGATCCTTGCCTGCTGCTTCACCGCCTTTGACCCCGATGTCGATCCGCGCGGCCCTTCGGTGATCGCGCCGCTGATGGTGAAGGCGGCAGAGGCGGCCGCCAGAAGCATCAGCAAGACTTCATGAACGATAATGCCAACAAGGGAAAAACCATGACTTACGCAAAAAACGGAACCGGCCCCAGCCGCCGCAGGGTACTTGGCGGGATCGGGACATTCGCGATGGGTACGGCGCTGGGTGCCGGCCTGTCCCTGCCTGCCTTTGCGCAGGATGCCAACACGCTGCGCGTCGCAGCAAATGGCAGCACCAGCGATTCCCTCGACCCGCACCGCACGCGTGCCCAGATCACCGACATCATCCGTTTCACCAACCTTTTTGACGGATTGTGCGACTATGCGCCCGATGCGACGGTCGTGAACGTCCTGGCCGAGAGCTTCATGCCCAATGCGGATGCCACCGAATGGAAGGTCAAGATCGTGTCCGGTGTGACCACCCATGCGGGCGAACCCTTTACCGCCGAAGATGTCGTCTATTCTGTCAAACGGATGCTGGACCCGGACAACCCGACCCGGGGCGCATCGCTGATCAGCTTCATCGATGCTGAAAATGTCGAAGCCCTGGACGATCTGACCGTGGTCTTCCGGCTGAAAAAACCCTACGGGCCGTTCCGGGACATCTGGGCCAACCGCTATCTGCGCATGGTGCCACGCGGTTTCGACCCTGAAACGGCTGTCGGAACCGGGCCCTTCAAGCTCACGTCATTCACGCCGGGGCGCGAATCCGAATTTGCCCGGTTCGATGATTATTTCCGTGGCCCTGCCAAGGTCGAACAGTTGGTGGTCGTCAATGTGGCGGACGCGACCGCATCGATGAACGCGCTGCGTGGTGGCCAGGTCGATATGGTCTACAACGTGCCGATCAGCGAGGCGCGCATCATCGAGGCCGATCCGGCCCTGTCGCTGGTCAACAATCCCAGCAGCCTGTCGATCCCGATCTATATGCGCACCGATGTCGCGCCCTTCGACGACCCCCGCGTGCGCGAGGCGATCCGTCTGATCGCAAACCGAGAGCAGATGGTGGCAATTGCCTTGTCGGGATACGGTGAAGTCGGCAACGACATGCAGGGCCGCACAATTGCACCCTGCGGCGATACGGATGTGCCGCAGCGGACGCCAAACATCGAGCGAGCGATAGAGCTTCTTGCAGAGGCAGGCCAGTCCGATCTGGATGTCGAGATCGCGACGACTTCGGGCACCAGCGGCATGGTTGAATGTGCGCAAATCCTGTCCGAACAGGCCCGTGCGGCCGGTATCAACATCCGCGCCAATGTGATGGACGAAGCCTCCTATATCGCGAACTACGGCAACTGGACCTTCGGTGTGGATTTCCTGTCAGATACCTACCTTCCCGTCGCCGCGCGCAGCCTCATGCCGGGCGGATCCTCCAACAACACCCATTGGCATGACGAAGAGTTCATCGACCTGTTCGAACAGGCAACTGCGACATCGGACGAGGCCGAACGCTGCAACTTGATTCAGGAAATGCGCCGGATCGAATATGAACGCGGCGGCAACATCATCTGGGGGTTCTCGAACACGCTGAACGCGACCGGGGCCCATGTGCAGGGTGTCGAAACCTACGTCAGCGGCTCACCGTTCTATCACCTGAGGCTTGTGTCGAAGGCATGAGTGACCAGACAAGAAACCTCCTGCGCGGTTCGAACCGCGCAGGTGCCACCCTGCGCATGATTGCCAGGCGCCTTGCCAGCAGTGTGCTATTGCTGTGCATCATGTCGGTGCTTGTCTTTGCAGCGACACAGGCCCTTCCGGGCGACATTGCACAGATGGTGCTGGGCCGGGATTCCACACCGGAACAGGTGGACCGGCTGCGCAGCGCGCTCAACCTCGACGCGCCGGTCTGGCGGCAATACCTGATCTGGGCCGGCAATCTCTTGCAGGGCGATTTCGGTGTGTCCTTCGTGTCGCGCCAGCCGGTCTTCGATATTCTGCAGACGCGGCTGTCCAATACGGTTGTGGTTGTCCTGTTGTCCTTCCTGATCTCGTTTCCCCTGTCGCTGGTGCTGGGCGTCTATACCGCCGTGAATGCAGACCGAGTCTCGGACCGGGTGATCCTGTTCTTCGGCATCGCACTGAATGCCATGCTCGAATTCGTGCTGGCCCTGCTGCTGGTCCTGCTGCTCAGCGTGCAGGTGTTTCATATTTTTCCCGGTGTCGCCCTGCTGAGCCCGGGAGTTTCGATCTGGATGCAGCTGCCCAAGATCGCTCTGCCGGTCCTGACGCTGGCGCTGCTGCAGGCCTCCTATTTTTACCGTCTGGTCCGCGCGACGATGATCGACGTTCTGGCCAGCGATTACGTTGAATTCGCACGGCTCAAGGGTATGCCCCGGCGCAATGTGCTGTGGCGCCAGGCGGTGCCCAACGCGCTGGTCCCGGCGGTGCAGGCGGCCGGGACGATCTTTGCCATCTCGTTCGGGGGCGTGGTGGTGATCGAATATGTCTTTGCCTTTCCCGGTCTTGGCACGGCACTGGCCGATGCGGTCGGCGCGCGGGACATCAAGGTGGTGCAGGCGATCACGCTGACCATCGCGCTGATCTTCTTCGCCACCAATATCGTGACCGACCTGATCACCATGGCCCTGACACCGCCGGGCCGGGGAGGGGTACGATGAACAAGTCTCGTCACGGATACATTGTTCAGATCGCAAGCAACCGGCTGGCGCAGGTGGGCTTTGCGCTGATCTTGCTTGTTGCTGCTATCGCCTTCATCGGGCCATTGGTATCGCCGCATACACATTCGGAATTTGTTGGCGCCCCCTACGGCCTGCCGACCGAGGGCGCACCGCTTGGCACCGACAATCTGGGACGCGACGTGCTGTCGCGCGTCATGCATGGTGGCCAGGATCTGGTCTGGATGGCCTTTTGCGCCACCTTGCTGGGCCTTGCGCTTGGCACGGCGATGGGGCTCTCCGCCGCCTTCTTCAAGGGCTGGACGGAAACCGTCCTGATGCGGGTGGTCGAGCTGAAACTCGCATTCCCAAGCATCGTTTTCGCCCTGCTCTTTGTCACCATGCTTGGCCCCGGCAAGGGGCTGCTGACCATTGTGGTCGGCGTCTCGCAGGCACCCAGCGTGGCGCGGGTGATGCGCGGGGTGGCAATGGATGTGGTGCGGCAGGAATACGTGCAATGGGCGCGGTCCGTCGGCATGCGTGCCTGGCGTGTGCTCTGGGCCGAGGTGCTGCCCAACACGACCTCGCCGCTGCTGGTGGAGTTCGGTCTGCGGATGATGTGGTCGATCTCGCTTCTGGCCGGTCTGAGTTTTCTCGGCTACGGCATTCAGCCGCCGGCCGCCGATTGGGGCCTCATGGTGAACGAGAACCGCAACGCCCTGTCGGTGCAGCCCTTCGCCGTTCTGGCCCCCATCGTGCTGATTGCGCTGTTTTCCATTGGCTGCAATCTCTTTGCCGAAGGGGTGACCCGCGCGATCGGCCGGACCGGAGGGACCGAATGAGTGAAACCGTAAATCTGCGGGACCTCCGGGTAGAGACCCGCAAAGGCCTTCCCATCGTCGAAGAGATCGGCTTTTCCATCGCACCCGGCAAGGTGCTGGGGCTGGTGGGCGAAAGCGGTTCCGGCAAAAGCACCATCGGCAAGGCGCTTTTGGGTTACGCCGCGCCGGGCCTGCGCATCGCCAGGGGCAGTTTCAACGTCGAAGGGACCGATCTGCTGGCGCTGGGGGGCGAAGCACGCCGCCGGGCGCGCGGGCCGGTCGTCGCTTATGTCCCACAGGACGCATCCAGCGCCCTGAACCCGGCGATCCCGATCCTGCGGCAGATGACCGAAAGGCTGCGCACCGGGCAGGACCGGCTATCGGCCTCTGATGCGCGTCAGCGCGTCTGTGAAACACTGGAACGTGTGGGCCTGCCGACCGACGCGGGCTTTCTTGCACGCTACCCCGGCGAACTCTCGGGTGGTCAGTTGCAGCGGGTTGGTCTCACGGTTTCCATCGTGTCGCATCCACGCCTGCTTGTCCTCGATGAACCTACAACCGCTCTTGACGTCTCGACACGGGCCAGTGTTCTGGACCTCGTCGCGCAGCTCAATCGCGATCTGAACATGAGCAGCCTTTATATCTCCCATGACCTTGGCGTGATCTCGGCGGTGGCCGACGATGTGATGGTGCTCTACGCGGGACAGGTGGTCGAAACCGCTCCGCGTGACCGTTTCTTTGAGGCTCCGGCGCATCCCTATTCCCGCGCATTGCTTCAAGCCATGCCAACCACGCGAAGACGCAAGGCCCTGCACGGGATACCGGGGCGTGTGCCTGTGCTGGCCGAGCGGCCGGCAATCCCCGGTTGCCTCTTTGCAGATCGCTGCGACCTGGTGCAGCCCGCTTGCCGCAAAGCGCTTCCCTCTCTCGTGCCGCATGGCGAAGGCCGGCTGCGCTGCATCCGCGGCGCTGTGGTGCCGCACCCTGTAGCGGCTGAGGTGTTGCGCGACCGCCCCCCGGCGGCTGCCAAGCCTGTACTGGAAGTGTCCGGGCTTTCCGCCGGGTATTCCGGCAATCAGGTGCTCCACGACATTTCTTTCCGGGTCGAGCCCGGTACATGCACGGCTCTGGTGGGCGAATCCGGTAGTGGCAAATCAACCCTGTCGCGTTGCCTGATCGGGCTTCACGGCAGCTTCGATGGCGAGGTCCGGTTCAACGGAACGCCGGTGCCGCCGACCATCCGCCAGCGGCCGGGCTGGATGCACCGCGACATGCAATATGTGTTCCAGAACCCTTACGGGTCGCTTCACCCCCGGCGCACGGTTGGCGACAGTATCGGAGCAGCGCTGCGGATTGCGGGTGGGCGGCGAAACGGATCGGTTCGGGATGCAGTGGGGGACGCGCTGGAGCAGGTGGCGATGCCGCCGCAGCTGGCTGACCGCTTCCCCTCAGAGCTTTCGGGAGGGGAACGTCAGCGGGTGGCCATCGCCCGTGCCCTGGTCTGCAAACCCAGCCTGCTGATCTGCGACGAGGTCACTTCGGCGCTGGATGTGTCGGTTCAGGCCTCGATCCTGGAACTGTTGCATGATCTGATGCGCGGTGACCTTTCGCTCCTGTTTGTCACCCACGACCTGGGAGTCGTCCGCACAATCGCGGGCCGGGTGATCGTGCTGAACGAAGGCCGCATTGTGGAAGAGGGCGCAGCGGCAGATGTCATTGGCGCGCCGCAGCACACCTATACAAGATCGCTTCTGGATCGGGTGCTGGAAGTCGCCTGAGCCGGGCTACCGTTAAGCGCCGCCTTGTCAGGGGTGCAGCACAACAAGCTCCGGCTCGAACGGGGTCAGTGTTTCCACCCCGTCGGAGGTGATGCAGATCGTCATGCTGCAGCAGGCGCAACCCACCCCCGGCTGGTAGAGCGCGGGCACGAGGTGAAAACACATGCCCGGCTCCAGCAGTGTCTGGTTGCCCGGGCGGATGCTGGCCACGTTTTCCTCACTCCAATCCGGTGCAAAGTTGATGCCGACCCCATAGGCCGCGCGCACCGGAAACATACGGGCGTAACCGAGCCGGGCGATGGTCTCGCGGACAACGGCGTCGGCGTCATGGCAGCTCATGCCGGGCCCGATCCTTTCGAGCCCGGCGAGAAGCCCCGCGCGGGAGGCGTCATGCAGCCGGCAGATGTCATCGCCGGGCGGCCCGATGACCGACACCCGGAACAGCGGCGCGCTATAGCGGGCAACCGGTGGGGCCAGTTCCGTGTTGATGATTGTGCCGGGCCGCAAGGGGGCCATCGTCCAGGTGCTATGTGCCAGGGCAGAGCGCGGGCCCGAACAGACGAAAGGCTCCAGCGAAAAGGGCTCTGCTCCGGCGCGGATGGCGTGGCCGATCAGATCGGCGGCCAGGTCCGCTTCGGTCGCGCCCTGCAGAAGGCCGTCAAGGGCTGCGCGCGTGGCCTCTGCCGCGATCTGTCCGGACCGGCGCATATAGGTCAGTTCGGCCGCCGACTTCACGGCGCGCATCGGCTCGATCAGGTCGGCGGCATTGACGACCTCGCGCCCGGGCAGAGCGGCGGCGATCTGCGTCATGCCCCGTGGCGGGATGACCGCTTTGGCCAGTTCGAAGCCGATCCGCGTGCCGTGCGGCGCAATGCGTTCAATCGCCTCTCCCACGGCGGCATAGGGGTCCTGATCATCGGCAATCTCTGCGCCGATCTCATGCCGGTCGCCGGACCAATCCGCTTCGATCAACGCCTTGACGTTGCTCATGTCGGTTTTCCGGCCAATCCAGAAGACATTGCCATCAGCAGAGACGAGCGCCCCGAAGGTCCCTTTCAAAACGCCGATCGGGAAACCGGTGACGTAATAGTAGTTGCAGGGATCCATGAGCAGGATGAAGTCGAGCCTGCGCCGCGCCATTTCCTCGATCAGGCGTTGCCCGCGGTGGTCAATTTCACACTTTTCGAAATGCTGAGGTATCATGAGCCCGAGGCACCGTCCGGATGGTTCGCCCCAGATTAACCGCCACCCGGCGGAGGGCCTATCGGCAGAACTACCGAGAGGCGCAGAGATTTGATGGCACCGGCCCGAAAGGTCTTCCAACCCGCTGCATGGCAACGGAAAACAAAAGTTTGACCGGACGCGGACCCGCAGAGCACGCGTTAGCGCGACCTGATGGTGTCATTCCGCCGATCTCGACCTGGCACTGCATGTGCCAGAGGTGACATCACCAACCTTGGTGTCGGGAACAGCGGTGGCAGGCTGAAATTCCGTGCATTTCATATGCGGCGTTAGAGTGCTTTCAGCAGCCCGATTCCCTGTGCTAGAGAGATTGCCCGGCTGTCGCCTGCCACGGGGACGTCGCGTTCGCCTGCGTAGATCAGCAGCTTTCGGCTGGCCTTGATATCTTCCGCGCCGGTGTGGAAACCGCGCGAGACCTTCGGTGCCGTGGTGCGTTTGATCTCTATGGCCCAGATGTCGCCATCCGGCAGTCGCAGCACCAGATCAAGCTCGGCGCCGGCAGAGGTGCGATAGAAGAAGGGTTCAGTGCCGGCAGGTGCTGCGGCCAGAAGCGCTTCGATGCAGAACCCCTCCCAACTGCCGCCGACGACAGGATGCCCGAGCAAGCCCTCGGTCGTACCAATACCCAGCAGGGCATGCACGATCCCGCTGTCCCGCACATAGACCTTCGGAGATTTCACCAGGCGCTTTCCGACATTTTCATGCCAGGGCTGCAGACGCCGCACCAGCATGAGATCAACGAGCAGGTCGAGGTAACGACCAACGGTCTGGCCGGAAACACCAAGCCCCTCAGCAAGGGCCGCAGCATTCAGCAGGCCGCCTTGCACATGCGCCAGCATGGTCCAGAAGCGCCGCAAGGTTGCCGCCGGAATACGCGGCCCGAGGGCCGGGATGTCACGTTCCAGGTATGTGCGCAGGAAATCCAGACGCCAGTCCATGCTGGCCTGATCGCTAGGGGCCAGGAAACTGTCAGGAAAGCCGCCACGCAGCCAGAGCGTATTCAACTGATCGGCCCCGACCTCGGGAAGCTGCAAAGGCGGCATCTCGATATACCGGACACGTCCGGCGAGGGATTCTGCCGATTGTTGCAACAGGACATTGGAGGCTGATCCCAGAAGCAGGAACTGTCCCGTCCGGAAACCGGCCCGCCTGCGCTGGTCGATCTGGCCACGCAGGCTCTTGAAGAGGCCGGGCATCTGCTGCACTTCGTCGAGGATGACGAGTTTTCCCGCCTGCTCATCCAGATAGAGATCCGGTTCGGTCAGGATTTGCCTGTCTGCCTCACGTTCAAGATCGAGGTAGACTGATGGTTGCTCCGATGCGATGTCGAGAGCAAGCGTGGTTTTCCCGACCTGCCGGGGGCCAAGGAGGACAACAGCGGCTTGGTTCTCCAGCGCGGATTGCACAATTTGATGGGTCTGGCGTGTATACATACCTTGCAATTACTCCATGTGGTGGAAGATTTGCAAGGTTATTTGTGATGCGGTTATCGCTATCTCGCCGAGGAAGCGCATTTTATGGCCCCGGTCAGGCAGGGCGTCGTTCAGGCGTTGATGTATCTGTCTTGTCGCGCCAACCACGCTTTACCCGTGCGATTCCGCCTGAAGCATACGCTTCGATGAAATCGACCGATTGACGGGACCGACGTATATTGCCCATATGTCACCAGCGGTGATATTTCCCAGATCAAGAATATCGCAAACCCGCGATCACAGAGAAACATATTTGGCGGAAGGTCCAGGGATGAAAGCTGATATAGTTGTTCTGGAGGGGCGTGTCCTGACCATGGATCGGGATCACCCCAGAGCAGAGGCTGTTGCCGTTTCGGACGGCAAGATCATTGCGGTCGGGTCCAACACCGAAATTGAAATCCTGATCGGGCCGGAGACCAAAGTCATCTCTGCGCGCGGGGGTACGGTTCTTCCCGGCTTTATCGAATCCCATATGCATCTTTTCGGCGGGGCATCGCAGCTGTCATATCTTGATCTGACAGGTCTGTTCGGCTTCGAAAACGTGGCTGAAGCGGTCAGAGCTTATGCCGCGGCAAATCCGGATGCCAGGCTGCTGACCGGCAAGATGGCGAGCTATACGATGCTGGGGGAGGGGACCCGGCTGGACCGGCATCATCTGGACCGTATTCTGCCGGATCGGCCGCTTGCTTTCGTCTCCTTCGACAATCACACGATGTGGGGCAATACGCTTGCCCTTGAAAAGGCAGGATTGCTGCAGGGCCTTGAGGTCAGCCCGGGCAATGCGGTTGTCATGGGCGATGATGGCCTCGCGAATGGCGAGCTTAATGAAGCCGAAGCCTACAATCCGCTCCTCAGGTTCGGTGGTCTCGATCGCGGCATGCTTGGCATGACCACCGGCGGTGAACCTGACCCGAAGCCGACCAAGGATGAATTCGCATCCGACGTGAGAATGGTGAAGGACGCGCTGAAATGGTGCGCTCAGCATGGGATCACATCTATCCACAATATGGATGGCAACTTTTATACCTTCGAGATCCTTGAGAAAATCCAGCGCGATGGCGATCTGTTGTGCCGGGTGAAGGTGCCGTTCCATTACAAGAATTTCATGAAACTGGACGACCTTGAAAAGGCATCGACCATGACCGCGCGCTATGACACCGAATGGCTGTCCAGCGGGCTGGTGAAGATGTTCTATGACGGGGTTCTGGACGGTCACACAGCCTATATGCTGGACGGATATGGCGATCAGCCGGACTTTCAGGGCGAGCCGTTGTTCACTCAGGAACAGTTCAACGAGGTCGCCATCGAGGCCGACAGGCGCGGATTGCAAATTGCCGTCCATGCCATCGGAAGCGGTGCAGTCCGGTCCGTCCTGAACGGCTATGAAGCGGCGGCCGACGCCAACGGGACCAGGGACAGCCGGCATCGTCTGGAACATATCGAGGTGATCGATCCCGATGACCTGCCGCGCATTGCAGGTCTGGGTGCCATCGCCTCGGTTCAGCCACCCCATCCGCCGGGTATGATGGGCACGCCGTTGGAGCCTACGCTCACAGTGGTTGGGCAGGAACGTCTGCCGTATTTCTACGCCTTCCGCGCCTTCAAGGAGTCAGGGGCGCATGTTGTCTTTGCGTCCGATTGGCCCGTTGCCGACCTGAACGTGATGCGCGGGGTGCACGCCGCCATGACGCGTGAACCCTATCTACCGCATCTGCCGGATCAGCGGTTTACGCTTCACGAGGCGCTTTACAGTTACACGGTTGAAGGCGCCTATGCCGAACATGCCGAGGATATCAAAGGCAGGCTTCAGGTTGGCATGCTTGCCGATATCGTTGTGCTTTCGGCTGATATTGAAGCTGTCCCAACCGACGATATTCCGCAGATGACGCCCATCGCAACGATATGCGGCGGGAAGGTCACTTATGAGGCGGCACAGTAAGCTTTCACTGCGCGCCGCCGCCGCGATCAGCTTTCTGATGATGCAGGATCAAGGGGCGCGAACCAGCGTGCGGCAATCTCCTCCGCGCTCGGGCGGTTGATCAGCAGGGGCGTGATCGTCATTTCGTTTACCGCGTCAATGCCCGGAAAGAAGGCATCGTCGTTGCCACTGCCCAGGGGGTCGTGGCCCTGCGTCCGGTATACCGCAAGACCATGCGTGGCCAGAATGACATAACCTGCGATGCGCTTTGGATCGCCATCGGCGATCAACCCGGCGGACTGGCAATCGACGATGCAGTCCAGCAGGGTCGTCAGGGCCTGCTGATTGTGCTGAATTCGGCTGCTGCGTTCCAGATCCTCGTCGCCGCGTTCGGAAAACATCAACGAGAAGAACCCCTTGTTGTTCAGGGCAAAGCGAATGTAGGCGACGCCAAGCGCCTTGAGCTTTTCCATCGGGTCGCCCTGCGCTTTTTCCAGCTCTTCGTTCTGGCAGGCGGCCAGCCTGGCGAATCCTTCTGCGGTCAGCGCATCGAGCAATGCGGCCTTATCCGCGAAGTGGCGATAGGCCGAGGCATGCGAGACGCCAAGCGCGCGCTCCAGCTCGCGCAGCGAAAAATGGGGCCCGTCGCGCTGATCGATAAGTGTCAGGGCCGTCTCCAGCAACGCATTGCGTAAGTCTTTGTGATGATACCCCTTTTTGCGCAATTCTTTGGGCGCTGCGGGTGTCGCTGGTTTGTTCACGGCTGCTTCTTTCCGGACATAAAAGGCGCTCCGTTTTTAACATGCGACAGCCCCGTTTCACAAGCGTTGCTGGCCCGCAATGCGACGGGTTCAGCGATGACGCTTGACAAAAACAGATCGCTTGATCTTAATATCACCACTGGTGACATTTCCGCAAGAGGAGGCGGATTTGAGCATGATGTTGAAAGTCGAAAGTGCCGGAACATCACGCCGGTATGCCCTCCCGAAACCTATTCAATCGTCCACAGGCAAGGCCCATCCATGACTGCATTCCTACAAAAAGCCCCACATCAGTGGACCGCCGTCGAGACCGTCGCGGCATTGAAGGCCCGCAAGATCGGCGCGCTTGAACTGCTTGAACATTGTCTGGACCGCCGCGCCCGTCTTGATGGCGAGGTGAATGCGGTGGTCGAGATCCGGGCAGAGGCCGCACGCGAGGCAGCCAGGGCGGCGGATGCCTCCGACGCCTCCAGCCCGCTTGCCGGGTTGCCGATGACCATCAAGGAAACCTACGAAGTCGAAGGTTTTCACACCACCGCCGGGATGCCGGAACTGAAGGATTACGTCTCGACCGGGGACGCCGTGACGGTGCAAAGCCTGCGCGGGGCCGGTGCGGTAATCTGGGGAAAGACAAATGTGCCGGTCGCCGCCTCCGATCATCAAAGCTACAATCCCCTGCACGGGGTCTGCCGCAACCCCTGGGACACGTCGCGCACGGTCGGCGGGTCCTCGGGCGGCGCGGCTGCTGCGCTGGCGGCGGGGTACACGGCGCTGGAGCTGGGCAGCGACATCGGCGGTTCAATCCGCATTCCCGCGCATTTCTGCCGGGTCTGGGGGCACAAGCCCACCTATGGCATCGTCCCCGCACGCGGCCACGTGCCGCCGCCGGGTGCTTTGGCGGATTCTCCGCTGTCGGTCTGCGGTCCTATGGGGCGCTCCGGGGCGGATCTTGAACTGGGGCTTGACCTGCTTGCCGGGGGAATGCCGGACAGTGGCTGGGTCCTGAACCTTCGCAAACCTCGACACGAGACGCTGGCAGACTATCGCGTTGCCGTCTGGACCGGCGACAATCCGGTCGATCCCGCCTATGCCGCCGCGATCACCGCTTATGCCGATGCTTTGGCGGACCAGGGCGTTCAGGTCACGCGCCTCGATACAATGCCCGCGCCGCTGATCGGCAATGACGATCTCTATATTGCACTGCTCTTTGCCACGATCGGCTCCGGCGTGCCCCGGGCCGAGCTTGGTGCCTATGCCGCCGCAGCCGCAGGCCACCCGGACGGCAGCCTGCCCAAACGGGTGGCCCGGGCAACCCGGTCCAGTCTGGCCGACTTCGCCGGTCTGGTCGAACGGCAAGAAAGGGTGCGAGAGGCCTGGCGCGCCTGGTTTGCGGATTTCGACATCCTTCTCTGCCCGGTCAGCATGACCGTCGCCTTTCCGCATCAGACCGAAGACGGGCACGGCCCGGTGCCGCAAATGTCACGCGTGCTCGACGTGGGCGGCGAGACTCGGCCCTATATGGAAAACCTCTATTGGCCTGGCATCGCGACACTGGGGCATCTGCCCGCAACTGTGCGCCCCTTGCCCGATCCGGTACGCGGCATGCCCGCCGGCGTACAGGCCATCGGCGCGGAATACGCAGACCGCACGACGATGCGCTTCACTGCGCTGTGCGACGAGATTTTCGGCGGCTTTGTCCCGCCACCAGGTTTCGCCTGATCGGGGCGGTTTCCTCTGTTCGCTTCACCCGGAAAGCGCCGCGGCGCAAGACACAACGAAAGGAAGACGAGATGACTAAGTTCCCAGGACTCCTGGCAGCAGCGATGATGATGACACCGCTCGCGGCGCAGGCCGACACAACCATTGTGTTCAACAACTTTCTCGGGCCGACCGACGGGCTCTACACCGATATCATTCAGCCCTGGCTCAGCGATATCGAGGCCGAGACCGAAGGCCGGGTAACGTTCCATGTCCCGGAGGCCTCGCTCGCGCCGCCGCCGGAACTGCTGACCATGGTGCAGCAGGGCATCGCGGACGGGGGGTTCATCATGACGGGCTTTCTGGAAGGTTCGAACCCGCTCTTGCAGATTTCCCTGCTGCCTTCGGTGAACGCCAGCGCTATGGCCGGTTCGATTGCCTCCTGGCGCACCTATGAAAACCACCTGTCGCAGGTGGAAACCCTGGAAGGCGTCGAATTGCTGGGCCTTCTGACCCTCTCGCCGGGGAGCTTCTATTCGATGAATGACACCGAGTTCGACGATATCTCGGACTTCCAGGGGGTGAAATTCTGGGCGCTTCCCGGCCTGGCGTCGCGGTCGTTGTCGGCATTGGGTGCCGTGGTGTCGCCGGGCCCCGCGGTGCGCATGTACGAGGTGATTTCCGGCGGTGTGGTCGACGCATACTGCTGTCTCGATTTTTCCGGCCTTGCCGCCTTCAACGTCACGCAATTTACCAAATCCGCCACCGAACTGCCCAATGGCCTGTATTCCGGGTCCTTTGCATTCTACATCGGCAGCGACATCTGGGATACGATCTCGCCCGAAGACCAGGCGATCATTCGCGGCCTGTCGGGCGAGGCGCTTGCCCGCCGCATGATCATCTCGGAGGCCGAGGGCGAAGCGGACCGCGCAGCCTTCATCGCCTCGGGCGGCAAGGTCCATCAGGCCTCTGACGAGTTGATCGCGGCCCTGGCCGACGCCTGGGCTCCGATCTATCAGGACTGGACCGATGCGGCGGATGCGGCCGGGATCGATGGCGCAGCGGCACTTGCCTATTACCGCGAGCAGGTTGCCCTGATCGCTGCCGGCAACTGAGGGAAACAGGGCGATGTTCGCAAGGGCCTGGACCTGGGTAGAACGCATTCTGGAAGTGATCATGGCGACCTTCCTTCTGGCCATGGCGCTGATCACGGCCGCCGATGTGGTGGGGC
Organism: Sulfitobacter sp. G21635-S1; assembly: GCF_027213915.1. Taxonomy (NCBI): domain Bacteria; kingdom Pseudomonadati; phylum Pseudomonadota; class Alphaproteobacteria; order Rhodobacterales; family Roseobacteraceae; genus Sulfitobacter; species Sulfitobacter sp. G21635-S1. The sequence goes on from NZ_JAPWGV010000013.1 coordinate 80,741, forward strand.
GCTACTTTTTCAGCGCCCCTCTGCCGGGCGGCTATGAGATCGTTCAATACCTCATGGCGCTGTCGGTTTTCGCGGCATTGCCCCTGACCACGCGCGCGGAGGGGCACCTGACCATCTCACTGCTGACCGACCGCATGGGTGGTCGCGCGCGGCGCCTGCACCGCGTGATCATGTTGTTCATCATCACCCTGATGCTGGCCTTTCTGGCCTGGCGCATGGGTGTCCAGGCGGATCATCTCGCACGCGGTGCGGCACTTTCGGGCTCGCTGGGCATTCCCCTGGCACAGGTTGCCTATGCGATGACGGTTCTCGCCTGGCTCGCGGCCGCAGTGTCGGCCGTGCTGGTGGTACAGGCGATTGGCGGCAAACCACCGGCGCAAGCCAAGCCCGAGGAGGCGGTAGAATGATCCTGTCATTGATTGGTTTTGTGGTGTTGCTGGCGCTGGCTTTTGTCGGCGTACCGCTGGGCTTTTCGCTGATCTTGGTGGGCGTGGTCGGCTTTGCCATTGCCCGCGCTGACATGGTCGGCCAGGCGCTGATCTGGTGGGGGGACGGCGGGCTGGAGGTCAACGCCCGCGCCTTCAACGCGGCCTTTTCCATGGCAGGACAGCAGATGTTCGATGTCTCGACCAACTACGGGATGACGGTGATTCCGCTTTTTGTTCTGATGGGCGCCTTTATCCACCGCAGCCAGCTGAGCCAGGATCTCTACGAGGCTGCAAATGCCTTTCTCGGCCACCGCCGGGGCGGGATGGCGATGGGCACCGTGGCTGCCTGCGCTGGCTTCGCCGCTGTCTGTGGCTCCTCCATCGCCACCGCTGCAACGATCTCGAAGGTCGCGATGCCTTCCATGCGCCGCTTCGGCTATCGGGATTCCCTGTCCACCGGGTCAATCGCCGCGGGCGGCACATTGGGCATCCTGATCCCGCCTTCGGTGCCGATGGTGCTTTATGGCATCCTTGCGGAAACGGACATTGCCGATCTTTTCATGGCGGGTATCCTGCCGGGCCTGCTGCTGACAGTGATGTTTTTCTTCACCATCGGCATGACCACCATGATTGACCCGACCGCCGGCCCAAGCGCGGAGCGCGTCCCGATGGTCGAACGGTTTCGGCTGGTGCTCAAGGTCTGGGGCATCGTGGTGATCTTTGTCGTGATCATCGGCGGCATCTACATGGGCATCTTCACCGCCACCGAGGCCGCCGGGGTCGGTGTCATCTTTGCCGCGCTCTTTGCGATGTTTCGCAAGCGGCTGACATGGCGCAGCCTGTGGGAAAGCCTGGTCGAGACCGGGATTACCACCGGCATGATCTTTATCGTGGCGATCGGCGCATTGATCTTTTCGAATTTCGTGAACATCGCCGGATTCACGCGCGCAATGACGGATGTGCTGGCCTTCTATGACCTCAGCCCCTTTCAGGTCGTCCTGTGCATCGTCCTGGCCTATCTGGCGATGGGCTGCGTGTTCGACAGCATCGCCATGCTGACGTTGACGGTTCCGGTGGTCGCCGCGATCCTCAAGCCAATGGGCGTGGACATGGTCTGGTTCGGCATCGTCGCGGTCATCGCAATCGAGCTGGGGCTGATCACGCCGCCGGTCGGGATCAACGTCTTTGTCGTCAAGGCGGCAACAACGGGGATCAGTGTCTGGACCATCTTCCGCGGCGTGATGCCCTTTGTCGGGGCGATGCTGGTGCTGCTCGGGCTGGTGCTGGCCTTCCCGTCCATCGCCACCTTGGTGCCTTCGCTCATGGGGCGCTAGTATCGATGTAATACAAACCTGCACGTCGCCCCGCGCGGCGCGCATTTTAGGGGGGCGCCAGATGGCCAAGCCAAAGAACATCCTGTTCATCATGTTCGACCAGCTGCGCTGGGATTACCTCGGCTGCTATGGCCATCCGCATCTGGAAACCCCCAACATCGACAGGATTGCCGCGCGCGGCGTGCGGTTCGACAACGCCCGCATCCAGTCGCCGCTGTGCGGCCCGTCGCGCATGTCGACCTATACGGGGCGCTATGTGCACAGCCACGGCGCGTCCTGGAACAACGTGCCGCTGAAGGTGGGCGAGCGCACCATCGGCGACCACCTGCGCGTTCTTGGCATGGGCTGCTGGCTGGTGGGCAAGACCCACATGGCCGCCGACGCCGAGGGCATGCAGCGGCTGGGGCTGGCGCCGGACAGCGTGATCGGCGCGCGTGTGGCCGAATGTGGGTTCGACATTTGGGAGCGCGACGACGGCATGCGCCCCGAGGGGCCGGACGGTTTTTATGATCCGGGCGGGGCGCTCAAATACAATGACTACCTGCGCGACAAGGGCTATGAGAGCGACAACCCCTGGCACGACTATGCCAACTCGGGGATCGACGACGAGGGCAACGTGCTGTCCGGCTGGTTTCTGGAAAACTCCGACCGCCCCGCCAACATTCGCGAAGAAGACAGCGAAACCCCCTATCTCACCCGTCGCGGGATCGAGTTCATCAAGGCCCAGGGTGATCAGCCCTGGTGCTGCCACCTGAGCTATATCAAGCCGCATTGGCCCTATATCGTCCCCGAACCCTATGCCAGCATGTATGGCCCCGAACACTTCCTGCCCCCCGTGCGCAGCGATGCCGAGCGCGAGACGGACCATCCCGTGTTCAAGGGCTTTCAGAACGCCCCCGTGGGCCGCGCCTTTGCCCGCGACGACATCCGCGACAAGGTGCTGACCGCCTATATGGGGCTGATCAAGCAATGCGACGATCAGATGGGCGTGCTGTTCGACTGGCTGGAAAAGACGGGGCGGATGGACGACACGATGATCGTCATCACCTCGGATCACGGGGATTTTCTGGGCGATCACTGGCTGGGGGAAAAGACGTTCTTTCACGATGCCTCGGTCAAGGTGCCGATGATCATCTATGATCCGTCTGACGCGGCCGACGCGACCCGTGGCACCACCAGCGACGCGCTGGTGGAATGTATCGACCTGGCCCCCACCTTTGTCGACGTGGCGGGGGGCGATGCATCGGCGCTGGATCACATTCTGGAAGGGCATTCGCTGTTGCCGCTGCTGCGCGGCGGCGCGGCCCCGGCCCGCGACTACAGCATTTGCGAATACGACTATTCCGCCACGCCGTTGGCCGGGCGGCTGGACCTGCACCCCGACCAGTCGCGCATGTTCATGGTCGCGGATCACCGCTGGAAGATGATCCACTTTGAAAGCGGCCACCGCCCGATGCTGTTCGACCTGAACGCCGACCCGGACGAGTTGTGCGATCTGGGTGGCCGCGCAGAACACGCAGCAACCATCGCAGAGATGTATATCAAGCTGAACACATGGGCGCGCCGCCCGTCGGCACGCACGACGTTGTCAAACGGCACTTTCATCAATATGCGCAACGCGCCGCGATCCCTGGGCGTGCTCATCGGCATTGCGGATGCGCGTCAGGCCCCCGGCGATTCCGCCGCGAAATACATTGGCCGCAAAGCTCCCGACAAAAGAGGGATGTAGTCCGGCCAGCGGCAAGCCAAGCGGCGCCGCCGTGGCAGGTGCGTAAATTCAGGCGCGGCGCGTAGGCTGAACCTCCGCCGAGCCGGGGGAGCAAACCTCAATTTTGTATATTGTTATAACTTTATGCTCTTGCGACTCTCAAAAACCATCAAAAGACGCCAAATTATGGCGTAATTTGATCAAATATGTTGACAGCACGGGTCTTCCCAAGCACTAAAGTGATAACTTTAGCGCCCTGAGGACCATCATGAGTTACCAAGAAACCGCCCATCCCGTTGACCTTGCCAAGGTGTGTGCCACGGCCCGCGATCTGGTCGCGCGTGAAGCCCCGATTTACGAACAGCGTCGGCCGCGCAGCCAAGCCATGTTCGCCAACCCAGCGCCGGGTTTCTACGATCAGGTGCCGCAGCACTGGATGCGCGATTGGCCAATGCCCTTTCCCTTTGCAGTCGCCGGTGCCTCCGGCAGCACCCTGACCGACATTGACGGCAACACGCTTGTCGATTTCTGCCTTGGTGACACCGGCGCAATGTTCGGCCATGCGCCCCGGCCCATTGTCGAGGCCTTGTCGCAATCGGGCGCGCGCGGCCTGACCACCATGCTGCCCTCGGGCGAAGTCGCGGAAGTCGGCAAGCTGTTAACCGACCGTTTCGGCCCCTTCGTCTTTCAGATTGCCACCACCGCAAGCGATGCCAACCGCTTTGCCATCCGGGTCGCGCGGGCGGTGACCGGGCGCAACAAAATCCTGGTCTTCGATGGCTGCTATCACGGGGCCGTCGACGAAACGCTGGTCGACCTTGAGGACGGCCAAACAGTCGCCCGAAAGAACCTGTTGGGTCAGGTTGTCGATGTCACCACGACGACCCTCAGCATCCCGTTCAATGACATTGACGCGTTGAAAACCGCGCTTGAGGCGGGCGATATCGCCGTCGTTCTGGCCGAACCGGTGATGACGAACTGTGGCATGATCCTGCCGGACGAGGGCTATCTGACGGCACTGCGCGACCTGACGCGTACGACGGGCACATTGCTGCATATCGACGAAACGCACACGATTTCCACCGGCCTTGGCGGCTATACTGCGGTGCATGGGCTCGACCCGGACATCTTTGTCGTCGGCAAACCCGTGGGCGGCGGCGTGCCGGTTGCGATCTGGGGCATGTCGCAGGAGGTCGCCAAAGCCATGTCCGACATTCGCGCCAGGATGACCGGCATCGGCCATTCCGGCATCGGCACGACGCTTTCGGGCAGCACGCTGCAAATCGCCTGCCTGCGCGCCTGCCTGTCGGAGGTCATGACGGCAGAGGCCTACGCCACCATGAACCGCCACGCCGACCGGCTTGAACAAGGTTTCACGGACGCGATCCGCGCCGCAGGGCTGCCGTGGCATGTCAGCCGCGTTGGCGCGCGGCTTGAAATCGTCTTTTCCGCTAACCCAGTGCGCAACGCGGCAGAGGCGCGCGCGGCTGCGATTGATGACATTCAACATGCCTTGCACATCGGCGTGCTGAACCAAGGCTATCTGGTGACGCCCTTCCACAACATGGTGCTGGTCGCGCCAACCACGACCGACAAACAGGTCGAGGGGTTGCTGAGCGCCTATGAAAACGTGCTGACCCGTCTCGTCGCGCAGGAGGGCATATGATGACCGACACCAGACCGAGTGAAGCCGCCTCGATCGAAGAAGCCGAAGCCTTTCTTGCCAAACACCCGGACATCTCCGCCTTTGACCTTGTGCTGATCGACCCCAACGGGATCGCGCGCGGCAAGATCATCCGCCGTCACGAACTGCTGGGCCTGTACAAATCCGGCCGTCACCTGCCGGGCTCGATCCTCGGCCTCGACGTGACGGGCGAGGATGTGGACGAAACCGGTCTGGTCTGGGACGACGGCGATGCGGACCGCATTGCCTGGCCAATTGCCGGATCGCTGGTGGAACTGCCCTGGACCTCACCAAAACGGGGCGAAGTCCGCGTCAGTCTCTATGAACTGGACGGCACGCGCATGGGCGCCGATCCACGTCATGCGCTGTCGCGCCAGATCGAGGCCTTCAACCAGATCGGCATGAACCCCGTCATGGCCTTTGAACTGGAGTTCTACCTGCTGGACGCCACCCGCGATGCCGATGGCCGCCCGCAGGCCGCGCGGATGCCGATCACGGGCGACCTGAACCAGACCAATCAGGTCTACAGTCTGGATCCGCTGGACAACATGCAGACCTTCATCGCCCAGCTTTATGCCCATGCCGAAACGCAGGGCCTGCCGGTCGAAACCATGATCTCCGAATACGCACCCGGACAGTATGAGCTGACCCTGCGCCACCGCGACAGCGGGCTGCGCGCGGCGGATGATCTGGTGATGCTGAAACGGCTGGTACGCGGCCTTGCGATCCGTCACGGGATGCGGGCGAACTTCATGGCAAAGCCTTTTGGCGGGCGCTCCGGCTCGGGGATGCATCTGCACACCAGCCTGACGGATGAGGCGGGCAAGAACCTGATGGCGGATACGGGCGGGGACCTCGCGCCGCTGTTGCTGAATGCTGTGGCAGGGCTGCAAAAGACGCTGGCCGAGTCCATGCTGCTCTATGCGCCCAACATCAACTCATGGCGCCGGTTCGGACGCAACAGCTATGCGCCTACGGCTGCCACATGGGGCCGCAACAACCGCAGCGTCGCCATCAGGGTCCCCGCGGGGAACCCTGCCAACCGCCACATCGAACACCGCACACCCGGTGTCGATGCCAACCCCTATCTCGTGGCGGCGGGCGTGCTGGCCGGGATGTACGAGGGCATCCGCGACAAAGTGCAGCCAGAGGCCGAAGCGACGTCTTATGACGCAGACAGCGCCTATGGGCTGCCTGCGGATTGGGCCTCCGCGATTGCATGCGCGTCAGGCTCCACTTTCCTCAGGCAAGCCCTGGGAGAGAAGATGGCACATGTGTTTCTGGCGCTGCGGCAATCGGAATACGACCGCTTCATCGCCGAGGTCACGGCAGAAGAATTCGACTATTTCAGCAACACGATCTGACGCGCAAACACCGGTTTCCCATCGCAGACTACTGTCCGCGATGGGAGATGGACCTGGACAGGCGAAACAACATGACCCTACTCAAAACGGCCTTGGTCACCGGCGCCGGTGCGCGTGACGGCATCGGTGTGGCAATTGCCAGAACGCTTGCAAAACGCGGGCTCTCGGTCGCAATTGCCGGTGCCAGCGCGCGGGTTCACGAACGCGCAGAAGAGTTGCGCGCCGAGGGTTTCCAGATCACATCGCATGTCGCCGACCTGACCAAAGCGGACGAGGTCGCGCGCCTGCGGGCCGAGGTCGGCAGCGTCGATGTGCTGGTCAACAATGCGGGTATGGGGTCGGTCGCCGCCCCCGCGCTACAGCGCAGCTTTCTGTCCCTCACCGAAGCCGATTGGGATGTCGGCATTGATGTGACCCTCAAGACCGCATTCCTTGTGACCAAGGCGTTTCTTGGCGACATGACCGACCGGGGCATCGGGCGGATTGTGAATATCGCTTCCGTGACCGGGCCGCTTGTCTCGAACGAAGGCGAGGCGGCCTATTCCGCAGCCAAGGCCGGCATGGTCGGCATGACCCATGCGCTGGCACTGGAGGTTGGGCGCTTTGGCGTCACGGTCAATGCGGTGGCCCCCGGCTGGGTCGACACCGGCGCCTCGACCGAAGAAGAGCGGATCGCCGCACGCCATACGCCATTGGGCCGTGCCGGACGCCCTGACGAAATCGCGGCGGCGGCTGCCTTTCTCGCCGCTGAAGAGGCAAGCTATGTGAACGGATCAATGCTGGTCGTGGACGGCGGCAACATCCTGCAAGAGAGCAAGGTTCAAATCGGATGAATGCCAAGGGGGCTCCGGGCCTGACCGAATTGGCAAAGACATCTTGACTGGCTAGGCTTGAGGCACCAACCGACCTATGTTGGACATCTTTGTTGCGCGGGACCCGTCATGCCGCCGCAGCCGTCCGGATCACGAAAGCAATGGCAGACCTGTATGCGCGATATTTCGACCCTGCACCAACAGATCTATCAGACGCTGCGCGAGCAGCTGATTTCGGGGCAGTTTGCGCCGGGCACGAATGTGAATGCCCGCGACATCAGCCAGACGATGGATGTGGGGCTTATGCCCGTGCGCGGCGCCATCACGCGGCTGGTCGGGGAACGCGCCCTTGAGGTTCAGCGCAACGGCCGCTTTTGCGTTCCGGCGCTGACCCGCCGTCGCTTCGACGAGTTGATGCAGGCCCGACAACAGCTGGAACCGCTGTGTGCGATGCGCGCCCTGCCGTTCATGACAGCGGAAAAAATCGCGGAAATGGAAGCCTGCGACCAGCGTATGAACCACAGCTACACCACGGGTGACGCCGGGGTGTATATGCAGGAGAACTACCAGTTCCACTTTACCCTCTACAGAGCAGGCGCGTCAGAAGTGCTGGTGCCGCTGCTGGAAAGCGTGTGGATGCAGTTCGGCCCTTTCATGCGCAGCGTCTTCAAGATGGAAGAGAAATCCGACATCGTGGACAAGCACCAGATGACCCTTGAGGCGATCCGGCGCAACGACGCCGAAGCGCTGGGGCTGGCCATCAGGGCAGACATTGCCGATGGCGTTCATCTGCTGAAGCAGACGCTGGATGACAGGCCGGATGAAAAGATCCACGACCCGGAATAAACTGACGGGACATCGCGGGGCACCGTTCGTTATCGTGGGTAGGGCGGATGTGATCCCCGCCTCAGCTCTCGGCATGCCAGAGTTCGATGAAGACGTTATTATCATCGCCGGCAGGGGCATAGGCAGTTCCAAACAGCACCATGTCGCCTAAACCAGCGTGGGGGCCTGCGGGCACCTCCAGCTCCGCCCGGGTGCGTCCGTGAAAGCTGCCGTCCGCCTGCGGCACCATGCGCCCCGCATTGTGCACCATCAGGATTGTTCCATCCTCAAGCTCAAGGAAATAGCGTGCTTCAATCTCATAGGTCCCGTCGGGAAGGCGGCGGGCGAAATCGGCACCGCCGGGCAGGATCGTGCCGCGCCAGCCTGCGCCAACAGCTTCTCCTCCGATAATCGGGAATAATGCGCGGCCGGTGCCGCGGGTGGTCTCGAATTCGGTTGCCGGTCCAATCCCGGCCTGGATCGAACAGATCCGTGTCAGGCGGGGTTTTCCGGGCGACAAGGGGGCACCCAGCGTCGTGATGTCGGGGCAATCAGCGTTCATGGGTAACCCTCCCGTCGAACAGTGTCAGGTCAACTTCCATCCCACCGATGCGGTCGATGGCGGTGTTCTCGATATCGGCTGACAGCAGGGCAAGGTCCGCCTTCATGCCGGTCCGGATTGTTCCGGTCAGCCCTTCCGCGAAACCCACATACGCGCCGTTGCAAGTGTATGCCGCCAAGACCTCGTGCAGGGTCAGCCGCTGGTCCGGCAATCCCGCGACCCAGTTCTGCCGCGTCATCGCCGCCTGAATGCCTGCCAGCGGAGAAATCGGCACAATCGGCCAGTCCGAGGAAAAAGCGACGACCGCGCCCGTGTCGGCGATGGTCCGCCAGGCATAGGCCATGCCCGCCCGGTCCGGACCGATCCCCACGGTGGTCTCATCCGCGCGCAGCGGGGCGTGCGGCGGCTGCATCGAGGCGATGACACCCAGTTCGGCAAAGCGCCCCAGATCGTCCGGGTGCAGCATCTCAACATGTTCGATCCGGTGACGCCGGTCGCGCGGACCGTTGGCTTGCGCGGCGGCCTCGTATCCCTCCAGCGCCAGCCGCACGGCTGCGTCCCCGATGGCATGGATGGCGATCTGCATGCCACGTTTATCAATCTCTACCGCCGCCGCGATAAAATCCTCGCGGGTGAACAGCATGTCGCCCCAGTGGTCGGGGCGGTTGGCATAGGGGTCAAGCATCGCCGCAGTGCCGCTTGCAATCACCCCGTCGAGGAAAATCTTAACGAAGCCTGAACACAGGATGTCACCCGTGAAATCCCGGGTCATGGCACTTGCGCGGTCCAGTTCCGACAGGTCCATTTCCGCCGTCAGGTGGAACGGCACCCGCAGCCGCGAAATCAGCGCGCCCTCGTCCTCGATCTCGCGCAGGACCTCCAGCATGTAGCGGTTGCCGTCCATGTTGTGCATCGACGTGATGCCGTGACGCGCCGCATGGCGCAGGCCGACCTTCAGGGTCTCGCGGTCTTCTGCCCGCTCTTTTTGTGTCGGCGGCACCGGCGGTTCGATCCCCGACATGCCGAGCGATTCACGTCCGCCCAGATTGCGCAGCTCCAGCACCGGCAGGATCGCCAGCTTCTCGTGCAGCTCGCCCGTGGCCTTGCCGTCCGCGCCCATCACCACCGCGTTGCCGCGCGGCAGGTCGCAACCCTGCAACAGGCCCGCCGCCTCAAGTGCTGCGGTATTGGCCCAGGCGGTGTGGAAGTCATAGGCCATGATGGCCAGCGGACGGTCGGGACAAATCTCATCCAATACCTGCCGGTCCAGCTGCCGGCCTGCACCGAGGATGGCATAATCGGCTCCTTGTCCCAGCAGCAGGGTCAGGTCGGGATGGGCCGCCGAATATGCCTCAACCTCTGCGCGCAATGCCTCGAATCCGCTGACCCGGTCTGCGCGGATCACGGTTTCATTGTATCCGCCCATGAAAAGATGCACATGCGATTCCACGAAACCGGGCAACAGAGTCCGGCCCTTTGCGTCGATCCTGCTTGTCTCCGGCCCTGCCATGGCCGCGATCTCGGCGTCGGTGCCAACGGCGGTGATCCTGTCACCGCATATCGCCACCGCGGTTGCGCGGGGGGCGTCAGGGTCCATCGTCAGAACGCTGGCGTTTGTAAATACGAGGGTGGGGGTCATGCGCGTTTTTCCGTCCGGCTGAGGCGCGTGGCGGTCAGGGTGCTGTCGTCGAAGACATAGGTCAGAAAGGGTGTGATCCGCTGCAACAGCATTGCGTCGTGATCCGCCAGTGTCATCTGCGGGTCGGTGATCAGGTTCAGATAGCAGGGCATCCACAGGTCATAGAGCACGCTCGAAAGGTAGTTGATGTCCATCGGCGTGCCGGTCCGTGTGTGCAGTTCGTAGATTTGCAACCGCTCCACAATGGATTCGATCAACAGGTGGGAGGTATCGCGGAACCGCTCCGACAGATTCGTCTCGGGCCGCCGGATCACCGCGGCTTCGGCATAGCGCCAGACCCGCCGCGAAGCGATATCCAGGGTTTCCTGCGAGACCTCGGAGAACAGGTCCAGCACGATGGTGGCCAGCGGAACCCCCTCCAGACGCGGCCTGCGTGATCCGCGCTCGCGCTTGCGCTGGGTGCCTTCCTCGACGAGGGCGACAAGGATGCCGTCTTTTGATCCGAAGTAGTTGAATATCGTGGGTGCCGACACGTCGCAGGCTTCGGCGATGTCCGCGATTGTGGTCGCGTCGACGCCCTTCTTCCCGAACAGCTCGATTGCCGCCGCGATGATATCATCGCGGCGCCGGGCTTTCTTGCGATCACGCAATCCGGGTTCTGCATCTTGGGGCATCTGGCTCTCTTCACGGCATTAACATTTGTCTTCATAAAAATTTTTATTGACTAAAAAATTTATGTCAATAACTTTCGGGCAATTCGCAAGGATGCTGCACATGCTCGACATACGTTCGCTTTCAAAGAAATTCGGCTCAGGCGCGCGTGCCTTTCACGCGCTGAAGTCCATCGACATCACCATCGAGGAGGGAGAGTTTTTCACGCTTCTCGGCCCGTCCGGCTGCGGCAAGACAACCCTGCTGCGGCTGATTGCTGGTTTTGAGCAACCCAGTGGCGGGCAGCTGGTGCTGGACGGCAAGGACATTGCGATGATCCCGCCGAACCACCGCCCCGTGAACACCGTGTTTCAAAGCTATGCGCTGTTTCCGCATATGACCGTGGCGCAGAACGTCGCCTTCGGGCTGGAGGCCCGGGGCACCAATCCGGCTGAGATCGCCCCGCGGGTGGATGAGATACTCGAAATCGTGCAGATGGCGCATCTGCGCGACCGCAAGAGCAGCCAGATGTCGGGCGGTCAGCAACAGCGTGTGGCGCTTGCGCGGGCACTGGCCCCACGGCCCCGCATCCTGCTGCTGGATGAACCGCTTTCCGCGCTTGATCTCAAGCTGCGCAAGCAGATGCAGGTCGAGCTCAAGCGCCTGCAACGCGAGTTGGGACTGACCTTCATCTTTGTCACCCACGACCAGGACGAGGCGCTGACCATGTCGGACCGCATCGCAGTGATGGAAGGCGGGACGCTGCAACAGGTGGCCAGCCCCCGCGCGCTCTATGACCATCCTGCAAACCGGTTTGTCGCCGAATTCATCGGAGAGGCAAATTTCCTGCCCGGCACCATTGTGGATGACAAGCTGATCCTGGCAGGTTGCCCGCCCGCGCCTCTGCCGCGCGATACGAAGGGCGGGGGGCCGGTCACGATCATGATCCGCCCCGAACAGGTTGTGGTTGGAGCCACTGCCGAAAAGGCCATCACCCTCGATGGCCGCATCGAGGCACTGGTGTTCTCCGGAACCGATACCCATGTCAGCCTGCGCCTGCAAAACGGCAGTACCCTCAGCCTGCGCGCACCAAACACATCCCACGCCGCAACGCCCCTGACCGAAGGCCAGAGCGTGACGGTTTCCCTGCCCATCGACGCGCTGCGTGTCCTGCCGGAGGAAACCGCAGATGCCGCATGACGCTTCCGCCAGCGAAAGCGCCCTGATCCGGAATGAGACCCGGCGGCGCTGGTCACTTGCGCTGCCCGCGCTGACGGTGATCACGCTGCTGTCCATCGCGCCGCTGGCCGTCATGGTCGCCTATTCCTTCATGCAAGCGGGCCAGTACGCCGGTGTCGAGCCGGGATTCTCGCTCGACGGATGGCGCGCGGTGTTTTTCGAACGCGACTTCTTTGACGACAGCCTGATCCCGGCAACCGCGCATCTGTCGATCCTGGGCCGGTCCATCGCGCTGGCCCTGGCCACTACCGCGCTTACCTTCGTCTTTGGCATCCCCACTGCATGGTTCATCGCGACACGCCCGCAATCCTCGCGCGGCTTCTGGATGTTCCTCATCACGGTGCCGTTCTGGACGAACCTGCTTGTCCGCACCATCGCGATCCAGGAGGTGATCCGCGCTGACGGCACGCTCAACCGGATCTTGCTGGCCACAGGCATCATCGACGAACCGTTGCAGATGATGTTCACCAACGGGGCCGTGCTGGTCGGGATGACCTATGTCTACCTGCCGCTGATGGTACTGCCTGTCTATGCCGCGATCGAGAAGTTCGACTTCCGCCTGTCCGAGGCAGCTTACGATCTTTACGCCTCGCGGCTCTATTGCCTGCGCCGGGTGGTGCTGCCGCTGATGTGGCCGGGCATCATTGCGGGGTCGATACTGGTCTTCATTCCCGCGCTCGGCGCCTATGTCACGCCGCGTCTGATGGGCGGAGGACGCGCGATGATGTGGGGCAACCTGATTGATCTGCAATTCGGACAGGGCCGCAACTGGCCGCTGGGCGCTGCGCTGTCGATCACGCTCACACTTGTCGTGCTGGGCGCATTGATCTGGTACGCCCGCCGCGCCGCGAAAGGGGATCAGGCCAATGGCTGAGAAACGTTTTGACGTCACCCATGTTCCCGGAGCCGCGCTCATTGCAGGCGTCACCTTTCTGGCGCTCTATGTTCCGGTGCTGATCCTGGTGGTGAACGCCTTCAACGGCGGCGACACGGCGGGCCAGTGGGAGGGCGCATCGCTGCGCTGGTTCGCGGCGGCGACGGAAAATGCAGCTTTCCGCAATGCTGCGCTCAATTCCCTGATCGTGGCAGCCACCGCCTCCAGCATTGCGACCGCCCTTGCCACCATGGCCGCGCTTGCGGTGACCCGTGGTCGACCCGTCAAGGGACAGGGCAGCATCTTTGTCATTCTCAATCAGCCCCTGCTGGTGCCCGAAATCGTCTTTGCCATCGCCCTCATGATCGTGCTGGCGCAGCTCAAGCAGGCGACAGGTTACCAGGGCCTCGGCTATATGATCGCGGCACATACGACATTCTGCATCCCCTTTGCCTTTCTGCCGATCCGCGCGCGGTTGTCGGGCATGGACCTGACGCTGGAAACCGCGTCGATGGATCTCTATGCCAGCCGGTTCTACACCTTCCGGCGGGTCACGCTGCCGCTGCTGCTGCCGGGCATTCTCGCCGGTTTCATGCTGGCTTTCGTGATCTCGCTCGACAACGTCGTGGTCAGCAGCTTCGTCAAGGCGCCGGGTCAGGAAACCCTGCCCACCTACCTGATGGGCGAACTGCGCCGCAATCTGACATCGGAAATCTACGCGATCTCGGCGCTGCTGCTTTTTGCCAGCATCTCCATCGTCGCCGCATCGTGGGTCGTCACCCGCACCAAGGAATAATCAACAAGAAACCGCCAACCCCAATCCAACATCGGAGACTTTTCCATGAAACTCACCCCCACCAGCGCAGCACTTGCCGCAGGACTGGCACTGTGCGCGCAATCCGCCACGGCCGAAGGCAAGCTGAACCTCTACAACTTCGGGCTCTACACCCCGCCCGACCTGCTGGAAAAATTCTCGCAAGAATACGACGTCGAGGTCACGCTGACCGATTTTGTCGCCAATGAAGAGGCCATCGCCCGCATCCAGGCCGGCGGTCACGGCATGGACGTGATCATCGTCAGCGGCTACTTCATCCCGGCTTACGTCGATCAGGGGCTGCTGATGGAAAGCAACCCGACCGAGATGGAAAACTTCAAACACATCGCGGAGCAGTGGAAATCCATCCCCACCGACCCCGACCGCAAGTATACGGTGCCCTGGGTCTGGGGCACCACCGGCGTCATGGTCAACAAGAAGGTCTATGACGGCGACATCAACACCGCCGCGATCTTCCTTGACCCACCGGAAGAGCTGAAGGGCAGCATCAACCTGGTGCCGTCGATGAACGACACGATCGACATGACATTGCGCTACATCGGCGCGGAAACCTGCACCACCGACCGCGACAGCCTCAGCAAGGCGCGCGACCTGCTGCTCAAGGCCAAGGAAAACTGGGCCTCGGTCGATTATCCGTCCTTCGAAAAGTTCATCAACGAGGACCTCAACGCCACAATCTTCTGGAACGGTGCCGCTGCCCGTGTGCGGGGGCTGAACGATGGCTTCGCTTATGGCTGGCCCGAAAGCGGCTATATGAAATGGATGGACAACGTCGCCATCCCGTCCGATGCCGCCAATGTCGAGAACGCCAAGCTGTTCATGAACTTCATCATGGCACCAGAGAATGCCGCGATGATCTCGAACTACACGATGTACAGCAACGGCATTGTGGGGTCCGAAGAATTCATGGATCCCGAACTGGTCAATGCGCCCGAACTCAATGTACCCGAGGCCCTGCAAGGTGCCGCGATCGAGCAGACCCTCTGCCCGCCCGAGGCGCAAGACCTCTACACCCGGATCTGGACCGAACTGACACGGTGATTTTCACCCGGGATCGGCGCGACGCACGTGCCGATCCCGTCACCCTCAATTGCCCCAGACAATTGCGTTTTCGTGCCGCGCGATCATGGTGCTGAGGTGCCGGAAATCGTGGGTCACATGTTCGAAAAGCTTTTGCGCGGCGGGCGTCCACTGGGCGTTCTTCGCGCGAAGAATGCCCAGACTGCGGGCAGGTTGCGGAATTTTGACAGGCAGCACTGAAATGTCGTGGGCCTTGCGATGCGCGAAGACGACCGAATGCGGCAGGACGGTCAGCGCGTCGGTCTCTTCGAGATAGTTGTAGACGGACATCAGCGATCCGCCGGAATAGCGCACAGATATGTCATTCATGCCGACCGCCAGCAGGATCGCATGCAGATCCGCCAAAAGCGGGGAGCCGGGCAGCGGCGCGACCCAGGGGAAGTCTACCAGGTCCCGTGTCGAAATCCGGCCGCGCCGGTGCAGCGGATGTCCGCGGCGACAGGCCAGGACGTTCCGGGCAGGCAGGATCTCGGTGAACTCCATCTCGGGCGCCGCCTCGACCACACCGAGCGGGCAGATCGCGAAATCCAGCTGATGCGACAACAGGCGCTTCTGCAGCTCCGGCAGGTTTCCATAGGATTGGTCCACCCGGATGCCGGGTTCCTGAACATGGAACGTGCCGATCATGCGGCTGATGTAGGCATCCATGAAAAAGGGCACCCCGCCGACCTTCACGGTGCCTGAACTGCCGCTGCGCAGGCTGCGCAGGGCCTCGGTCGCCTGACGCGAGGCTTCGAGGATCTGACGGCCGTGGAGCGCAAGGGTTTCGCCGAGCAGCGTGGGTCGAAGCGGGCGGCGGCCCGGCTCGAACAGAGGTTCCCCAAGCCGCTTCTCAAGCGAGGTCAACACGCGGGAGATGGCTGGCTGGCTGACGCCAAGCATCTCGGCCGCGCGGGTGACACTGCCAAGGTCGACCACGGCGGCCAGTTGAGCGAGATGGCGTTCTTCGATCTTCATACCAGTTTGTTATGATGGAAGTGAAAATAATAATCCACAAGGCAAATTTCTCACAATACCGTTGAGTCGGGAGGAGTTTGAATGATGGTCGCAGAGTCGATTTCAGGGCGCTCGTATGTCGCGCAGGATTTTGCGCAACGCCTGAAGAATGCCGAAGACCCACGGGCCGCGCAGGCCGTGCGCCTTGTGGTCGACGCCATCTGCGACATCATTGCCAAACTTCAGCCCACACGCATGGAACTGCAGCAGATCATAGCGTTTCTGACGGACGTGGGCGAAGCCTGTCACGATACGCGCCATGAATGGGTTCTGCTGTTCGACGTGCTGGGTGTCACGAGCCAGGTGGAGGCGCAACTGGCCCCGAAGGCCGAAGGCCTTACTCCGCCGACACTGACCGGCCCGTTCTATCGCCCGGATGTGGCGTTTCGAAAGGATGGCGAGTCGATCTCGCTCGACGGACGCGGGGTGCCGCTGGAGGTTGTGGCGCATGTGCAGAACCTCGACGGCTGTCCGATCGAAGGGGCGGTGGTCGAAGTCTGGCAGGCGAATGGCGATGGGATCTATGAGAACCAGGACCCTGACGCGCAGCCCGAATTCAACCTGCGCGGTCGCTACCGGGTGCCAGGCTCGGGTCGGGTCTCGATCCGCACGGTGCGGCCCGCAGGCTACCGCGTGCCCGATGACGGGCCCGTTGGCGCGCTGATGAAACTGCTGGATCTTGGTCTTGACCGGCCCGCCCATATCCATTTCCGGATCAGCGCCCCCGGGCACCGCACGCTGACCACCCATATTTTCGACCGCACCGATCCCTGCATCGCGGACGACCCGCTCCTTGCCGTGCGACCCGAGCTGCTGGCCGAATTTACCGAAACCGGCGATGGCGGCCTGCGAACGGAGTTCCGCTTCGTTCTGGCCTCGAACCGGTCCCAAGACATTCAGAGCTGAAGCAATCAGGAGGAAACAATGAAAATCAGCGGATATCACCACCTTACGCTATCGACACATGGCGCTCAGGAGGATTTCGATTTCTACACCAAGACCCTGGGTCTGCATTCGGTCAAGCGCACGGTGCTCTTTGACGGGGTGCTGCCGGTCTATCACCTCTACTATGGGTCGAAGAATGGCGATGCCTCGACCATTATCACCACCTTTCCGTTCAAGAAGCCGGGCGTCTACGGCAAACGCGGGACAAACCAGGCCAAGATCGTGATGCAGTCCATCCCGATGGGTGCCGCCGATTTCTGGGTGAACCGCCTGAACGAGCGCGGCATCGAGGCCACCAGGATTTCGCGTTTCGGCGCGGACCGGGTGGTGTTTGCCCATCCCTGCGGTATTCCGCATGAGCTGGTCGAAAGCCCCGACGATCCGCGCGGCCCGATCACCAATGACGATCAGGGCATCGGCAAGGAACACGGGATCAAGGGGATCTACGGCGGGGCCGTGGCCGTGACGGACCGCACCGCGATGGACGATTTCATGACCATTGCGCTGCCGCTCGAAAAGGAAGCGGACAGCGACGAGGGCCTCGTTTTCCGGGTGCCGGACGACAATGGCATCATCCAGCGGGTCGAAGTCCTGCACGAGCCCAACGAAAAACAGGGCACCTGGACGCTTGCCGGCGGCACCATCCACCACATGGCGCTGAACACCGGCGATGAGGAAAGCCAGATGAAGCTGCGCGCCCATATCGAGGGCCTCGGCTTTACCGACATCTCGGAGCAGAAGGACCGGATGTACTTCAAATCCTGCTATGTGCGCAGCCCCGGCGGCGCTTTGTTCGAGCTTGCCTGGACGGTGCCCGAAGGCTGGGCGCGTGATGAGCCTGCCGATGCCATCGGTCAGACGCTTGTCTTCCCGCCCTGGTTCGAGGGCAAGAAGGAAGAGCTGATGGAAGGCCTCGAAGAGGCGGAATTCGCGTGATGGCAGAAACGCTCCATCAAGGTGCGACGGCACAGACGGCCAGGGCCGTTTGTGTCGTCGTGCACGGACGCGGGCAGACCCAGCAGGACATGATCGACATGATCCTGTCCCGGCTGGAGGTGGCGGATGTTCACTATGTCCTGCCCAAGTCCGAGGGGGAGGCCTGGTACGACGCCAAGGCCGTTGACCCTTTGGAAGAGGGCACCACACGCCAACTCGATGCGGCGCTGGATGCCATCGGCAATTGCATCGACGCGGCGCGGCAGGACGGCCTGCCGCTTGTCCTCATCGGCTTTTCGCAGGGCGCCTGCATGGCCGCGGAATGGCTGATGCGGGGCGGCAAGGTTACCTCGGCGGCGCTGCTGACGGCCTGCCGGGTGGGCGCGGTGCAGGATGACCTTGTCCGCGCGGATCTGGCCGGGCTGCCGGTCTATACCACAAATGGCGACGACGATCCCTGGATCCCGCTCTGGGCGCATCGCAAACTTGTCGGCGAGCTATCGGAATGCGGCGCACGGCTGCGGATGGATATCTTTCCCGGCCGTGGCCATGAGGTGAGCGATGTCGAGATAGAGACGCTTTCGGAGATGCTCGAAGCGGCGGTTGCGGGACAGAGGGCGCTGGAGGCGGCGTCATGAGCGATCTGATGCAAGGTTTCACCTTCCCCGGCATACGCACGCGGGTCGTCTTCGGCTCGGGTACGTTGTCGCGTGTTGGTGAGGAGATCGAGGCGCTTGGCCGGTCCCGCGCGCTGGTGCTGTCCACCCCGCCACAGGCCGAGGCCGCGGGGACGCTGGCCGGGGAACTTGGCGGCCTCTCCGCCGGGACGTTCACCGAGGCCACCATGCATACGCCGATCGAGGTGACCGAGGCGGCGATGGAGACCTACAAGACGGCAGGCGCGGATTGCGTCGTCTCTTATGGCGGCGGATCGACCATCGGGCTGGGCAAGGCAATTGCCACAAGGACCGGCGCGGACCATGTCGCGATCCCGACCACCTATGCGGGGTCCGAGATGACGGACATTCTGGGTGAGACGGTGGATGGCGAAAAGACCACCCGCCGCGACGCTTCGATCAGGCCCGAAACCGTGGTCTACGATGTCGACACCACGCTGACATTGCCGGTCGGGATGACTGTGACCTCCTCACTCAACGCGATCTCGCACGGGATCGAGGCGCTCTATGCCGAAGACCGGAACCCGATCCTCAGCCAGATGGCGGTGGAGGCGATGCGGGTCTTCAAGCGCAGCCTGCACAGGGTCACCGAGGACCCGCAAAACCGGGCGGCGCGAACGGATGTGCTCTACGGTGCCTGGCTTTGCTCCACCGCGCTTGGCTATGTGTCGATGGCGCTGCATCACAAGCTGGCGCATGTCATCGGCGGGTCCTTCGGTATGCCACATGCGGAAACCCATGCGATCCTCTTGCCGCATACGACAGGGTTCAATGCCGCCGCCACAGCTGAGCTTCTGGCCCCGGTCGCCGAAATTTTCGGCGGATCGGTCGGCGGTGGCCTGTGGGATTTCGCGAAGGGGGCGGGGGCACCGCTGCGGTTGCGCGACCTTGGGCTGAGCGAGGCTGATCTGGACCGCGCCGCCGAGATTGCGACCCGCGCGCCTTACCCCAATCCGCGGCCCTTCGACCGCCGCGACATCAGAAACCTGCTTCAGGCTGCCTGGGAGGGTTCGCGGCCCGAGGGAGAGTAAACGGAACCGCCTGACGCGAAAATGTCAGGCACTTAGGGAGGAAGAAAAATGATCAATCGCAGAAAACTGCTCAAGACAGGCGCGGCGGCCGGTTTTGCCGTCAGCGCGGGCGGGCTTGCCATGCCCGCACTGGCGCAGGGGACCCGCATCAAGATCGGCTATGTCTCGCCGCAATCGGGGCCGCTGGCCGGCTTTGCGGAATCCGACACCTTTGCGCTGGAGATGTTCAAGCGCGTGGCGGCGGAGAAGGGCATGGACGTCGAGGTTGTGGTGAAGGACAGCCAGTCCAATCCGAACCGCGCTGCAGACGCGGCGCAGGAGCTTATCATCGAGGATGGCGTGCACCTCATGCTGGTGGCCTCGACGCCCGAAACGACGAACCCGGTGACGACGGTATGCGAGAATGAATTCATCCCCTGCATTTCGACCATGGCACCCTGGCAGCCCTGGTTCATCGGGCAGCAGGGCAATCCCGGAGACCCGGCAAGCTGGCGGCCTTTCGACTATGCCTTCCATTATTTCTGGGGGCTTGAAGATGTCATCGCGGTCTTCACCAACATGTGGGATCAGCTGGACACCAACAAGAAGGTGGCGGGCCTGTTCCCCAACGATGCGGACGGCAACGCCTGGGGCGACCCCCAGAACGGCGTCGCACCCGGCTTTGCCCAGGATGGCTACGAGACGGTCGATCCCGGTCGCTACCAGAACCTGACAGACGATTTCTCGGCTCAGATCAACGCATTCAAACAGGCGAATTGCGACATTGTCACCGGCGTGGTGATCCCGCCGGATTTCACGACCTTCCGCAACCAGGCAGCGCAGCAGGGTTTTTCCCCCAAGGCGATCACGGTGGCGAAGGCGATCCTGTTCCCGCAATCGGTCGAGACATTGGGAGAGTCGGGGCATAACCTCAGCTCAGAGGTCTGGTGGTCCAGGAACCATCCCTTCACCTCGTCCCTGACCGGTCAGAGCTGCGAGGCACTTGCGGCGAATTTTACCGAGACGACGGGGCGGCCCTGGACTCAGCCCATCGGCTATATCCATTCGCTTTTCGAAATGGCGGCGAACGTCATCGAACGCGCGGATGATCCGACCGATCCGGACGGTGTCGCCGAGACGATTGCCGCGACGGACCTTGAGACCATCGTGGGCCGGATCGCTTTCAACGGCGAAGGCCTTCCGCCCTTTGCGGCGACCAATGTCTGCAAGACCCCGCTGGTTGGCGGGCAATGGCGGCGGCAGGAGGATGGCAGCTTCGAGCTTCTGGTCGTCGACAACCAGACGGCGCCGGACATTCCCACGCAGGGCAGCATGGAAGCGCTGAGCTGACATGGCGGACAAGGGCCCCCTTTTGTCGCTTGAGGGTGTGACCAAACGTTTCGGCTCCCTCGTGGTGGCCGATGCGGTCACGCTTGACCTGCCGCGAGGGCAGGCCCTGGGCATCATCGGGCCGAACGGGGCAGGCAAATCGACCCTGCTCAACCTGATTGCGGGCAATCTTGCGCCGGATCAGGGACAGATCAGGCTGAACGGCCGGGACGTCACCGGGACCAGCCTGACCCAGCGCTGCCGCATGGGCATGGGGCGCGCGTTCCAGATTCCGCAGACGTTCTCGCAATTGACAGTGTTCGAAACCCTGCTTGTCGCGGCCTCTCAGGGCCGCGGCATCAGCGAAAGCGAGGCGGCGGAAGACTGCGTTTCGATTTTGGAACGGACCGGTCTGCTGGATCGCGCCAATCAGGTTTCAGGCTCTTTGAACCTGCTTCAACGCAAGCGGCTTGAACTGGCCCGGGCCCTGGCCACGGGCCCGGACCTTCTGCTGCTGGACGAGATCGCGGGCGGGTTGACCGAGGCGGAATGCACCTCGCTTGTCGCAACGATCAAGGAGCTGCATGCGGGCGGCACCACCATCGTGTGGATCGAACATGTGCTGCATGCGCTCAATTCGGTGGTTGAGCGGCTGATCGTTCTGGATTTCGGGCGTGTCATTCAGGATGGCCCCCCCGACACGGTCATGGCCAGCCGCGAGGTTCAGGAAATCTATCTGGGGATCGAAGCATGAGCACGCTTCTTGAAACATCCGGCCTGACCGCCTTCTACGGCGATTTTCAGGCACTTTACGGTGTGGACATGACCCTGGCCGAGGGTGAGACCCTGGCCGTCATCGGGGCGAATGGTGCCGGAAAATCGACGCTGATGCGGTCAATCGCCGGGTCGGTGCGGCAGGCGCCCGGGATGATCCGCCTGAATGGCGCGCCCATCGGCCATCTTTCGGCAGACCGCGTGAATGGCGCAGGCATCACGCTGGTGCCCGAGGGGCGCAGGCTGTTTCCCTCGCTCACTGTCGAGGAAAACCTTCTGATCGGGGGCTGGCGCAGCGATCGTGCCGGTCCCTGGACGCTGGAGGAGGTCTTTGGCCTGTTCCCGGTCCTGAAAGAAAGACGCGCCAACCCTGCGCTTGCCCTGTCGGGCGGGCAGCAGCAGATGGTCGCCATCGGGCGGGCGCTGATGTCGAACCCCAAGGTGCTGTTGTGCGACGAGATCAGCCTTGGCCTCGCGCCTGTGGTGATCCGCGACATCTATGCAGCGGTGCCCTCGATCCTTGAACGGGGCGCGAGCCTGATCATCGTGGAACAGAATATCGAACAGGCGCTTGGCATCGCGGACCGGGTCTATTGCCTGATGGAGGGGCGCGTCACGCTGGAAGGCCGCCCGGGCGAGATCAGCCGCGCCGCCATGCATGATGCCTATTTCGGGGTGCAGGCATGATCTGGGTGGATACATTGGTTCAGGGCATCCTGCTGGGCGGCCTTTACGCACTTTTCGCGGCGGGGCTGAGCCTCGTCTTCGGGATCATGCGGGTGGTGAACCTGGCGCATGGCGATCTGATCGTGATGGCGGCCTACCTGATCCTCGTGCTGGTCACGGCGCTCAACCTCAGCCCGTTCGTCGC
Organism: Sulfitobacter sp. G21635-S1; assembly: GCF_027213915.1. Taxonomy (NCBI): domain Bacteria; kingdom Pseudomonadati; phylum Pseudomonadota; class Alphaproteobacteria; order Rhodobacterales; family Roseobacteraceae; genus Sulfitobacter; species Sulfitobacter sp. G21635-S1. The sequence goes on from NZ_JAPWGV010000013.1 coordinate 103,314, forward strand.
ACTTTTGCTGGCGGCCCCACTGATGTTCGGGGTGGGGTGGTTGTTGCAGCAGATGGTCCTGAACCGCACCGTCGGCGCGGACGTGCTGCCGCCGCTTCTGGTCACATTCGGCCTGTCGGTGGTGATCCAGAATGCGCTGCTTGAGGGGTTCAACGCCGACAGCCGCCGGATACCGGCAGGATCGCTCGAGATCGCGTCTTTCTCGGTCGGGCCGGTCACCATCGGGGTCATGCCGGCGCTGACCTTTGCAACCGCGATACTCGTGACCCTGGCGCTGCAACTGATCTTCTACCGCACCGCACTTGGCCGGGCCTTCCGCGCCACCAGCGACGATCCCGACACGGCAAGTCTGATGGGCATCCGGCCCGGCAATATCTTTGCCGTTGCCACAGGTCTGGGCATGGTCGTGGCGGCCATTGCCGCGCTCTATCTGGGCATGCGGGCCAATTTCGATCCGACCATCGGCCCGGCGCGGCTGATCTATGCTTTCGAGGCCGTGATCATCGGCGGGATGGGAAGTTTGTGGGGGACGTTGATCGGCGGCATCGTCATCGGCGTCGCCCAGACCATGGGCGCTGCGATCAACCCCGAATGGCAGATCCTGTCGGGCCATCTGGCCTTTCTGGTCATCCTTCTGGTGCGTCCGCGTGGCCTGTTTCCGGCAGGGGGGCGCTGAATGCGGTATCGTGTACAAACCGGTCACGGATCAAGCTGGGTCGTAGCGCTTGTTGTGCTGGTGATTGTCATCGTCTTTGCCGCGCTGCCTTTCTTCGGATCGCGCAGCCTGATGCAGGACCTGTTTTTCGTCTTTACCATGCTGACGCTGGCGCAGTTCTGGAACCTGCTTGCCGGTTACGGCGGCCTGGTCAGCGTCGGGCAGCAGATGTTCGTCGGGGCCGGTGCCTATGGCGTCTTCGCGGCCGCAATCCTTTGGGGGATCAATCCCGTCGCGGGGCTGGCGGTTTCGGCCCTGGCGGCGCTTGTGCTTGCGCTTGTCTCTGCCGTTTTTGTCTTTCGCCTGAACGACGCATATTTCGCCATCGGGACATGGGTGGTGGCCGAAGTTGCCCGGCTGAGCTTTGCGCAATGGAAAGCGGTTGGAGGCGGCACCGGCACATCGCTCCCCCGCGAGGCACGCCGGAACATGTGGGGCACGGAGTGGGTCGAAGAGGTGACCGGCCTGCGTGCGGCGGCGGCGATGGACGTCGTGTCCTATTGGCTGGCGCTTGGCCTCGTCGTGGCGACCATCGGCGGCATCTACTGGCTGATGCGGCGCAGGACAGGGCTGGCGCTGGCGGCGATGCGCGATAACCCCCAGGCGGCGGCCTCGGTGGGGTTGGACGCAAGGCGGATCAAGCTGGCGGTCTATGTGATTTCGGCGGTGGGTGCGGGGATCGCCGGCGGGCTGATCTTCATGCAGAACGGAAGGGTGTCACCGGACAGCGCCTTTTCGGTGATCGACTGGACGGCCTATGTGATCTTCATTGTGGTGATCGGCGGCATCGGAACGATAGAGGGGCCGATCATCGGCGTGATCATCTTTTTCCTGCTTCAGTCACTGCTTGCGGATCTCGGCACCTGGTACCTGATGGTGCTGGGCTTTCTGGGCATCCTTGTCATGTTGTTTGCCCCTCGTGGATTGTGGGGGCTGATCTCCGGACGGACGGGTTTCGCGCTGTTCCCGATCCAACGCCGTTTGAAATTGAAAGAAAGGGAAGACTGATGGAAACCGAATACAAGACGGATGTCCTGATTGTCGGAACCGGGCCTGCGGGCGGCGCTACCGGTGCGCTGCTGTCGAGCTACGGGATTTCGAACATGATGATCAACCGCTACCGCTGGCTGGCCAATACGCCGCGGGCACATATCACCAACCAGCGCACGATGGAGGTGCTGCGCGATCTGGGCCAAAGCGTCGAGGAAGAGGCCTATCTCCACGCAACTTCGCAAGAGCTGATGGGCAACAATGTCTTTTGCGAAAGCCTCGCCGGGGAGGAACTGGGCCGGATGCGCAGCTGGGGCACCCATCCCGAAAGCATGGCCGAGCATCTGCTGTCCTCGCCCTGCCGGATGAACGACCTGCCCCAGACCTTCATGGAGCCGATCCTGTTCAAGACCGCCTGTTCCCGTGGCTCCGAGACGCGGATGAGCACCGAGTATCTATCGCATGAACAGGATGCCGACGGGGTCACCACGACCTGCCGCGACCGGCTGTCGGGGCGGGAGATCAGGATCAGATCGAAATACCTGGTCGGTGCCGATGGCGGCAATTCCGCCGTGGCCGAGCATCTGGGCCTGCCGTTCGAAGGCAAGATGGGTGTCGGCGGGTCGATGAACATCCTGTTCCGCGCCGACCTTTCGCACCTTGTCGCGCACCGCCCCTCGGTTCTCTATTGGGTGATGCAGCCGGGTGCGGATGTGGGCGGCATCGGTATGGGACTGGTCCGCATGGTCCGGCCCTGGAACGAATGGCTGATTGTCTGGGGCTATGACATCAACGAACCCGCACCCGATGTGACGCCCGAATTCGCGCAGGGTGTCGCGCGGCAGCTTGTCGGCGATCCCGAGCTTGAGATCGAACTGCTGAGCGCAAATGTCTGGACGGTGAACGACATGTTCGCCACGCATATGCAGAAGGACCGGGTCTTTATCATGGGCGATGCCGCACACCGGCATCCGCCCTCGAACGGTCTGGGATCGAATACCTCCATTCAGGATGGTTTCAATCTGGCCTGGAAGCTGGCTGCGGTCCTCAAGGGGCAGGCGGGGCCGGGGCTGCTTGAGAGCTATTCGGAAGAACGCGCGCCGGTTGCACGCCAGATCGTCACCCGCGCCAACAAGTCGATTGGCGAATTCGGCCCGATTTTCGAGGCGCTCGGCATGGATGGCGGGGTAGATCCGGAGAAGATTCAGCAGAACATGTCCGCCCGCGCCGATGCCTCCGACGCCGCCGAAGCGCAGCGTGCCGCCCTGCGCAAGGCCATTGAGTTGAAATCCTACGAATTCGATTGTCACGGCGTTGAGATGAACCAGCGGTATGCCTCCAGCGCCGTGGTCACGGATGGCCAGCCCGAGCCTGCATTCGCCCGCGATCCAGAGCTGCACTACCAGCCCACCACATGGCCCGGTGCGCGGTTGCCCCATGTCTGGCTGTTCGCCCGCGACGGCCGCAAGCTCTCGACCCTCGACATTTGCGGACACGGACGGTTCACCCTCCTGACCGGGATCGGCGGTGAAGACTGGGCGGAGGCCGCAGGGCAGATCGCCGATGAACTGGGGCTCCCGCTTGATGTTCATGTCATCGGGCCGCGCCGCGATTACGAGGACCACACGGGCGACTGGGCCCGCGCCCGCGAAATCCGCGACAATGGCTGTGTTCTGGTCCGTCCGGATCATCATGTGGCCTGGCGCAGCGAGACCCTGAGCGGCGATGCCGCGCAGGATCTGCGGCGGGTGCTCACTTCTATTCTGAACCGTTGAAAGGGAGGCAGCAGATGCCGAAGGACAGCAACGCCTATTTCACCGAAGAGAGCTCGGTCGAGGTTGTGACAAGCCGCAATGCCGAGGCCGGGAACGAACGGCTGGCGCAGGTCATGAACGTCATCATCCGCAAGCTGCATGAGGCGGTGAAAGAGATCGAACCGACGCAGGATGAATGGCTGAAGGCGATCATGTTCCTCACCGAAACTGGTCATATGTGCGACGAGTGGCGGCAGGAATTCATCCTGCTGTCGGATGTGCTTGGCGTGTCGATGCTGGTCGATGCGATCAACAACCGCAAACCATCGGGCGCATCGGAATCCACGGTGCTCGGGCCGTTCCACGTGGATGGCGCGCCCGAGCGGGAACTGGGCGCGAACATCTGCCTGGATCAGAAGGGCGAGCCGATGCTGGTGCGGGGCCGGATCCTGGACCTTGAGGGCGCGCCGATTGCAAATGCCAGGATCGACGTCTGGCAGGCGAACGACGAAGGCTTCTATGACGTGCAGCAAAAGGGCATCCAGCCCGATTTCAACCTGCGCGGCGTGTTCCGCACAAATGACAAGGGCGCGTACTGGTTCCGGGGCGTGAAGCCGAAGTATTACCCGATCCCGGACGACGGCCCCGTCGGCAAGATGCTGGGAGCGCTTGGCCGCCACCCCTATCGCCCGGCGCATCTGCACTACATCATCGAGGCCGAGGGGTTCGAGACCTTGACCACTCATATCTTTGACCCGGACGATCCCTATATCGAAACCGATGCGGTCTTTGGGGTGAAGGACAGCCTGATGGCCAAGTTCGCGCTGATCGAGGCGCCTGACCGGATCACGGAAGCCGGATTCGACACGCCGTATTTCGATGTCGTGCATGATTTCGTCCTGTCCCGCACCTGACCCCGGCTTAAGGACCTGTGATGACCCTATCGTTTCGGCCCGCTGAGCTTCATGCGCGCTCGACCGAGGACCTGCAGCTTGCGGCGCATGGGTTCTTCTGGACCGGGGCGCAGACCGTCGATCTGCCGGCGGGCAAGGCCCTGCGCGGTCAGATGTATGTGGAATACTGGATACCGGCGGACCTGCGCCATCCGCTGCCGTTGGTGATGATCCACGGCGGTGGCGGGCAGGGGACCGATTTTCTCGGAACGGCTGACGGCAGCGAGGGCTGGATGCACTGGTTTGTCCGGCGCGGTTATGCCGTTTACGTGGTGGACCGCCCAGGGCATGGACGGTCGCCGCATCATCCCGCGGTGCAGGGCGAGATGGGTCCGCCTCCGGTCGCGGACATGATCGAGAAACTGTTCACGCGGCCCGAAGCCTATCCCGATCAATATGCAACCGCTGCGCTGCATGACAAATGGCCCGGCAGCGGGCAGTTGGGGGATCCGGCATTCGATGTCTTTTTCGCCGGTGCGGGCCCCATGGCCGCCGATATGGAACAAAGCCACCGGGATTGTCAGGCCGCCGGGGCGGAACTGCTGGACCTGATCGGGCCTGCGATCCTGCTGACACATAGTGCAGGCGGGCCGACCGGCTGGCTGATGGCGGACGCGCGCCCGGACCTTGTGGCGGGGATTGTCGCGGTCGAGCCGCTGGGCCCGCCCTTTGCCGAACGGGGCGGCGGGCGGCTTTCCTGGGGGATCACTGCTGCGCCCATGACGTTTGATCCGCCCGCCGCGCGGCCCGAAGATATCGCGACCGAGGTGCGATCCGCCCCCTTCGAAGGCGCCGTTCCCTGCCACCTACAGGCAGAACCCATCCGCCGCCTGCCCAACCTATGCGGTTTTCCGATTGTGGTTGTCACGGCGGAGGCCTCCTGGATGTCGATGGACAATCACGCCATGGTCGATTTCCTGGCGCAGGCCGGGGCCGATGTGGCGCATATGCGGTTGGAGCAGCATGGGGTTCACGGCAACGGCCATGCCATGATGCTTGAACGCAACAGCAGCGAGATCGCGGCCCTGATTGCGGGCTGGCTGACCGACAACGGCCTTTCGTGACTGAGATCTTCAGTCTGTCTTGTCGGGTTTGATCAGCGCGTCACCAAAGCTCTCGGCGTCCAGACCCAGCTCTTCCATCACCTCTGCACCATGTTGGGCAAAGGCAGGCGGCTTGCGGTCGTAGCGCGCGGGGCTGCGGGACAGTTTGATCGGACTGCCGGTGCCGCGATAATCCTCGATGTCCACCACCATCTCGCGATGCCGTGTATGTGGATCGGCGATTACCTGATCAATCGAACGCACCATGCCGCAGGGCACCCCGGCCTTGAGCAGATCATCCGCCAGCTGGGCGCAATCATGTTTGGCCATGGCGGCCTCAAGTTCAGCCTTCAGCGCATCGCGGTTCTGGTTGCGCGCGCTGTTGTCGGCAAAACGGGCGTCTCCGGTCAGGGCTTCGCGCCCGATCATCTGGCAAAGCGTGGCGAACTGGCGGTTGTTCCCGACAGCCAGGAAGATCGGATCCGTTCCCGTGGCGAAAGTGTCGTAGGGCGTGATGTTGGGATGGGCGTTGCCCGAACGTCCGGGCACCTTGCCCGACAGGTAATGGTTGGGCAGATGTGGATGCAGCAACGAGAACCCGCAGTCGTAAAGCGTTGTTTCAACGAACTGGCCCTTGCCGCTGCTGTGGCGTTCGTTGATGGCCATCAGGATGCCGATCACGGCATTGAGCCCGGTGGTCATGTCGACGACCGGCAGGCCCACACGCAGCGGCTGACCACCCAGCTCTCCGTTGACGCTCATGATCCCGGCAGAGGCCTGAATTGCGGCGTCGTAGCCCGGCATGCCGCCCAGCGGGCCGTCCGCGCCGAAGCCGGACACGCGGCAATGGACAAGGCGCGGAAACCGGCGTTCGATTTCCTCTTCCGACAGGCCCCAACGATCCAGTGTGCCGGTCTTGAAGTTTTCGATGAAGACGTCTGCGGTCTCAAGCAGCTTGCCCAGCAAGGCCTGACCGGCTTCCTGGCGCAGGTCGATGGCCATGCCGCGCTTGTTGCGGTTGACGCCGATGAAATAGCTTGCCGCGTCGTCCTTGAAGGGGGGGCCCCAGCCTCGCGTTTCATCGCCCGAGGGCGGTTCGACCTTGATGACATCCGCGCCGTGGTCGGCCAGGATCTGCCCGGCATATGGGCCGCCCAGCACACGGCTGGCATCAATCACGCGAAGACCGGCAAGGGCACCGGACGGGGACGTCTGAGCTTTGGTCACGCGGTGGCCTTTCTGTCGGTGGTCTGGATGCGCGCGCGCAGTTCGGCGGCGAATGCAGGGTAGGTTTCGCAAAGTTCGTCCATCACGCGGCTGCGCAGCAGCTGCAGCGTTGCCGCGTCGGGGCCGGGGGTCGTGGCCGGATCTGGGTCGTGGTCGAAGGCAAAGCCCGTCGCCGCTGTCACCTCTTCCAGCGTATGGTCGGGGTGAAGCGACGCCAGACGGAAGCCGCGCTTGTCCTTGTCGAAGTCGAACAGCGCCTTGCCGGTCAGAAGCGCATAGGGTCCGCCGGGGCGATAGACACCGGGGTCGCTGGTGCCCGGGGTCGAGATGAAGTCGACCTTTTCGACGAAGACGCGCGGGCTGTGTTCTTCGCGATAAAGGATCACACGGGGCACCACGTAATAGAGATAGCCCGATCCGAAACTGCCGGGCCAGCGCGGCGCGCTGCGTGGGTAATCGCCAACTCCGACCAGATTGATATTGCCGTGCCGGTCGATCTGGCCTCCGCCCAGAAAGAACGCGTCGATCCGGCCCTGTCCTGCGGCATCAAAGAGTTCGGCAGAGCCATTGGTGAAGAAGTTATGGGCCTCGGACCCGAGAACAGAGATCCTGAGCGGCGGTTCGCCTGCGGTATCGCGCAGGGCGCGCGCCAGCATGGCACCGGCAGCGGGTACGGGTGAGGCTGCGCCGACGGCGACGCAGCGGCATCCGTCAAGCAGACCCGCGACTGTGCAGATCAGGATCTCGCGCGGGGTGGCGGGGGACATGTCGTGGCTCATGCCATCACCTCCGCCTTGTTGGCGCCGATATAGTCGGCAAAGCCGTCATCGCTGCGCGCAGCTTTGGCGTAGCGCGCGATCTCCTCCTGATCGGTGGGGTATTCGCCCCACAACCCATAGGGCCAGGCACCTTTTTCAGCTATGGCGATATCGGTGACGTAAAGCCCTGGCAGGGTCCCGGCGGCCAGGGTTTCGTCATCAAGCAGGCGCTTGTCCACGATCCGTTCGACGGTGACCAGGGTCTGGCGCGCGGCATAGGCCATTGACGCGAGTTCACGACGCCGGCCGATCCAGACATTGCCTTCGCGGTCGGCCATCGGGGCGTGGAAGATCGCGGTATCGGGGTGGATCGCGGGGATCAGCACGATGGGATCGGGTGTTTCGGATGTCGGGTTGTCGATCACGGTCCAGTCGGGCCGGTTGCGCAGCAGGTCGCTGCCGATCAGCCCGCGCATCGGCATGAAAGGAACGCCCTTCTGGGCGGCCATAAGGCCCGCATGTATCGCGGGGCAGGTGGCATCGCGCAGGCCGATACTGCCTTCCCTGACGGCGGCATTGAAACGTGGCGCGCCCCCGGCTTCACCGAGGCTCACGGCGCTTGTCTCGACCGCGCGGACCTGCCCGGCCCCGATCAGCATATCCGCCTGCATCCCACCGGTGGGCACGCAGATCAGCGTCAGGTCCGATGTGCCGATTTCGATCAGCGCGCGGGTCATCGCCATGGAGACGCCGGCATAATCTACAGGAACCGCAACGGTGCTTCCCGATGCGATTTGCGCGGCCAGTCTGTGCACGTCGGTCGACATGGGTGTACCTCTTCGTGATGAGAAACCTGTGTGTTCCATATTATGAACCACTGTTCCAAAGTTACAAGAAGGCGCAGATGTGTCAATCTGGTCGCGCATGCAGACCGGAGGCGGTCAGCTGTCGCCGAAGTATCCCAGGCTGGCGGAAGCGTCTTTTGCTGCGGAAACGACATGTTGCGAATACTCGCGCAGGTGTCGCGTTTTCAGTCTGACATCAGGGCCAGAGATGCCGATGGCACCGGCCAGCCTGCCGTTGGGACCCAGAATCGCGCAGGCGCAGGCGGCGATGCCGTCGCGCCATTCACCCTGCGGCACAATCGCGTATCCCTGGCGCCTGATCTTGTCCAGGTCGGCGCGCAGATCTTTCAATCGGGTCCGCGTTGTTGCTGTGAAAGCGGTCAGTTCGGGGCCGAGCACATCCAGATAGGCGTCTGGCATCTGCGCAAGCATCGCCTTTCCCGTGGCCATTGTATAGGCGGGCGCGCGTGCGCCGATGCGGGTATGGGCGCGGACATGATGGTTGGTTTCGACCTTGTCGATATAGACCACGTCCTGACCCTGCAGAATGGAGAGATGCACGGTTTCATGCGTCAGCTCGGCCAGTCGCTGCATGGCGGGGCGGGCGGCGCTGACCAGATCCACGCGGCGCAGCACGCGCAATCCCAGCTCCCAGATCTTGATGGTCAGCTCATATGTGCTTTGATGCGGCACCTGCTGGACAAAACCATTCGCCTGGAGCGTCGCCAGCAGGCGGTGAACGTTGCTCTTGGTCAGTTCCAGTTCAACGGCAAGATCCGTGACGCCACGCGGGCGGTCACTGTTTGCCAGCGCCTCGATCAACCGAATGCCTTTTGTGAATGCCTTGTCCATTTCTGAAACATCCATCGGCTGACAGGAAAACGCAATGACCCTCGCCCGGGGCGGCCCCGATTGTTCGCCGAGGCAGTTGAAAGTGTTCTGCCATATGGAACAGAGTATTCTAATTTGATACAACCTGCGCGATTATGACATAGCATGTTGTTTTTAAACCATATAATTCGTTTGACAGAGCGGTTTGGAGTATTGCATTTTGCATACAAGGCTTGAGTGAATAGGAGGCGCTCAGGTTTGTCGCGGTCTGCGTCACCGGCAATCACGCTCAATGACGAGGGTCGCAGGTCGCGGTCCGGCCTCAGGTTTGGCTGGACTCGGCCGCATGCACCGCAAGCGCGGGCATCGGGTTACGGGACGGTCCTGTGACCGCTGGAGGAGAAAACATGAAATATTCTGGACGTATCATATCGTCGGTTCTGGTTGCGACTATTTCCCTGGCGATGGCCGGCGGAGCGCAGTCCGAGGAAGCCCTGCGCTTTGCATCGGGACAGCCGAACGACAGCCCGCTTTATCAGCTCACATACAAAAAATGGGTGGACGCCATCAATGAAGAGGCGGCTGGCGAACTGACCATCACCAATTTTCCGCCGCCGTTTGCGGATGCGACAAACACCTGGGAACGCGTTGTTCAGGGCGTTGCAGACATGGGGGTCGCAGGGCTTCCGATCTCGGGTATTCCGCTGAAACGGACGCTGGTGACCACGCTGCCCTCGACGGATGTGACCGACATGAAAGCCGCCTCGATCGCGCTGGCGGAAACCTACGAGAAAGGCCTGCTCGACCCCTCTCTGGATGAGGTCAAGATCCTGGCACTTTACACGGTTCTGCCGACACGTTTCTTCAGCCGTGAACCAATCTCGGATGTCGAACAGCTCAAAGGCATGAAGGTTCGCGCCCAGGATGCCAACATGGTGATGGCGATGGACAAGCTCGGTGCAGCGGCAGTCTCGATCCCCTTCTCCGAAGGCTACCAGGCGATTTCACGCGGTGTGGTTGAGGCCTCTTCCGGCAATGAGATCACCCAATATACCTACAAGTGGTCCGACTACCTCAAGCATGGGATCGAAGACATCACCTTTGGCATGACGCCCTTTGCGATCATCATGAACAAGGAAAAATACGAGGGCCTGTCGCCGGAGATGAGAGCCATCGTCGACAAGCATTCCGGCATGGCGCTGACCGAGATGCTGGCGATTGGACAGACCGGTATCCAGAAAAAGTTCTCGGACGAAATGGTGGCTGACGGTCGGCTGACCTGGCACAAGCTGTCGCCCGAACAATACAAGATCTGGAAGGATGCAATTGCCCCGGTTGTCGAGGAATGGCTCAAGAAGGGTGACGGCGTGCAGGAAACCTATGACGCCTTCATGGCAAGCTACAAGGCAGCCGCGAAGTGAGCGAGGCGACCATGACAATTCCGACCAATGTGCGCGACCGTCATGTCGAACTGTACGGATCGGAACATCATGGTCGCCAGATCGACGGGCTGCTGGCCCGCATTGATACCAGATTGGCCGGGTTCAACCGGCTGATCGCTCTGATCGGGGTTGTCGCCATCCTGGTCACAGCGCTGATCCAGACACTTGATGTGATCGTGATGCGGGCAATCTTCAGCTCTCCGCTCACCGGCATCAACGAGATCTTTTCCACGGTCTTTCCCGTTTCCATCGCCGCTGTGCTGGCGGCTGGCCTGTCACAGCGCGCGACGCTGGAAGTGGACATGATGGCGGGGATCCTGTCGCCCCGGGCAGTGCGCTACCTGCGCGGGATTGGTGCGGTGCTGTATCTGGGTGCGCTCGTCCTGATCTTCTGGGGCGTGACGCTGCAGGCGCAATCGACCTTGAACAGGGGAACCTACACGATCCTGAATGAAGTTCCGGTCGGTCCCTTCTATGCTGCTGTTGCCCTGTTATTTCTGCTGACCATCCCGACCCAGCTGGTTGTCGCCCTGCGCCTCGCGCTTGAAACACATGCGCGCTGGCCGGTTGCGATTGCACTGGTCTTTGTGCCCGGCGTGCTGATCCTGGCCTTCTTCACCTGGATCGCGCTGAGCTTTGGGGCCTATTTCATGGGCAACATGGTTGCCTCGATGCTGGCCATCGTTGCCCTGATCTGGGTGCTGATCTTTACCTTTGTCCCGGTTGCCGCCACGCTGACGCTTTGTTCGATCCTGGGGGTCGCACTGATCTTTGGCGTCAAAGGTGCCGTTGCCACGCTTGGCAGTGAAACCATGACCCTGCTGTCGAGCTATGACATCGCCGTTGTGCCGTTCTTTCTGATCATGGGCGGTCTTGCTGTCCGGTCCGGCATGGCGGCCGACATCTACAACTTCGCCTCCGCGCTTTCAGCGCCGTTCCGCGGCGGGCTCGCCCTGGGCACCATCGGGGGATGCGCGGGCTTTGGCGCGCTGACCGGATCCTCTGTCGCCACCGTCGCCACCATCGGCAAGGCCGCCTTCCCGGAAATGAAGAGCCGTGGTTATTCGCCCCTTTTGTCGAGCGGTGTTATCGCCGCCGGTGGCACGCTTGGCCAGCTTGTGCCGCCCTCCACCGTCGTGGTCATCTATGCGATGATGACAGAGCAGTCGATCGGGCTGATGTATGCGGCAATCTTCGTGCCCGCTCTGATTACGATCATGCTCTATATCATCGCCGTTTTTCTGTTCCTTGCCATTTCGCCCAACAGCGCGCCTAGCGAGGCCAGCTGGGACGCCCGCGAGATCCTGCGCTGCGGATGGCGGGCGCAGCCGGCTGTCATCATGTTCGTGGTCATTTTTGGCGGCATGTTCGCCGGTATCTTCACGGCAAGCGAAGCCGCCGCCGTCGGCGCTGTCTTTGCGGCCCTCGTGCTGGTGCTGCGCAAATCCTACCGGTTGCGCGACACGCCCGAGATCGTGGCCGAGGTGACATCAACCACCTCGATGATCTACATGCTGATGATCGGTGGTTTCGCCTCGACCTTCTTCTTTTCGGCCACCGGCCTGCCGGAGCTTGCCGCGCGCTCCATTGGCGGCCTGCCGGTGCCGGGCTGGGTCGTCGTATCTTTGATCTGCCTCGCCTTTCTGGTGATCGGAACGATCATGGATTCGATTGCCGTGATGATGGTGACGGCATCGGTCACCGCCTCCATCGTGTCGTCGCTTGGATACGATGTCATCTGGTGGGGTGTGGTCATGGTGGTGATCGTGGAACTGGGGGTCATCACGCCGCCCTTCGGCCTGAACCTCTTTGCTCTCAAGAGCGTCGCACCCGAAATCACGATCCGGCAGATCTATGGCGGGGTCCTGCCCTTCGTGGCGGCTGATATTCTCAAGCTCGTGCTGCTGATCGCCTTCCCGGCGCTGGCGCTCTGGCTTCCCTCTCTGATGTGAGGATGCGGTGCCGCCCGCATCACGACCAGGAAAATCGAAAGGTCTGGAATGAAAGAGTCTGTAATCATCGTTGGCGGCGGGCCCGTCGGTCTTCTGACAGCGCTTGGCCTGGGTCAGAAGGGCATCGACGTGACCGTGCTCGAAGCGGAAGATCGACCCAGCGACAGCCCGCGCGCCCTGGCATATCCGGCCCCGATCCTTGAGCATTTCGACAATCTGGGCATCCTTGAGACCTGCAAGACTCTCGGCATTGTCAAAACCGCGGTGGACTGGCTGGTCCATGACACCGGCGAGATGCTGCACATGAGCATGGACAGCTTGAAGGAGGTTTCGGATTATCCGATGAGCCTTCACCTGGGACAGGACAAGATCGCCCGGGTCGTTCTGGAAAAACTGGCGGAGTTGCCGAATGTCAGCGTCCGTTTCTCGGCCAAAGTGAAAGACATCGTTCAGGATCAGGCCGGGGTGCGGGTGACGCTGGATGACGGCGCCGACGAAGAAGTTGTCGAGGGCAGCTGGCTGGTCGGCTGCGACGGTGCGTCGAGCCTGGTGCGTGAGCGCGTGCTGAAGACCAACTTTTTCGGCATCACCTGGCCCGAACGGTTTGTCGCAACAAACATCTACTTTGATTTCGAAGCCGAGGGCTACACAGCGACGACATTCCAGGTGGATCACGACAACGGTGCGGTGATCGTCAAGATTGACCCGGAAGGGCTGTGGCGCTGCACCTATATGGAAAGCGAAGCGCTTCCGGTCGAGACGGTGGGCGAGCGGATTGCCGACAAGTTCAAGACGCTGCTGCCGGGTGACGGGGCCTGGACGCTGAAACAGCATTCGCCCTACCGGATGCACCAGCGCTGCGCCGATACGATGCGGGAAGGGCGTATCCTTCTTGCCGGGGACGCGGCGCATATCACCAATCCGACCGGCGGGCTGGGGCTGACCAGCGGTGTTCTGGACAGCATGGCGCTGGTCGAGGCTCTGGGGCAGGTGATTACCGAGGGTCGCGACAGCGCCATCCTGACCGAATATTCGGATGACCGCCGGCGCAAGTTCCTTGAAATTGCGTCGCCGCGGGCATCGCTGAACAAGCAGATTGTCTTTCACATGGGCCCCGGACATCAGCGCGACGAATGGCTCGGTTACATGCGCCGCGCGGCCCAAAACCCGGATATGCTGCGGCAGATGTTTTCCTTCTCCGAACAATTGGTAAGCCGCTTCTGATGCGGTCCGGTGGCGTTATATCCATTGTGACGGCGGGCGGCCTGACCACAGGATGCTTGCCATGAGCTTGGGCATTGCATACGAAAAAGCGAACAGTCGGAAGGAAAAGGCCAGCGTGGACGACAGCGGACGACGGGTTTTGGATATCAAGCGCAAGCCAACCGTGCATCTGGTTGCGGACCGCCTTCGCGAAGCCATCATCGAAGGTCATTTCGCGATTGGCGAGCCGTTGAACGAAGCGCAGCTGGCGCAGGAGTTCAACGTCAGCCGCACGCCGCTGCGCGAAGTCTTCCGTATTCTTGAGACCGAACGCCTTCTGAGTGCCGAACCCTATCGCGGGGTGCGTGTGTTCACCATGGATGACGAAGAGACCGAGGAAATCACCGCCTTTCGTATCCATATTGAGACCGTCGCCCTGCGCGAGGCTGCACGGCTGGCCAAAGAGCCGCTGCTTGCCGATCTGCGCGAGGTGACGGGGAGGATCGAAAAGGTTGTATCTGCCGGGCAGCGGGATCTTTTTGCGGCACTCGATACCGAATTTCACGATGTCTTTGTGGCCCATGCGGGCAACCGTTATATCGGGCGGGCGTTCAACCTCTTCCGCTGGCGGTTTGCGGCGCTGCGCCATCTGCTCAAGCAAGATGAGCAGATTCTGGAACGCTCGTGCAATGGCCACCGGCAGATCATCGAGATGGTTGCGCAGGACCGCATCGACGATGCCTGCGAAATCCTGCGGGATCATATTCAGAACGGCAAGAAGCGGTTCATGCAAACCCTGAAAGAGGCGCATCCGCAGAAATAACCACCGGCACGTCATGGGTCGGCTCTCCCGCTGCGACACATCCGGTGATCCCGGTTTTCTATGACCGCTTCCAGACCGGGTCGTGCCGGAAGGAATTGGAGAGAAAACCCATCAGCAGGGAGATCCGTCGCACCGCCCGCAGGTCAGGATGTGTCAGAATCCAAAGGCAGTTTGGTGGCGCTGATGAAAAGGTAAAGCACCGCGTCAGATCAGGCCGCCGCATGTCGTCGGGCAAAAGCGCCACGCCGTGGCCGCCTGCCGCAAGGCTTGCAATGGTGGTCAGATCGTCGCAGCGAATTGTCGTCAAGGGCTGTCCGCCGGACAGGATGCCCGCATAGGCCTGATGATGGGCCAGCATGCCCGCGGGCGCCACCAACCTGTGCCGCCTCAGATCCTTCTCGTCCTCAAGAGGGCCATGCGCCTCCAGATAGGAAGGTGCCGCGTAAACGGCCCAATCAATATTCAAGATCCGCCGCCCCCAGAGATGATCCGGCGGCGCATGGGCCACGCGCAGGGCAACGTCCGCGCTGCGGTTGGACATATTCATTTCCTGATTGGAGACTAGCAGTTCGATCAGAATCTTGGGATGCGCTTGCGCAAATTCGGCCAGATACCGCTCAAGCACCGTGTCGGAAAAGCTGCGCGGCGCCGTCAGACGGACAGTGCCTTCGGCGCTTTCATCCCGACCCGCGATCCGCCTGTCGATCTCTTCGAAAGACCGGGAGATGCCACCGCTTATCTCCAGCATTTCGGCACCAGCATCGGTCAGCACATAGCGGCCCTTGACGCGGTCGAACAGACGGGTGCCGATCTGATCTTCCAGGGCAGACATATGCCGGAACACCGTCGCATGGCTGACACCGATATGCTCTGCCGCCCTGACAAGGGAGCCGGTCTCGCAAACAGCGCGGAAAACCTTGATCGCGTTCCAGTCCATAGGTTCATTTCAAATTTGCAATGGCTGATGGCAATCATGGCTATCGAATGAAAATTTGCAACATTCTATCGGTGAGGCTTCCAATAGACGAGACATATGGAGGTTCAAAATGATTGGATACACGTCCCTTGGTACTGCTGATCTGGCGCGCGCGACCGCGTTTTATGATCCGTTGCTGGCCGAACTGGCAGCAAAACAAATCATGGCATTCGACGATTTCATCGTCTGGGCCAACGCGGACGGCGGCCCCGCGTTCTCGATCCATGTCCCCGAAAACGGAAAGCCCTATTCTGTCGGCAATGGCGTGATGGTTGCCCTTGTGGCAAAGGACAGTGCTCAGGTCGATGCGATCCATGCCAAGGCGCTGGAACTGGGGGGAAGCGATGAAGGCAAGCCGGGGTATCGTGCGGAGGGGTTCTATGCGGCCTATTTCCGCGATCCTGACGGCAACAAGCTCAACATCCACCATATGGCGGGCTGAGCGATGCCGGAACAACGCTACAAGATCGTGGGGCACAGATTGTGCCCCTACGTTCAGCGGGTCGTCATCACGATGCTTGAGAAAGATATCGCCTTTGACCGTCTGGACATCGACCTGGACAACAAGCCGGACTGGCTGCAGGAGATTTCGCCTTTTGGTCAGGTGCCTGTCTTCCGGGCCGGTCCTGACGACTGGCTGTTCGAGTCCGGCGTGATTGCCGCGTTCCTGGACGGCAGTTCGGGCGGCGGTCTGCTGCCCGGTGACCCGCTTGCACGGGCGCGGCATGAAGCGTGGATGTCTTATGCGGATGGCATGCTGAATATTGTCGCCCGCATCATCTACCGCGATGCTGACGCCACGGCGGTCAGACGTTCAATGGCTGACCTGACAGAGCGTCTGGACATCGTCAATGCACGCTTTGCACCGAAGGATTACTTTGCAGGCTCTGAATTCGGTCTGGTCGATGCGGTCTTTGCAACGCTGTTTCGCTACTTTCCCGTGCTCGACATGCTGTCGGAAGTGGCCCTGGGCGACAGGCTGCCCGGCACCCTGGTGACCTGGTGGGAAACAGTGCGCGCCCGCCCGTCTGTATCCGCTGCCGTGCCCCGCGACTATGAAGCCGAACTCGGGCGATTTATCGCCGGAAAGCAAAGCCATGCCGGACGTGTACTGGCGCAGCTCTGAACGCGACCCCGGGATGTTTTTCTGACGTAATCAAACGCGGCGAGCCCTGCGCGAAGGCAAGATATGTGAGTCATGCCTTCGCCATTCCAATCCCGTGACGGTCATCATCTGACAATTCCCTTCTGAGGATGACCGGCAACATAGGTCTGCACGATGGCGCGATCATCGCCCATCATCTGCAACACAAACAATTCTTCGGAAAGCGTTTCCGCCCGGCCCATGCGCAGTGCCATGGCAGGCGTTGCCCGGGCATTCAGGACAACGATGTCCGCCTCTGTTCCGGCATCGAGCGTTCCGATCTTGTCCGACATGCCCAGCACCTCGGCATTGCCGCGGGTGATCCAGTGGAATGCGCGCAATGCATGCAGCTTCTGGTGCCGCAGTTGCAGGATCTTGTAGCCTTCATTCAGGGTCTGAAGCATCGAATAGCTGGTGCCCGCCCCGATGTCCGTTGCGATACCGTTTGAAATGCCATGGGCGCGCAATCCGGCATCGTCGAAAAGACCGCTGCCCAGGAACAGATTTGAGGTGGGGCAGAAAACCGGATGCGCCCCGGCCTCGGCAATGGCGGCGATTTCACGTTCCTTCAGGTGGATCGCGTGGCCCAGCAAGGTCTTTTGACCCATGAGACCGTGGGTTTCGTAAACATCGAGATAATCGCGCGCCTCGGGATAAAGTTCTGCGGTAAAGGCTATTTCTGCGTGGTTCTCGGACAGGTGGGTCTGGACGTAGCAGTCGGGATGTTCCCCTGCCAGCGCGCCCGCCATCTCCATCTGCTGCGGGGTTGAGGTGATCGCGAAGCGTGGGGTGATCGCATAGGAGGCGCGGCCCTTGCCATGCCAGTTGGCGATCAGCTCCTTGCTGTCGTCATAGCTTGACTGGGGCGTGTCCAGAACAGATCCGGGCGCATTTCGATCCATCATGGTCTTGCCCGCGATGATCCGCATGTTCCTGTCTGCAGCTGCGGAAAACAATGCCTCGGCTGACGCCTTGTGGACGGAACAGAAGGCAACGGCAGTTGTGGTGCCGTGATCGGTCAGCAAATCGCAGAACTGACCCGCCATCGCGGTTGCATGCTGCGCATTGGCATAATCCGCCTCTGCCGGGAAGGTATAGCCGTTCAGCCAATCAAGCAGCTGGCTGCCCCAGCTGGCCACGATCTGGACCTGTGGAAAGTGGATATGTGCGTCGATAAATCCGGCCATCAGAAGGTGTGGGCGGTGATCCACCACCCTGGCATCAGGCGCGCGGGCAGCGCTGTCACGGTACTCTCCCGACCCGACAATCCTGCCGTCGCGCACAAGGATCGCGCCATCTTCAACATAGCTGTATGCCTCACTGTCATCGGCATCTTTCGGTTCCTGGTGAAACGTCAGAAGCCGTCCGCGCAGCAAAATGTCGGTCATGGAAGCATTTCCTTTGAGAGAGGTGTCGGGGCGCGGCGCCAGATGGCCGCCGCGCCCGTTTTGTTCAAGCCCGTTCGAAGGCCGTGGTGTTGTCGTCCAGAAAGTCCGGCTCGTCCGGCACGATGATCCGGCGTTCCAGATCTTCACGGGGTGCCACCATCGGATAAAAGATCAGGAAGGCACCAATGATCAGGTAGCCGGTGGTGATGCCATCGAACTGCGGAAACTGGAGCGTATAGCTGTGGATGATCCCGACCGATGACATGATGGCCGCGACGATGGCGAACCCGCCCGCATGGCGGTGCCGCCCGTCGATAACGTCGGCAACGATTGCCCCCCAGACAAGGCCGGTGATGATGGCCCCCTGTGACAGGGCCAGATGCCCCTCGTAATGCGCGCCTTCCCTGAGCAGGGCCGCGGTGAGCGCATTGTCGCCAAGCGCGGGCAGGCCTTCGACGCCTGATGTGCGCAGGGCATTCATCAACGACCCCCATTTGACCATCAGGAACTCGGAGATATGCGGCAGGATCGCAAAGGCGACTGCCGCCATATGGGCGGGTCTGACGGCAAATGCCGTGTTGGTGATCAGGCTGACGGAGACAAAGACCAGCACCGGGGCAGCCGCCGCGATTGGGATCAGCCCGGCCAGGAACGACAGAAAGCCAAGGAATGCCGCCGCGGCAATGACAAATGCCACGCCGATGATGTAGCCCGCCCGCGCATCCATGCGCTTGTAGGCCGGGTGGCCGATATAGACCGTGGTCGGGAAGGGCGATCCGAACAGCGCGCCGATCATTGTGCCGGCCCCATCGGTCACCTGGCACAGGGCAACGGGATAGGTGTCGCCCGCAGCCTCTGCCGATTCCACGTTATTCATGGTTTCGATAAAGTTGTAGATCTGGACGGGGATCAGGACGAGGAACAGTTCAGGATTGGCAAACAGATATTGAATGCCTGCAATCATGTCGCCGAAATAGGGGACCGGCGGGTAGAAACCAACGCCCTCGGTGCTGAACGACGACTGCCCCAGAAAGATTGCGATGATTGTACCAACGGCAATTGCAACCAGGCCGGCAGGCACATTCCCGGGCAGCCGGAAGCGGCCAATCAGACCCCAGAGGATGAACAGCAGCGACGTGAAACCGATCAGCGGATGTTCGAAAATCTCTGCCAGTGGGACGGAGCCGATGAAGACCAGCGCGATACCGCACAGGGTGCCCAACATGCCGGCCCGGGGTGTGATGCGCTTGAGAAACGGGCCGATGATGGCCCCGAATGCCGCGACGATACCGCCCATGAAGCCTGCGCCGATGCCAACCTGCCAGGCCAGAAGCGGATCGTTTGTTGCCCAGAATATCGGGCCGATCACCCCGAAGAGATAGACAAACATCACCGGGGTCGAGATGCCGTAGGGCAGTGCGGTCACGTCCTTGCCCTGCCGATTGGCAACCCATTTGGCCAAAAGCGCATAAACCACGACGCCCGCAAGGATGGCGACGGCCGCGCCGGGGACAATCCGACCGAATACGATGTCGGCAGGCATCTGAAAGACAAACTGACAGACACCCGACAGGATCAGCAGGTTGACGAGGTTATCAGTGAATAGCGCCCAGAAAGCGTTGAAATCGCTCCTGTTGAATAGCTTGTAGGTGTAAGTGGTGTCCGACATTTTGGGTCTCCTCCCGTAAAGTGTCTGGCCCCGTCGGCGCAATTGGCTGTGCCGCGCGGGCTTCTTTCAGATTGTCAGTTTGACGTCCTCGCTCTGGGCGGTGGTCAGCACGCTCATGACCTGCGCCGTGACGGAGGCCGCAATCACCTCGGGACGCTTGTCAGGGCTCTTGGTGTCTCCGATCGGGCAAATCAGCCTGGTGCAATCGCTCTGCGCGGCGTGGCTTTGGTGAAAGCGTGCGAATTTCATCCGTTTGGTCGCAGAGCCGATCAGGCCGACGTAGGCAGCATCGCGCCGATCCAGCGCTTCGGAGGTCAAGAGAAAGTCGAGCGCGTGGTCATGGGTGAGAACGATGAAGGCGCTGCCGGGCGGGGCGGCCCGGATCTCGGCCTCCGCCATGGGCGTGAGGCGCGTTTCAACCTTTGCATCCACAAGCGCCAGCTCCTCCGGGCGGCTGTCGATGAGGATGCAGCGCACGGGCAGGAACTGGAAAAACCGGGCAAGCGCGCGGCCGATATGGCCTGCACCCAGGACATAGACATGCGGCCGCGCCGCCTGTCGTTCCGCATCGGCGGCCAGGGCCAGCGCACGATCGGCCTGGGTCATCCGCTGCAAGGCAAGTTCGACGCGCCCGCCGCAGCATTGCCCGATCTCCGGCCCAAGCGGCACGTCCATCCGGTCAAAATCACGCCCGTTGCCCAGCATTTTCCGGGCCTGATCAATGGCCATGTATTCGAGCTGTCCGCCACCGATTGTCCCGTGCAGCCCGTTGGGCGCGACGAACATCTCTGCCCCGGCCTCGCGCGGGGACGACCCGCGCACGCGGCACAGGGAAACCCGGACAATGTCCGCATTGGTGTCAAGGAACTGAGACAGGCGCATTGGATCAGCCCCGCAACCGCTCAATCGCCATCAACACACGCTCGGGCGTCGCGGGCGCGTCAAGGCGCGGGCAGGTCTTGTAATCCGCCACGCTTGCGACCGCATGTGACAGGGCCTCGAACACCGATATGCCCAGCATGAAGGGCGGCTCGCCCACGGCCTTGGACCGTTTGATCGTGTTCTCGCGGTTCTCGGACCATGTCGCCAGTTCGACGTTGAAGACGCGCGGACGGTCGGAAGCCAAGGGGATCTTGTAGGTCGAGGGCGCATGGGTGCGTAGCTGCCCCTTGTCATCCCACCATAATTCCTCGGTGGTCAGCCAACCCATGCCCTGGATAAACGCGCCTTCGACCTGGCCTTTGTCGATGATCGGGTTCAGGGATCTGCCGACATCATGCAGGATATCCGTCCGCTCGACGCGGTACTCCCCCGTCAGCGTATCAACCGTCACTTCCGAACAGGCAGCGCCATAGGCATAATAATAGAACGGTCGACCGGTGCCTGTGTCGCGGTCCCAATGGATTTTAGGCGTCTTGTAGAAGCCCGCAGCCGACAGATGCACCCGCGCCATATAGGCCATGCGGATGAAATCGGCGAAGGGGATCGTTTCCTCGCCGATCTGCACCGCATTGGCAATGAAACGCACGTTGCCGGCGTCTGTTTGCCAGCGTTCGGCGGCAAATTCGACCAGCCGCGCCTTGATCTGGTCTGCTGCGTCCTGCGCGGCCATCCCATTGAGGTCTGATCCCGATGAGGCGGCGGTTGCAGAGGTGTTCGGCACCTTTTCCGTCGTGGTTCTGGTGATCTTGATCCGGTCGAAGTCCACCTGAAAGGCATCTGCGACGACCTGGGCAATCTTGGTGTTCAGCCCCTGACCCATTTCGGTGCCGCCATGGTTCAGGTGGATTGATCCGTCCGAATACACATGCAGCAGCGCCCCGGCCTGATTGTACCAGGTCGCCGTGAATGAAATGCCAAACTTCACCGGGGTGAGCGCGATGCCTTTCCG
Organism: Sulfitobacter sp. G21635-S1; assembly: GCF_027213915.1. Classification (NCBI taxonomy): domain Bacteria; kingdom Pseudomonadati; phylum Pseudomonadota; class Alphaproteobacteria; order Rhodobacterales; family Roseobacteraceae; genus Sulfitobacter; species Sulfitobacter sp. G21635-S1. The sequence continues at coordinate 124,918 of NZ_JAPWGV010000013.1, forward strand.
GATCGTGTCTCCTCTGGCGTTCCAGTCAAGCACGGCCTGGCGGCGCGCCTGATAATCGGCGCTTTCCTCAAGCTCCCGCACGATCTGCGGTGCGATATTGTCTTCGACGGTCTGGTGATAGGGCGTCACATCGCGCCCCTTCTCGCCGTAAAAATTGCGCTTGCGGATTTCCAGGCTGTCGACGCCACGATGATAGGCGATCTCTTCCATGATCCGCTCTGCGACGATGACACCCTGCGGGCCGCCAAAGCCACGAAACGCGGTGTTGGAGACTGTGTTGGTCTTCAACGGGTGCGAACTCAGCAAAACGTTGGGATAGTAATAGGCGTTGTCCGCATGAAACAGCGCCCGGTCCGTCACCGGCCCCGAGAGGTCAGAAGAAAACCCGCAGCGTGCCGCGAAATCGCCCGCGACCGCCTCGATCCTGCCCGCATCGTCAAATCCGACCTCGTAGTCGACGACGAAATCGTGCCGCTTGCCGGTCGCTGACATGTCGTCGTCCCGGTCGGGCCGGATCTTGACCGCACGGTTCCACTTCTTTGCTGCCACCGCCGCGACGGCGCAGAACAGGTTCATCTGGGTTTCCTTGCCGCCAAACCCGCCGCCCATCCGGCGCACATTGATCGTCACGGCGTTGGAGGGCACGCCAAGGACATGGGCGACCATATGCTGCGCCTCTGTCGGGTGCTGGGTGGATGAATGGACCGTCACATCCTCGTCCTCGCCCGGGATGGCAAAGGCGATATGCCCTTCCAGATACATGTGATCCTGACCGCCGATGCGGAACTTTCCCTTGATACGATGCGCCGCCCTGGCCATGGCATCGCGCGCCGCGCCCCGCTTGAGCGTGAGTGGCGGTGTGACATAGGCCATGCCCGCTTGCCGTGCCGCTTCGGGATCAAGCACATGGGGCAGATCCACGTAATCGACCTGGGCAAGCCGGGCCGCGCGCCGGGCGGCATCACGCGTGTCTGCGATGACCGCAAACATCGGTTGCCCCCAGAATTCGACCTTTTCGGTGGCAAAGATCGGCTCGTCATGACGCCCGGTGGGGGAGACGTCGTTGACGCCGGGAATATCCTTTGCCGTCAGGACACCGACGACACCGGGTGCCGCTCGTACCGCTGTCAGGTCCAGCGCGCGGATCACCGCATGGGCGCGGGTGGACAGGCCCAGATAGGCATGCAGCGTGCCGACCGGTTCGGGAATGTCATCGCAATAATCCGCGCGCCCGGTGACATGTTTGATCGCGCTTTCATGGCGCAGGTCGGTATGGACCCCGCCGCGGATGGTGGTGCGACCCTGATCGCCGCGCATCAGATGCTGCGCGACAGGCGGGTCCTTGCGTTTGTCCGTGTCGATGACGGATTCAATTGTGTCCTTGGTGCTCATCTTCGGATCCTCCCTCACGCGGTCAGTTGAACGGCTGCGTCGCTGTCCTGCTGATCGCGCCAGAATTTGTGGAACAGGTTTTTGGACACCAGCAGCCGGTATTCCGCCGAGGCGCGCCAATCCGTGAGGGGTGCAAAGTCATCCCCAAGCGCTGCGGCGGCCTTGAGCAGCGCGGCCTCGCTCCATTCGGCACCGACCAGCGCGGTTTCCGCGTGCGTGGCCCGTTTCGGCGTTGCCGCCATGCCGCCGAAAGCGATGCGGGCGGAAGTGATCACGCCGTCCTCGACAGTGACGTTGAACGCCGCGCAGACGGATGAAATATCCTCGTCCCGGCGTTTGGAAATCTTGTAGGCCGCATGGCGCGCATCCGCCTTGGGGCGGGGCACGGAAATGCTTTCCAGAAACTCTCCCTCGCCCCTGTCCTGCTTGCCGTAGTCGATAAAGAACGACTCGATCGGAAGGCTGCGGCGCGCCGCGCCTTTGCGCAAAGTGATGGTTGCGCCAAGGGCGATCAGGACCGGCGGCGTGTCCCCGATGGGCGACCCATTGGCGATATTGCCGCCGATGGTGCCCATGCTGCGGATCTGCCAGCCGGCGATGCGATCCCAGAACGGGCCAAGATGCGGATAATCCGCGACCATCACGGCCCGGCTGTCCGTATAGCTGACGCCGGCGCCGATATGGATCGTGTCGTCGTGCCGCTCGATCTTTTTGAGCGCATCGAGATGGCCCAGAAAGACCACCGGAGAAATATCGCGCAGGAACTTCGTGACCCAGAGGCCCACATCCGTGGCCCCGGCGATGATCGTGGCGTTCGGCATTTCCTGCAGGACTTCCGCCAGGTCGTCGACGGAGGCAGGCAGGATACAGCGGCTGCCGTCCTTGGAAGTGTCGACGCGCAGACCGTCACGCAAGTGCGACAGCCTGGCGGTCATCGCGTCGCGTTCAAGTGTCAGCGCATCGTCGGCCGGGCTGCCATGCGCCGTCACAGCCCTGGCAGCCTTGATGATGGGCTCGTAACCGGTGCAGCGGCACAGATTGCCTTGCAGGGCTGTTTCGATTTCGGTTTCTGACGGGTCCGGGTTCCCCATCCAGAGCGCATAGAGCGACATGACGAAGCCCGGCGTGCAAAAGCCGCACTGGCTGCCATGATGTTCAACCATCGCTTGCTGGACCGGGTGCAATTTACCGTCCGGGCCCGAGAGATGTTCAACGGATACGACGTGACAGGCATCCAGCGAGGCAAGCAACCGGATGCAGGCGTTGACCGGCTCATAACGCAAGACGCCATCCTGAAGGCGACCGACCAGGACGGTGCAAGCCCCGCAATCCCCCTCGGCGCAGCCTTCCTTGGTGCCGGTCAGGCGGCGGTTGATGCGCAGGAAATCCAGCAAGGTATCGCTTGCACCGACGCTGTCGAGCGTGATGTCGCGGTCATTGAGGACAAAGCGTATGTTTGATCTGGTGGTCATGAATCCTCCCATGGCGCAGCTGTGACTCTGCGGGCGCCGTCAGTATCCTTCATTTTTGGCATCTGAAATACGGCGGAGTCGCGTATGCTCTTTCAACGAATCGTATATAATCGGAGAAGGTCATGCCCTATCTCGAAAGTCTGAAGGTCTTTGTCAGGGTTGTGGAACTGGGCAGTATCACCGCAGGCGGGCGTGACCTGCGCCTCACGCCTGCCGTGGCCAGCAACCGGATCAAGGAGTTGGAACGCCGTCTGGATGTGCGGCTGTTCAACCGCACAACACGCAAGCTGTCGCCCACCGAAGTGGGCCATGCCTTTTACGATCACGCCCGACAGGTCGTGCAATCGCTGGAAGACGCCGAGGCTGCTGTCTCTGACTTTTCGCAAAATCCGCATGGCACCATTCAGGTGACGGCACCGCTGGGTGTCGGTAAGCGCCTGATCGCCCCCCTGATCCCCGATTTCGTGGATGAATATCCGGAAGTATCGGTCCGGCTGCGGTTGTCGGACCGGAAGGTGGACCTGTTGGAAGATGGTTTGGACGTGGCCTTCTTTATCGGCCGCCCGCCGGATTCGAACTTGAAGCTGCGCAAGATCCTGGACACGCCGCGCCTTTTGTGTACCGCGCCTGCCTACCTTGAGCGGCGTGGTGTGCCGCAAACTCCCCAGGATCTTCGCAACCACAATTGCCTGCTGCTGCGCTACCCCAGATCGCCTGAATGGTTCTGGACCCTGGCGACAGCGGAAGGACCCATGAGAATGGATGTGTCCGGCAGTTACGATTCAGATGACGGCGACGTCCTGACCGATTGGGCACTTGCCGGGCGCGGGATCGTCAACAAGCCCTTGTTCGAAGTCCGCGAACATCTGAAGCGCGGCGATCTTGTTGAAATCCTGCCCGATACGCCGCCGGAGCCTGCCATGTTCGGATGCCTCTATCCGCACCGGCGGTTGCAGGACAGCAAAGTGCGCCTTTTCATAGATTACCTGATCAAGCGGTGCCGGGAACATCTCTCGGCGGTTTGAAAAGACGCCGCAGGGGGTTTCGGTTTTCCAAGGCATTCTCGTGCATTATCAAAAAAAACCGAATACATCTGTCGGCACCGGTGCAATGGCTTTCTGCGGCGCGTCATCTAGACTCGATCTGAATGTAGATCAGCCAAGGAGTCGTCATGACGGCCAGCTATTATGCCCCAAAGGGCGGTCATCCCGGTCAGGATCAGCTCCTCACGGATCGCGCGATTTTTACCGATGCCTATGCGGTCATTCCCCGGGGAACGATGCGCGATATCGTGACCAGTTTCCTGCCGTTCTGGGACAAGACCCGGCTCTGGGTTCTGTCACGCCCGCTCAGCGGCTTCGCCGAGACCTTTTCGCAATATATCATGGAGGTTTCACCCGGCGGCGGATCGGACAAAGCGGAAAGCGACCCCTGCGCCGAGGGCGTGTTGTTCGTGGTCGAGGGCGTCGCAACACTTACCGTTGATGGAAAGACACACAGGCTGGCACCCGGCGGCTATGCCTATCTGCCGCCTGAATGTGGCTGGACCCTGCACAACCGGGGTGACGACATGCTGCGGTTCCACTGGATCAGAAAGGCCTATGAAGCGGTTGAAGGGCTGGATATGCCCGATGTCGTCATTGCCAATGAACAGGACATCACACCAAGCGTGATGCCCGATACCGATGGCCGATGGGCAACGACACGGTTTGTCGATCCGGCCGACATGCGCCATGACATGCATGTCACCATCGTGACCTTTGAACCCGGTGGGGTGATCCCCTTTCTGGAGACCCATGTCATGGAACACGGGCTTTACGTGCTGGAAGGCAAGGCCGCCTACCGGCTGAACAGTGACTGGGTCGAAGTGGAGGCGGGCGATTACATGTGGCTGCGCGCGTTTTGCCCGCAGGCCTGTTACGCGGGGGGGCCGGGGCGGTTCCGCTATCTGCTGTACAAGGATGTGAACCGCCAGATGGCGCTGCGCCCGGCGACAGGGGTGTCACAGGCACGCGGCTGATCAACCTAGGCTCTGGACCCATTGATCTTACATGCTCAGCGGCGATTTCACGAAATTTCAATGGTTTGGGGCGTGCAGCCAATAGTGGTTCTATTTGCAAGCGACCCAAGACATTGAAATGAAGTGAAATCGCCGCCCTTCGGGTTTGACGGATTTTCCCGCAGCCTGCGTCACATCTGCTTGAAATAGAACCACTATTCTTGCGCAGATTTTCCTAGTCTGCGAAAAAATCTGTCAAACTGAGCGTGTAAGATCAATGGATCCAGAGCCTGGGCGCTGGTTCGGCTCTCCGCCAATGGCCGCCGTCAGTTCACGGGCCGCAGCGGCAACCGCAACGCCCAAATTTTCGATGGTTTCCAGCCCGATCCGCGAGGTCGGGCCGGAAACCGAAATGCCGGCCACTGCTTCGCTGTTCATGTCGAACACCGGCGCGGCGATGCAGCGCATGCCAAGATTGCGTTCTTCACCATCAATCGCAAACCCCCGCGCCCGGGTTTCGGCCAGATCCGCCAACAGACTGTCGCGGTCCGTCAATGTGTTTTCCGTGAACCGTTCCAGCGGTCCGCTCGACAATATGTTGTCGATGCGCGCCGCGTCCATCTGTGCCATCAGCGCCTTGCCGATGCCAGAAGCGTGCAGCCGCGACAGGGTGCCGGGCGGAAAGAATGCACGGATGCTGGCATTGGTCTCGACCTGGCTGACAAACAGGACATGGCGGTTCTGTTCGATCCCGAGGTTCGCGGTCTCTCCGGTTTCGTTCATCAGCTGCCGCAGGAAGGGGCGGGCGCGTTCGACCAGGCTGGTGCGTTTGAGAAACCGGGCGCCGATCACGAAGGCGCGGGGGCCGATGTGCCAGACCTGATCGGCCTGATCGAATTCGACCAGGCCGCGACCTTCCAGAGTGACAAGAATGCGGTAAACAGTGGCGGGCGACTGCCCAAGATCGGTGGCCAGCCCGGAGAGTGTCTTGCCCTGGGCCTCGCTCAGGAATTCAAAAACCTCCATCGCGCGATCCAGCGATTTGATGGTGTTCTGTTCCGTCTTGTCATCCCAGTCGCGCGGGCGGCCCCGGGTTTTCCGCGCGCCCTGGCTGTCGTTCTTTTGCAAAACCATAAACTGCATTCCCAAATATCCGAAAAACACCTTCACATTATGAAAAATGCAAGTCACTGACAATGAATAATTATTCGACATCACAAGAAAATGAAAAACGATTTCAAAAAAATATCATAGGCGCGCGGCCTTTGCTAATTTGGCGCTAATCTCAGAAAAGGAGACCATCATGAGCTTCCAGAACCCTGTTTTCATTCCGGGCCCGACCAACATGCCCGAAGCCCTCCGTCAGGCCTGCTACATGCCGACGATCGACCACCGTTCGCCGGTCTTCGGCAAGATCCTGCATCCCTGCCTCGAAGGCGTCCGCAAGGTTCTGAAGTCGGACAGCGCGAGGATCTTCATCTTCCCCTCGACCGGGACCGGCGGCTGGGAAACCGCGCTCAGCAATTGCCTGAACGCGGGTGACAAGGTGCTTGCCGCGCGCAACGGGATGTTCAGCCATCGCTGGATCGACATGTGCCAGCGCCACGGGCTGGATGTTCAGGTGGTAGAAACACCTTGGGGGCAAGGCATTCCTGCCGGGACATATGAGGCGATCCTGAAAGCGGACAAGAACCACGACATCAAGGTTGTGCTGGCGACGCATAACGAAACCGCAACCGGTGTGAAATCCGACATCGGTGCAATCCGCAAGGCGATGGATGCGGCGGGGCACCCGGCATTGTTGTTCGTGGACGGGGTCAGTTCCATCGCGTCGATGGATTTCCGCTTTGACGAATGGGGCGTCGATGTTGCCGTGACCGGCAGCCAGAAAGGCTTCATGCTGCCTGCGGGTCTTGCGATCCTGGGTTTTTCGGACAAGGCGATCAGGGCAAGCGACAAGGCCACGCTGCCGCGCACCTTCTTTGACATCAAGGACATGCAGAAGGGATACGACAACAACGCCTTCCCCTATACGCCGCCGGTTGGCCTGATGAACGGTCTGAAACTGTCGCTGGACATGCTGCTGGATGAAGGGCTGGAGAACGTCTTTGCCCGCCACCACCGGATTGCCGAAGGCGTGCGCAAGGCGGTTGATGCCTGGGGGCTGGAGCTGTGTGCCACATCGCCGGAATTCTATTCCGACACGGTTTCCGCCATCCGCACCCCGGAAGGGTTCAACGCCACCGATATCGTGACTGTCGCCGCCAAGACCTATGGCATGGCATTCGGCGTTGGGTTGGGTGAGGTTGCAGGCAAGGTGTTCCGCATTGGCCATCTGGGCAGTCTGACAGATGCGATGATGCTGTCAGGTCTGGCCACCGCCGAGATGGTGATGGTGGACCTGGGGCTGGACATCAAACTGGGCTCCGGCGTCGCCGCGGCGCAGGCGTTCTATCGCCACGGTCAGGCATCGGCCAGGAAAGCGGCAGCATGATGGACAACACGATGTATATCCCGACGCTCAAGGACATGGAGGATGCGCATGAGCGGATCAAGCCGCACATCCGGCGCACTCCTGTGCGCACATCGGCCTATCTGAACGAGCTGACGGGTGCGGAACTGTTCTTCAAATGCGAGAACTTTCAGGAACCCGGCGCGTTCAAGGTGCGTGGCGCGTCCAACGCCGTCTTCGGGCTGAGCGATGAACAGGCGCGCCTGGGCGTGGCCACCCATTCGTCGGGGAACCATGCCTCCTGCCTGAGCTATGCGGCGATGCGGCGGGGAATCCCCTGCAACGTCGTCATGCCGCGCACGGCACCGCAGGCCAAAAAAGACACGGTCGCGCGCTATGGCGGCAGGATCACCGAATGCGCGCCCTCCACCTCCTCGCGCGAGGAAACATTCGCCAGGGTGCAGGCAGAAACCGGCGGTGATTTCGTGCATCCCTACAACGATCCGCGCGTGATCGCGGGGCAGGGGACCTGTGCAAAGGAGTTCCTTGAACAGACCGACGGGCTTGACATGATGGTGGCACCGATTGGTGGCGGCGGCATGATCTCGGGCACCTGCCTGACCCTGTCCAACCTCGCCCCCGAAACGCAGATCATAGCGGCAGAGCCGGAACAGGCTGACGACGCCTACCGCAGCTTCAAGGCGGGTCACATCATCGCGGACGATGCCCCCCAGACCATCGCTGACGGGTTGCTGGTGCCGCTGAAGGACCTGACCTGGCATTTCGTTTCCAACCACGTCACCGATATTCTGACTGCCTCCGAAGAGGAAATCATCGCTGCGATGAAGCTGAGCTGGAAACATCTGCGCGTTGTGATGGAGGCGAGCTCTTCCGTGCCGCTGGCGACGATTTTGAAGAACAAGGAAAGGTTTGCCGGCAAACGTGTCGGCATCATCATCACCGGCGGCAATGTTGACCTCGACCTGCTGCCCTGGCTCAAGTGAAGGACCCCAAGTTATGAACACGCATGTTAAACTGGACGAATACGAAGTTGGCTATGACATTCCGGCCTTGCCCGGCATGGATGAGGCAGAGATTCAGACACCCTGTCTGATCCTGGATCTTGATGCGCTTGAGCGGAACATCAGGAAAATGGGCGATTATGCGCGCGATCACGGCATGCGCCACCGCGCCCATGGCAAGATGCACAAATCCGTCGACGTGCTGAAACTGCAGCAGGACCTCGGCCATGCGGTCGGTGTGTGCTGCCAGAAAGTGTCGGAGGCCGAAGTCTTCGTACGTGGCGGCATCAAGGATGTGATGGTGTCCAACCAGGTCACCGATCCGGCCAAGATCGACCGCCTGGCGCGATTGCCGAAATCGGGCGCACGCATTCTGGTCTGCGTGGACGATCCCGGTAACGTCAAGGAATTGTCCGACGCCGCTGTCAGACATGGCACCCAGATCGAGGCCCTGGTTGAAATCGATTGCGGCGCGGGCCGCTGTGGTGTCAGCACCACGCAGGACGTGGTGCACATCGCCAAATTGATCGACGCGGCGGAGGGATTGAAATTTGCCGGCATCCAGGCCTACCAGGGTGCGATGCAACACCTCGATCTTTACACTGACCGCAAAGAAAAGCTGGACGCGGCAATCGTACAGGTGGCGGATGCGGTGAACGGCCTCAAGAGCAACGGTCTGGAATGTGACATCGTTGGCGGCGGCGGCACCGGATCCTACTACTTTGAAAGCGCATCGAATGTTTACAACGAGCTGCAATGCGGCTCCTACGCCTTCATGGATGCCGATTACGGGCGAATCCTCGACAAGGACGGCAACCGCATCGACAAGGGCGAATGGGAAAACGCATTGTTCATCCTGACCACCGTGATGAGCCACGCAAAGGCGGACAGGGCGATCGTGGATGCCGGACTGAAGGCACAATCCGTCGACAGCGGCCTGCCGTTCGTCTATGGCCGCGACGATGTGGAATACCTGAAATGTTCCGACGAACATGGCGTTGTTGGTGATCCCAACGGCGCGCTCAAGGTCAATGACAAGCTGAAGCTGGTGCCGGGGCACTGCGACCCGACCTGCAATGTGCACGACTGGTATGTCGGCGTGCGCGGCGGCAAGGTTGAAACCGTCTGGCCGGTATCGGCGCGCGGCAAGGCCTATTGATCCCTCTCTTCCGGCGGCAACGCGCTGCCGGAGACCAAAATTAGCGCGCGCCCGATCTTTGTCGCGGCGCGCGCATATACATGAATTCCAATGGAGAAACCGATGCTGATCGTTCCTGAACGCGAAATTGCCGACCTGATGACCCGTGATGCTGCATTTGATGCGGTCGAAGGTGTATTTGCCGCCATGGCCGCGAAAGACGCCTATAATTTTCCGGTGATCCGCGAGGCCATCGGCCATGAGGATGCGCTTTACGGCTTCAAGGGCGGCTTTGACAAAGCGGGCATGGCCCTGGGTCTGAAGGCGGGCGGTTACTGGCCCAACAACCTTGAAAAGCATGGCCTGATCAACCACCAATCGACGGTTTTCCTGTTCGACCCGGACACCGGCAAGGTCAGGGCGATGGTCGGCGGCAACCTGTTGACGGCCCTGCGCACGGCGGCGGCTTCCTCCGTGTCGATCAAACATCTGGCACGCAAGGACGCGAAGGTCATGGGCATGGTGGGTGCCGGCCATCAGGCCACGTTCCAGCTGCGCGCCGCCCTTGAACAACGACAGTTCGAGAAGGTGATCGGCTGGAACTATCACCCTGAAATGCTGCCCAACATCGAAAAGATCGCACAAGAGGCTGGCCTGCCTTTCGAGGCGGTCCCGCTTGAAGGCATGGCAGAGGCGGATGTGGTGATCTCGATCACATCGACATTTGCGCCCAGCATCATGGCCGATCACATATCCGAAGGCACGCATATCGCCTGCATGGGGACGGACACCAAGGGAAAACAGGAGGTCGAGGCGGCGCTGCTTGCCAGATCCACCGTGTTCACCGATGAGGTCGCGCAATCCATCAGCATCGGCGAGGCGCAACATGCGGTTGCCCAGGGCCTGATCCGGGAAAGCGACGTTCACCAGATCGGTGCTGTCATAAACGGCACCCACAAGGGGCGGACCTCGGAGAGCGAGATCACCCTGTTTGATGGCACCGGCGTCGGCTTGCAGGATCTTGCCGTTGCGGCAAGCGTTGTGGAGCTTGCCGTGAAAAAGGGTGTCGCCATCGAGGTCGAGTTTTGAGGGCAGGTGGTTTCAACGGTGTCGAACGGTCAGCCCATTGCGCTGGCCGTCCGCGCCGGACCTGCGGTCATCGAGACGAAGGGCAATCTGCCATGTCCCGACACCCGGGCTGACTTGGCAGCATTGCAGTATCTGATTATTTCTCAGCGCGTGCGTTGCGCACCCATGCAATGATCTTTTCCCGGTTTTCCGGGGTCATTGTCGCGATGGCATTTGGCGGTGGCATGGCGTGGCTGACACCGGCGTGAAGGTAGATCTGATCTGCATGACGCGCCACGTCGCTCTGGGTTTCAAGGAACACGCCTTTCGGTGCCCATCTGATCCCGTCCCAGAACGGCTCGCGGGCGTGGCACATCGAACAATTGCCCAGAACGATGTCGTAAGCGTCATCGAACCCTTCGGCCGCCACGAACCTCTGCTCGTAGGATGTCAGATCACGCGCTTCTGCGTCCTCCACCGTTATGGTGGGCCGGACGGACGAAAGCCAGGCGATGACGATCATCAGAATGACCGTGACAGCCCAGGTCCAATGGGGGCCCGTTCCGGTCTTGTGCATCGTGTTGAAGTAATGCCGGATTGTCACGCCTGTGAGAAAGATCAGGCTGGCGATGATCCAAGCATACTGGGTCCCGAAGGCCAGCGGATAATGGTTGCTGAGCATCAGGAACACGACCGGCAGCGTGAGGTAGTTGTTGTGCGTCGACCGCACCTTGGCAATCTTGCCGTATTTGGCATCAGGGGTGCGCCCTGCCTTGAGGTCTTCGACCACGATGCGCTGATTTGGCATGATCTGGAAGAAAACATTGGCGGTCATGATGGTCGCGGTGAAAGCGCCCAGATGCAGCAGGGCGGCGCGGCCCGTGAAAATCTGGTTATAGCCCCAGGACATCACCACGAGGATCACAAACAAAAGCAGCATGAGGATTGTCGGCTTTTCACTCAGCTTCGATTTGCACATGAAATCATAAGCCAGCCAGCCGAGGGTCAGGGAACCACCCGAAATCAGGATACCTTGCCAGAGGGAGAGGTCGGCCTTGGTCGGGTCGAGCAGGAACAGCTCTCCGCCCACCCAGTAGATGATCATCAAAAGCCCTGCACCGGAGAGCCAGGTCGTATAGCTTTGCCATTTATGCCAGGTCAGGTGCTCTGGCATCCGCGCAGGCGCGACCAGGTATTTCGTGGTATGGTAAAAACCGCCGCCATGGACTTCCCACTCTTCGCCATAGGCACCCTCGGGCATGTCCTCTGCGGGTTTGAGCATCAGGTCGAGGGCGATGAAATAGAACGACGCGCCGATCCAGGCCATCGCCGTGATGACGTGCAGCCATCGCATCGAAAATGCGAACCAGTCCCACATGATTGCGAAGTCGTACATTTCCACCTCCCTGGAATCGAAACTGACAACAGACTAGGCGAGAAAGAATTGTTCTGGTATTGCTGTGAATGCCCAAGCTGTATCAAAAAAAGCAGAACAATGTCCTACTTTGAGAACATCCGCACTTTTGTCCGGGTCTACGAGCTTGGCAGCATGTCGGCTGCCGGTCGCGATCTGCGGGTTTCGCCTGCGGTCACCTCGTCACGGATATCTCAGTTGGAAGACCACCTTGGCGTCAGGCTGTTTCAACGGACCACAAGGAACCTGAGCGTGACCGAGCAGGGCCAGGCCTTTTATCGCGGTGCCTGCGAGATCCTGGAATCCATCGAAGCGGCAGAGGCGGAAGTCACCGCGATCACGGACAGCCCGCGCGGGTCGCTCTATGTGGCTGCCCCCCTGGGTGTCGGCAGACGGCTGATTGCGCCGCAGATGCCGGCATTTCTGGCGGAATATCCCGATGTCAGCGTGCGGCTGCGGTTGTCGGACCGAAAGGTCGACCTCACCACCGAAGGGTTGGATCTTGCCTATTTCCTCGGCCAGCCCGAGGACAGCAATCTCAAGATCAAGAAAATTGCAGATGTACAAAGAGTGCTTTGCGCATCCCCGGCCTATATCGCGCAGCGTGGGCATCCGCGTTCCGGCCATGAGATTGTCAGGGACAAGCACGAGTGCCTCAACCTGCGCTTTCCCGGTGCGACGGAATTCCAATGGCCGCTGATCACCACGTCAGGGCCAAAGCGTTTCCGCGTCGCCGGACGCTATGAATGCGACGACGGTGACGTTCTGGTGGATTGGGCGCTGGCGGGTCACGGCATCGCCCTGAAACCCGTTTTCGAAGTGGCCCGGCATCTCGAATCCGGCGCGCTTGTCGTCGTCGGAGAGGAGACCCCACCGGAACCCATCCAGATGGCCTGCCTGTTCACGCACCGCAGGCATCAGGACCCGAAATCCCGGCTGTTCATGGATTTCGTCTCGGATCGGATCGCCGGCGTCATCAAGGACACCAGGCTGCCGGATCAGCTTCCGCGATAGGTTGAATAGCCGAAGGGGGAAAGCAGCAGCGGCACATGGTAATGCTGTGCCTGCGACATCCCGAACCGAAGGGGAATGACATCAAGAAATCTGGGTTGCTCCGGGGGCACTCCTGTGCGGTCAAGATATGCACCGGCATGAAAAACCAGTTCATAAACGCCCACTTCAAACGCCTCGGCTGGCAGGATCTGCGAATCCGTGCGCCCGTCATCGTTTGTCACCACCGACTTCAGCTTCGTGCGGCGCTCTCCATCAATGCGGAACAATTCGATCTTCAGCCCTTCGGCCGGGCAGCCCCTGGCTGTGTCGAGAACGTGGGTGGTCAAATAGCCGGACATGGCATGCTCCTTTGGTTTCGCACAGTCTGTCAACTGGCGTCATGATTCACAAACCCGGAGCTGGTTGAGGCTCCTTCCTGATTTTTTTGAAAATCCTTGTTATTGTTTTGAATTACAAGCGGTCCAACCAGGAGGAAGAGAATGACCCGATACCCGCGCGACATGACCGGATATGGTGCCACACCGCCAGCTGCAAATTGGCCAAATGGCGCAAAAATCGCTGTTCAGATTGTCCTGAACTATGAAGAAGGCGGCGAGAACAACATCCTGCATGGGGATCCCGCGTCGGAGGCCTTTCTTTCTGAGATTACAGGCGCACAACCCTGGCCGGGGCAGCGGCATTGGAACATGGAATCGATCTATGAATATGGATCGCGCGCCGGTTTCTGGCGACTTCACCGGATGCTCAGGGATGTACCGGTCACGGTCTACGGCGTGGCAACCGCCCTTGCGCGCGCCCCGGAACAGGTTGCCGCCATGAAGGCCGCGGATTGGGAGATTGCCAGCCACGGTCTAAAATGGGTCGAGCACAAGGACATGCCGGAAGAAGAAGAGCGCGCGCAGATTGCCGAAGCGATCCGGGTGCATACACTGGCCGTGGGCGAAGCGCCGCGGGGTTGGTACACCGGGCGGTGTTCAAACAACACGGTGCGTCTGGCCGCTGAAACGGGGCAGTTCGACTATGTTGCCGACAGCTATGCCGACGATCTGCCCTACTGGATGACCTTCACAGGCCGGCACCAGCTGATTGTCCCCTATACGATGGACTGCAACGACATGCGGTTTGCCATTCAGGCCGGTTTCACCAACGGGGATCAGTTTGAATCCTATCTGAAGGACAGCTTTGACTTCCTCTACGAGGAAGGCGAGGGCGGTGCGCCAAAGATGCTGTCCATCGGCCTGCACTGCCGGTTGATCGGACGGCCCGGCCGCGCCGCAGCCCTGCGCCGAGTGATTGAATACATGAAGTCACATGAAGGCGTCTGGTTTGCGACACGCCATCAAATCGCACAGCATTGGATCAGTCAGAACCCGCCTGTGACTTTCAACAGACCGTCAGAGATGGACCGCGCCACCTTTGTCTCTGAATTCGGGGGGATATTCGAGCATTCTGCATGGATCGCCGAAGCTGCCTTTGACGGTGAACTGGGACTGACCCATGACACGGCGCAGGGTGTGCATCAGGCCCTTTCCGGCGTGTTTCGGGGCGCGTCAGAGCAGCAGCGTCTGAGCGTGCTTACCGCGCACCCTGATCTGGCCGGGAAACTTGCAGCAGCAGGGCGGCTGACCCGTGAAAGCACCGCCGAACAGGCGGGCGCGGGTCTGGACAAGCTCACGGATCAGGAGCGTGCCGACTTCACCGAACTGAACGAAACCTACACCGCCAAATTCGGCTTTCCCTTTATCATCGCGGTCAAGGACAATACCAAGGCCAGCATCGGGGCGGCTTTCAAACGACGCATCGGCAACGACAGGGATACGGAATTTGCCGAAGCCTGCCGACAGGTTGAACGCATCGCGGAACTGCGGCTTTTGGAGAAATTCGGATCATGACCATTCCCCTCAAGCTGGAAAAACTGACGGCCAAGTCCTTTGAACCCTATGGTGACCTGCTGGACGCTTCCGGCACAGCCGACAAGCTCATCAATCAGGGCAAATGTGGCCGATACCACGACCGGGCGCGTCTCGATTTTTCTGACGGGCGCGCGGGGATCAGCATTTTCAAGGGCGAAATGGAAACCCTGCCGCTGAAATTGAAGATGGTCGAACGGCACCCGGAAGGCAGCCAGGCCTTCGTGCCGATGACAGCCGATCCCTTTCTCGTCGTGGTCTGCCGGGACGACAATGGCACTCCGGTAGACCCAAGGGCGTTTCTGACGGCACCGGGTCAGGCCATCAATTTTCACCGGGGGACATGGCATGGCGTCCTGGCCCCGCTTTCGGAGCCTGGTCTTTTTGCCGTCGTTGACCGTATCGGTGAGGGCGCGAACCTGGAAGAACACTGGTTCAAAGAGGACTATCTGATCGAATAACAGCCGACTCCGCCTGCCGCTGCCGCGTCTCAACAGTTGCGCAGCGCAGGCCCGGAGTTTCTTCAGCCGAAAGAGAGTGCTACATCCCCGAAATCCCCGAAATCGGCGGTGATCACGCTGCCCGGCGGGCATTCGACGGGGCGGATGAAACTGCCTGACAGGACCACCTGACCGGGTTCGATACTCTGCCCGTATTGCGCCATGCGGCGGGCCAGCCAGACCACGCTTTCCACCGGATCGTTCAGCACGCCGGCACCCAGGCCGGTTTCTTCGACCGCGCCATCGCGCGTGGTGATCGCACCGACCCAGCGCAGGTCAAAGGCATCAACCGCGTGGCGTTGCGGACCCAGCACGATACCCGCGTTGGCCGCATTGTCGCTGATGGTGTCAAAGACGCTGCGGGATTTGCCCGTCTCGGCATCGACACGCACAATCCGGGTGTCGAGAATCTCGATGGCCGGGGCGACATAATCGGTGGCCGCGATCACCTCGTCGCGGGTCACATCAGCGCCGCCGATGGCGGATTTCAGGACAAAGGCAATCTCGGCCTCGATACGCGGCTGAATGAACCGGCCCGCGGGCACAGTGGCGCCGTGATCGAAGGCCATATCGTCAAACAGGATGCCGCTGTCGGGGATGTCGATCCCCAGCGCATATTGCATCGCCTTGGAGGTCAGGCCGATCTTCCAGCCGATCACCCTGCGGCCCCGGGCCAGCTTGGCCGTACAAATCGCATTCTGCACCGCATAGGCGTCATCCATCCCGATCTCCGGATGGCGCAGACTGAGCAGGCCGATCTGGTCGCCGCTTTCCTCTGCCGCCAGCAGCTCGGCGGCGGCGCGGGCGTGATCCTGGGGCGTCATAACACTTCATCCTCGACGGTGTTGCGCAGGGTGCCGATGCCCGCCACCTCAACCTCGACCACGTCGCCGGGTTTCAGGTATTGCGGCGGGTCCAGCCGTGCCCCGGACCCGGTGGGCGTGCCGGTCACAATGATGTCGCCCGGCTCCAGCGTCATGAAGGTCGAGATATATTCGATCTCGCGGCGGACCGGGTGCATCATGCGCGACAGCACATCGTCCTGCCGGACTTCGCCGTTCACGCGCGTAATGATGCGCGCCTCGTCCAGCTGGGCGGCGTCGGTGAAGGGCACCAGCCACGGGCCGATCGCGCCCGACTTGTCCCAGTTCTTGCCCTGCGTCACGTTGAACTTGGCGTGGCGCACCCAGTCGCGGATGGTGCCCTCGTTGCACAGCGTCAGGGCGGCAATGTGGTCGTAAGCGCTGGCCTGCGGGATGCGCCGGCCGCCCTTGCCGATGACAATGGCAACCTCGCCCTCGTAGTCGAGCTGGTGGCTTTCGGGCGGGCGGATCAGCGGGCGGTCGTGGCCGGTAAAGCCACTGGCAAAACGTGGAAACAGCGACATGTACTTCGGCTGTTCGCTGCCGTCCTTGTATTCGGCGTTGCGGTCGGGAAAGTTCACGCCGACGCAAAGGATGCGGCGGGCGTTGGGCAGGACCATCTCATATTGCACACCTGTGTGCGTGACGGGTTTGCCCTCGGCGGCCTGTGCCAGCGTGGCCAGACCATCGGCCTGCACCGCGTCAAACAGCGTTGGCCATTCGGGGAATGCGTCGTTCAGGGCAATCATGCCCGTTTCGGTGACCGCACCGTAAAAGGTCTTACCGCCGGATGTGAAAGTTGCAAATTTCATGGGGACACTCATGGCGCGATGATCGGGCTGGCTTTGATCGTCGACTCAGCGGTCTCGACTCCGACAAAACTGGTTCCGTGCCTGAACCAGCTTTCCGGCGCGGGTGCGCCCCAAAGCGTCTGGCGTTGCGGGTCCTTGAGGTCCCACTTGATCGGCTCAAGATCCGGGTCAACCGTCTGGTAATCCGAGCAATAGATTTCGATCCGGTGTCCATCGGGGTCAAGAATATAGAGGAAGAAGGCGTTCGAGATGCCGTGACGGCCCGGTCCGCGTTCGATGTTGTCGACATAGCCGGAAGTTGCCATCAGATCGAGCAGATCAATGATGTTCAGCGGGGTTGGCACCCAGAAGGCGAGATGGTGCATGCGCGGACCGGTGCCATTGGTGAACGCCATATCATGCACGCCGCCCTTGCGGTGCATCCAGGCTGCCCAGAGCTTCTTGCTGTCTTCGTCCTCGGTGTATTCCGTCACCCGGAAGCCGAAGTCGGAATAGAAGGCGACGGAGGCATCGACGTCATGACTGAAGCAGTTGAAATGGTCGATGCGCAGGGGTTTCACCCCCCGATAGAGCGCGTATTTCTGGTGGATCGGCGCCAGCCGGTCCATCTTGTGATAAAACTCAAGCGGGATGCCCATGTTGTCGGAGGTCAGCAGGGTGCGGCCCTGATAAGGGCGCTCGACCCAGGATGTCGGGCGGCCCTTGCCTTTGAAATAGGCTTCGGCCTTGTCCAGATCAGCCTCGTCGAAAGTCTTGAAACCCATCACTTCGACCGTGCCGGGCAGGTCCGATTTCTGCAGGATCACGCAGTGATGCCCGCGCTCTTCCATCGCGCGCAGATAGACGTGGCTGTCGCTTTCGTCGGTGACCTGAAGGCCCAGGATCTCGGCGTAGAACTTTTTTGATGCGGCCAGATCAGACACGTTCAGGCACACATGGCTTAGCCGGATGATGTTGAACGCGGGGTAAAGATTGGGTGTGGGAATGGGCATGAAATTCTCCTGCTGCGCGAGGCTGTCGCGCAATTGTCCAAAGCGGCATCAGATACCCAGGCGGGCGATCTTGTGCTGGCCGGTGGCAAAACCGATGTGTTTCTGTTCCATATAGAACTCGAATGACCAGTCGCCGCCGTCACGACCGATGCCGCTGGCCTTGACCCCGCCGAAAGGGGTCGGCAGGTGGCGGACGTTTTCGGAATTGACCCAGATCATGCCTGCTTCCAGCTTGTCGGTAAAGTGCAGCGCGCGGGTCAGGTCGTTGGTCCAGACATAGCCGGTGAGCCCGTAGGGGATGTCATTCGCAATCTGCAAGGCTTCCTCTTCGGTCGAAAAGGGGATCGAGGTGAGCACCGGGCCAAAGATTTCCTCCTGTGCGATGCGCATCTGGTTGTTCGCACCGGTGAACAGGGTCGGGCGCACGAAATAGCCTTCGTCACCCAGTTTTTCGCCACCGGCAGCGACGGTTGCACCGTCCTCAACGGCGATGTCGAAATAGCGGGTGACCTTGTTGTAATGTTCCTCGGTGACCAGCGGACCGATCTCGGTTGCCGGATCCAGCGGATGGCCGACCTTGATGTTGTTCACACGCGCGACCAGCCTGGCTTCGAATTCTTCGCGGATGCTGTCCTGGATCAACAGGCGCGAGGAAGAGGTGCAGCGTTCGCCGTTGATCGAGTAGATCATGAAAATCACCGCATCCAGCGCACGTTCCAGATCGGCGTCGTCAAAGACGATGACGGGATTCTTGCCGCCCAGTTCCAGATGGTTGCGTTTCAGCGTGTCGGCGCCCTGTTTGGTGATCAGGCTGCCGGTGCGGCTTTCCCCGACAAAGGCGATGGCCTTGATTTTCGGATGTTCGCACAGCGCCTTGCCCGCGCCCTCGCCAAAGCCGTTGACGGTGTTCAACACGCCCGGCGGCAGGCCTGCTTCCTCTGCAATCTCGACCAGCAGTCGTGCGGTCAGGGGCGAGGCTTCGGCAGGTTTGTGCACCACGGTGCAGCCGGCGGCCAGCGCGGGGGCGATCTTCCATGTGGACAGCATGAAGGGCGTGTTCCATGGGGTGATGACGCCCACCGGGCCGATGGGCACGCGGGTGGTAATGTTCATCAACGTCGGTGATTTCAGGTGCTGACCATCACGGGCCTGCACCACCTGATCGGCAAAATAGCGGAAATTCTCGGCACCGCGCAGCGCCGCCTTGGACATGAAGCGATAGGCCTGGCCGGTGTCCCAGCATTCGCAGAGTGCGATTTCCTCGGCCCTTGCCTCGATGCCTTCGGCCACCCGGATCAGGATTTTCCTGCGCTCAAGCGCTGGCAGGTCGCGCCAGGCCGGGAAAGCGTCATGTGCGGCACTTGCCGCCGCGTCGATGTCTGCCGCGGTGCCATGTGCCACGTCGCAAATCACGCTTTTGTCGACCGGAGAGGTTGTCTGGAAAACTCCCCCGCTGCCCGCAACATCCTGCCCGGCAATGCGGTTCAGGATGCCGGTGTCGCGAAAGCGGGCCAGGAAGCCGTCGAGCATTTTCAGATTGTTGTCTAGAACGGTCATGGAAGTCCTCGTGTATCTGGGCGGCAAGACGTCAAAGACATCCTCAGGAATGGCCGGTAAGGCGGGCGTGAATTGGCGTGTCTTTCCAGCTGAGATCCGGGTCGATGATCCTGATTTCGAGCGAAAGCGCAAAATGGGGGGAAGCCAGCGGATTTTTCAGGACCTCTTGCGCGGCAGAGAACAATGCATCGCCTGCCGCCTTCAGCTGGTCCGTGCCACGCCCGGCCCCGACGCTGAGCGTCATGGCCAGAAAGTCATTTTCCCCTTGTCCATCTGCGACGATGAAATGATCCGCCTTGTGGGCACGGATACGGATTCCGGCAGTCGGGAAGACGTTCGAACGCACCATGACCTTATGCAGCGCAGTGCAAAGGGCAGGAATGTCCGCGCGCGCTTCAAGAGATGGAGAATAGTCGATGGTGAGATGCGGCATGATTCCTCCCGAATTAAATATAACATGTTAAATAAATAAGTCCCTGTCAACAGATAACGCGTTAACAATTCGCACGCGATATGGGCTGTTCGATCTGGAGGTTCCGGAAAGCGATGCAGCACGATCTGACGCGCCAGACAGGAGCTTGGAGCAAGGTGACGAAGCGCCTATGATACGTGAGATGACGTCATTCTTTGCCTCTGCACTTTTGACCGGCCTGCTGGCCTGTTCCGCCGTCGCTGCCGCGCCGCGTCCGGATTGCATGGATTTCAACAACAATGACCGGCTGAGCCCTCATGATCGGCAATGGTGCCAGGCCCTTGCCTTTAAAGAGAAATATCTGGAAAGCGGTTTTGTTGAGGCTGTCCCCGGCGACAATGGCCGTGCGCAAGGTGTCAGATCACACCTTGCCACCCGCTTTTCCAGCGGCGGGTCGTCCAGTGTCAGCGGCTCAGTCTCGATCGAGGAACTCACGGGTCGGTTTCGCCTGAAACTGGCCCGGACCGACAACACTCTGTACTATGGCAGAAAGATACAGATCAGCGGCACCGCCCGTTCAGGCGAGGGTGCATTGCAGGTTTACAGCCATGTTGATGTCGATCTGTGGCAACTGGCCGCCGTCTTTGTTGACAAGCCGGTGCGCAATCAGGAACCACCCGAAGAGGGGCTGATCCTCAAAGGGTATCTACGCACAGATGTCGCGCCGGGCGCGGAACAGAAGTTTACGGCGCAGCTGATCGCGATTGGTGGTGATTTCTATCTGCTGCTTGCCGCGCCGGATGGGGTTGCGCGCGATATTTCATTAACCATCGACGCACCGTAAGGCGCGCCCGGCAGGTCAATCGACCCAGCTGTCAAAAGTCATCCCATGTTGCCGCGTGCGATTGGCAAGGCGGACAATATCGCGCAGCATCTGCGCGTGTGACATATTTGGCATCGGTTCCGGTATCAGGGCCGGGTCGCTCTCATCGGGTGTCAGCGGGGCGGCCTCAAGAACGGCTTTTGCCAAGGTTTCAAGAAACGCCAGAAAATCGGCTTCTGCCCCGGGCGCGAGCATGGTTCCGTCAAGGAAGGAGGCATGCGCCAGCAACTCCGCGCCCGCCGGATCAAGACGGCGCGCAAAACCCAAGATCGCCTCCCAATGCTCCATCGGAATGCGCACCTGCGCCGGAAAGCTCCAGGGAGAGCGGTGACCGTCGTCCGGCAAGGCTTCCAATGCTTCGGGGCCGGAAAACACCTGCCACAGGCGGCTTGGGGGTTTTGCTGTCACTTGCCGGTGCCTGTTAATCTGCGGGGCAATGCGCAGGATGGACCAGAAAAAGCGTATCATCCGGTTCGGCCGGGAGGTAAAAAGGCGTATCGTCGCCGCAATCTGTCAAGGTCATGCCGCCCGATGTCAGCTCCAGCAACAGCGATCCTTCGGTCCGGGCGTTGCGGATCGTCAGGGCGCCACTGTCGCAATCGCCGCCGCAGATCACCTGGCCCTGATCATCCTGATGACACAGCCCGCCGGCCCCGCCCTTGCGCTCACGGGTGGTGAAATCGACCGAGAAGGAATAATTGCCCTTGCCCGCCTCGTGATGCTCCATTTCGTAATAGCTGAGGTGAAAGAAGACCTCGGTGACCTTTTGCAGGGGGTGTTCGGCAAGATGATCCGCCGAATAGCTGCGCTGCCAGCAGGCGTAGGTATCCGGGCGCGGTGCAAGTATTTCTGCCAGGGTCTGGGCCGTGACGGGGGTGGAGGTCAGTGCAGTCAAGGTTGCGACAACAAGTGTCATCCTGGTGGTTTGCATGTCTCTTGGCCTCCGCGATCATCGGGATAGGTATGAAACGGCTGCAGCATAGAGCTGCGGACCGACGTGAACCAGATCAGGGACACTCTATCGCCTGTTGCAGTCTCGATAAAGAACAGCGTTGCAACCAGGGTCGGATGCGCGCGCACTTCGGGCTGTTCAGACCCTGCGCGCGCTCTTAGCAACTGTATTTCTCAGACGGTCTGAGTGGACCATTTCTGGCCTGATTTGACGAGGGCGTTGACGATTGTCACG